>NZ_JACAQL010000004.1:324618-717262 GCF_013385245.1 Pseudomonas sp. IPO3747
ATTGGCTGATCTATCAGCGCAAAGCCGCGATGGCATCCACCGACTCGCGAATCAACGCCGGGCCTTTGTAGATAAAGCCGGAATAGAGTTGCACCAGGCTGGCGCCGGCAGCGATCTTCTCGGCTGCGTGCTTGCCTTCGGTGATGCCGCCCACGGCGATGATCGGCAAGCGCCCCGCCAGTTCAGCGGCCAGTACCTTGACGATATGGGTGCTCTGGTCCCGCACCGGCGCGCCCGACAGGCCGCCCGCTTCGTCACCATGCGCCAGCCCTTCAACGCCGACGCGGCTTAAGGTGGTGTTGGTAGCGATCACCGCATCCATGCCCGAATCCACCAGGGCCTGGGCGACCAGCACGGTTTCTTCATCGCTCATGTCCGGGGCAATCTTGATGGCCAACGGCACGCGCTTGCCATGGCGCACGGCCAGGTCTTCCTGGCGCTGGCGCAAGGCTTCGAGCAATTGCTTGAGGGAATCACCAAACTGCAGGCTGCGCAGGCCTGGCGTGTTGGGCGAACTGACGTTGACCGTGACGTAGCTGGCGTGGGCGTAGACCTTGTCCAGGCAGGTCAGGTAATCATCCACGGCGCGCTCGACCGGCGTGTCGAAGTTCTTGCCGATATTGATGCCGAGAATGCCTTTGTACTTCGCGGCTTGAACCCGCGACAGCAAGTTATCAACGCCCAGGTTGTTGAAGCCCATGCGATTGATGATTGCCTCGGCTTCGGGCAAACGGAAGATACGCGGCTTCGGGTTACCCGGTTGTGGCCGTGGCGTCACGGTGCCGATCTCGACAAAGCCGAAACCCAGTTGCGCAAAACCGTCGATGGCCGCGCCGTTCTTGTCCAGACCCGCAGCCAGCCCGACCGGGTTGGGAAAATCGAGCCCCATCACCGAAACCGGCATTTTTGCCGGTGCCTTGCATACCAGACCATTGAGCCCCAGGCGGCCACCGGCACCGATCAAGTCCAGGGACAGATCGTGGGAGGTTTCCGGGGAGAGTTTGAACAACAGCTGGCGGGCCAGGGTATACATGGGCGGGCTAGACTCGGATGGCGGCGAAAGGTGGCGCGATTATAGCCGGGGTGGCACGCCGGGTGCGAGGCGTGCCGTCCATTCGTCACTGGCGATGTGCAACCAACGCTTCATACTGCGCCCAGATTTTTTCTGCATAACGCAGGCGCAATGCCTCACGCTCGGGTGCCGGCCCGGCATTATAGGACCCCACGGCTGTCCAGTTGTAACCGAAGCGCTGGATGAAGTCGGCCAGGATCGAAGCCCCCACCTCGATCGATAAACACGGCTCAGTCAGCAACCTTTCCTCGGTAATCCCCTGCTTGGCCAGACGAGGCAAGTGCATGCTGTTGATCTGCATCAGGCCAATGTCTCGCGAACCATCGCTATTACCCGGGTTCATCGCGCCCGCGCGTGCGCCCGACTCCACCACAGCAATGGCTTTCAACAGCTCCGGCTCAATGTCATACCGGCCGGCGACTTCCTCCCAACAACTGGCCCAGGCCGGGTAGCTGCCCATCAGCAGGCACAGCAGCAAGCCTTTGCGCAAACGCTTAATCATGGTTCACCTGGCCACAGGCCGAACAGATGCGAGGCACACACGCCTGCCCGGGCAGCCGTTGGGTGTGTTGCCGAACGGTGACAGCACAGGTAAAGCGATACCCCCTGCCATAGATCGTCTTGATAAAGCCTTTGTCTTCTCTCAAGTGCTTGCGCAATTCATAGATACAACGGGTGAGCGACTCTTCCGCAACCTCGCCACGGGACCAGGCCTGCTCGAGTAAACGGTCCTTGGTCATCAGCACACCACCGGATGCCAACAGCAACCGCAGCACCTGCCACTCCTTGGGTGGCAGCTGAATATCCACACCCTCACCCGTTAACCGGCCATCAACATGCAAGGTCCATCCGGCAAAAAACCACGAGGCTGCCAGTTCTTCATTCGCGAGGGTCATATTCACCTCTGTACCTGATCTACTGACATTGATTACCTTGTTTCCAGAAACGGTCGATACGCCAACCCCGCGACTATAGAAAGTCGGCCCCTGAACAACGCTAGGGAAAAGCCCATGTAATCGAGGCTTTGTGTGCGTATCGCGTAGGACTTTTCGCCATTACCGGCAACGAACACTCAGGAAAGCGTTGATAGGCGTTCAGAAAGTTATTGGATGTCAGAGGTTTCGCGGTTTTCGCGCACAAATGCGCGTTGCACACGCTCATATTGACTTTGCGTCAGCGGCGGCGGCCCGATAGCACCCGCCAGCATCCGCGGCTCTGCACCAACCGCCCGGGCCTGGATCACAAACAGCCGTACCTCGGCGCGCCGACCGGAACCCACGCCGCCCTCACGTTCAAACGCGCCCAGCCACAGTCGCTTGCCCTGAGGCACGCGCACCACCGTGTTGATTCCCACCCGCCCTACTGCCCCGACCGAGCCTGGCTCGAGTTTGCTGTCCAGTTGACGGCCATCCTCAAGGGTCAGCTGCATTTCAATCTGATTCGCTGCCGCAAAGCGTGGTAGCACGCTGGCTTCGGTGCCATACCCAACGGGCTCCCACTTGCCGCTGTCAGCACCAGGCTTGGGCAGGTAAAAAGTATGCTTGTCCTGGAAAACCGCTGGAACATTCTCTTGGGTAAGCAGCACGGGGAACGCGGTGATCCTGGCTTTGCGTCGCCGCTCAAGAACACCGAGCTGTGCCATCAAACGGCTGTCATCCAAGGGCTCCAGCACCCGCGTCACGGAGGCTCCGGTGCCGGTTTCCTGAGCCCAGGCCACGCCCATCTTGTCGAGTTCTCTACGGTCTACATCGATCTGCCACAGCGACACTTCGATTGGTCGCTTGGGCTTGTCCAACTCCGCCACCAGTTCCTCTATCACCTTGACCTGATCAGGCTTGCCCTTGATCAGCAAGCTGTTGGAGTCCGGGTAGGCCATCACCAACAGGCTCTTGTCAGCCAGCAAACCCGGAGGGCGCTGCCTGGCATCCTTCTGCTCGATAGCCAGCAGGTTCTCGATCATCGTGGCCATGCCCGGTACATTGACCTTGTCGTCACCCATGACGTACTGACGGTCTGCCACATGGGTGTTGAACACCTGCACCACACCGAAGGCCTGTTTACCGACACGCACTTCGGTGCGCGGCCTGTCCATCAGTTGGGCCAGGTGCAACACCTGGTTCACATAATTAGGTGGCCCGGACACATAGAACGTGCGCGCGCCGCTCTCTCTGAGCGGATAACGTGATTCATCAAGCCCCGAACGGCGCATGAACCCGCGCAACCTGTCGACCGGAATGTGCCGCAGCGCAACCGCCGAGCTTTTTGCTTCGCTGGCGTCATACAGGTAAAGCACCTGCCCGTCGCTGTACCAGATCAGGCCCTGCTGCTCGGCGACGGTCGCAAGGGTCTGCTGCGCAGCCTCCAGATCGAAGGTGCCGCAAATGCGTTTACGCGCCGCTTCGCGGCTGACAACGACCGGCACCCCCAAAGAATGCGACAACGCACTGAAAAAGGTATGCAGGCTTTCATCCCGGGCTTCGTAGCTTGCGCCCCAGGCGCAGGCATTGGCCCACAGCAATGCACCGCACAGCAGCCAGCGGCATAGCCAGGGAGAGCTCATCGGTGGTAGCTCATCAGGGTCGGTGAATCGATAGGCAACTTGGGTGTTCCTGGCAGTCGGGCGCAAAGAAGCGGCCATACTGAAAGGCACTCGAGTTTCAATCTTGATGGAAAGGTGACGGCAGGTTCCGTCCGCCTCCCCGTGGCATGTGCCTTGCTACGGACTCTGCATCAAAGCTCGCGCCAACGTCGGAGCAGGCTTACAGACAAAGGCGTCGTTACCCGGCAATGGCTTGTACTGCCATGCGAAGGAGCGATGCTTTTTTTTTGACAGAAAAGGTAGGTGTTGATGAACGACTCGGTCGGCAACAGCCCGGTGAACACCCCACTGGCGTGGGTCAACGGCAGTGACGCCCCGGAAAAGAGCAGCCTGGACCTGGGTTTCATGGCACTCACCGACTGCGCTTCATTGGTGGTCGCCGCCACCCAGGGATTTGCCCAACCCTACGGCCTGACGCTGAACCTCAAGCGCCAATCCTCCTGGGCCAGCCTGCGCGACAAACTGGTCAGCGGTGAACTGGACGCCGCCCACAGCCTGTACGGGTTGATCTATGCCGTACACCTGGGCATTGGCGGCGTGGCGCCCACCGACATGGCGGTACTGATGGGGCTCAACCAGAACGGCCAGAGCATCAACCTGTCCCACGGCCTGCAACAGCAGGGCGTGACCACTCCTGAGGCACTCGACCGCCACGTGCACCAAAGCCGAACAAAGCTGACGTTCGCCCAGACATTTCCCACAGGCACCCACGCCATGTGGCTGTATTACTGGCTGGCGAGCCAAGGCATTCACCCGTTGCAAGATGTAGACAGTGTGGTGGTGCCGCCACCGCAGATGATCGCGCACCTGCAAGCCGGGCGCATCGACGGTTTTTGTGTCGGTGAGCCTTGGTGCGCCAGCGCGGTCAAGCAAAACCAGGGGTTCACCCTGGCCACTACCCAGTCGATCTGGCCAAACCACCCAGAAAAAGTGCTCGGCTGCACCCAGGCGTTCGTCGATCACTACCCAAACACCGCCCGCGTACTGGTTATGGCGATCCTCGAGGCCAGCCGTTTTATCGAACAAAGCCAGGAAAACCGCCGCTCCACCGCACAACTGCTCAGCGCTCGCGAGTACCTCGATGCCCCGCTCGACTGCATCGAACCCCGCTTGCTGGGGGCTTATGACGACGGCCTCGGCAACCAGTGGCAAGACCCGCACGCCCTGCGCTTTTTTGCTGATGGCGAGGTGAACCTGCCGTACCTCTGCGATGGCATGTGGTTCATGACCCAGTTTCGACGTTGGGGCCTGCTGCGCGAAGACCCGGACTACCTGGGCGTGGCTCGCCAGGTGCAGCAACTGGACCTGTATCGCCAGGCCGCGACTGCCGTTGGCGTCCCGGCCAACGCCCAAGACATGCGCAGCAGCCTGTTGATCGACGGCAAGATCTGGGACGGCTCCGACCCCGCCGCCTACGCCCGCAGCTTCCGCCTGCATGCCCTGGCGGACCTTACCAGCCGCCAGGCACTGCGCTGACAGGACCACGACTATGTTACGAATCCTGTTGATCAACGACACCCCGCGCAAGGTCGGGCGCCTCAAAGCCGCTTTGACCGAGGCCGGTTTCGAGGTGATCGATGAGTCCGGCTTGACCATCGACTTGCCGGCGCGCGTCGAAACGGTGCGCCCGGACGTGATCCTGATCGATACCGAGTCACCCGGTCGCGATGTGATGGAGCAAGTGGTGCTGGTCAGCCGCGACCAGCCGCGACCCATCGTGATGTTCACCGATGAGCACGACCCCAATGTGATGCGCCAGGCGATCAAGTCAGGGGTCAGCGCCTACATCGTCGAAGGCATTCAGGCCCAGCGCCTGCAGCCGATTCTCGACGTGGCCATGGCCCGCTTTGAAAGCGACCAGGCCTTGCGCGCCCAGCTCCAGGCCCGTGACCAACAGTTGGCCGAGCGCAAGCGCATCGAGTTGGCCAAGGGCATGCTGATGAAAATGAAGCACTGCAATGAGGAAGAGGCCTACACCCTGATGCGCCGCCAGGCCATGAGCCGCCAGCAGAAATTGATCCAGGTGGCCGAGCAGATCATCGCCATGAGTGAGCTGCTCGGCTGAACTGGCGCAGCTCTTGCTAAGCACTTATTACAGGTAGCCAACGGCGGTTGCCCCTTTTACGACAAAGACGTCGCCCATCCGGTTTGCACTCGCGAACTCGATGGCGGCGTTTTTTTTCGTTTTGGCCCCGGCGATTGGGGCCAACAGGCCTTCTGACAAGACCCCCAACCGTTGAGGTGCGTGATGAAATCAAGCTTCTGGAAATCCGGGCACACCCCGACCCTGTTTGCCGCGTTCCTGTATTTCGACCTGAGCTTCATGGTCTGGTACCTGCTGGGGCCACTGGCGGTGCAGATTGCCGCCGACCTGCACCTGACCACCCAGCAACGCGGCCTGGTGGTGGCCACGCCAATCCTGGCAGGCGCGGTGCTGCGCTTTTTGATGGGCATGCTGGCCGACAAGCTGTCACCCAAGACCGCCGGGCTGATCGGCCAGGTGATTGTGATCGCCGCCCTGTTCGGCGCCTGGAAACTCGGCATCCATAGCTACGAGCAAGCGCTGTTGCTGGGCGTGTTCCTGGGCATGGCCGGTGCATCCTTTGCAGTCGCCCTGCCCTTGGCCTCCCAGTGGTATCCGGCTGAGCACCAAGGCAAGGCCATGGGTATCGCCGGCGCCGGCAACTCCGGCACCGTGTTTGCCGCCTTGCTGGCGCCGGTACTGGCCGCCGCATTTGGCTGGAGCAATGTGTTCGGCTTCGCGCTGATCCCGCTGGTGCTGACACTGATCGTGTTCGCGTGGCTCGCGCGTAATGCGCCCGAGCGCCCGAAAGCCAAGTCCATGGCCGACTATTTCAAAGCCCTGGGCGACCGCGACAGCTGGTGGTTCATGTTCTTCTACAGCGTGACGTTCGGCGGCTTTATCGGCCTGGCCAGCGCCCTGCCCGGCTACTTCAACGACCAGTACGGCCTGAGCCCGGTGACCGCCGGCTACTACACCGCCGCCTGTGTGTTTGGCGGCAGCTTGATGCGCCCATTGGGCGGCGCGCTGGCCGACCGCTTCGGTGGGATTCGCACCCTGCTCGGCATGTACGGCGTGGCAGCGATTTGCATCGCCGCCGTGGGTTTCAACCTGCCAAGTTCCTACGCCGCACTGGCGCTTTTCGTCTGCACCATGCTCGGCCTCGGTGCAGGTAATGGCGCGGTGTTCCAACTGGTGCCCCAGCGTTTTCGCCGCGAAATAGGCGTGATGACCGGCCTGATCGGCATGGCGGGCGGCATTGGCGGCTTTGCCCTGGCGGCAGGCATGGGCGCGATCAAACAGAGCACCGGCAGTTATCAGCTGGCCTTGTGGTTATTTGCCAGCCTTGGCGTGTTGGCCTGGTTCGGCCTGCACGGCGTCAAGCGTCGCTGGAGAACCACGTGGGGCTCGGCCGCCGTGACCGCCGCACGCGTCTGATGAGCCTGCAACTGAGCGTCGCCCAGGCCAGCGCCATCGGCCCGCGGGCAGAAAACCAGGACGCCCTGCGGGTGGTCACGCCCATGCCGGAACTGGCCGCAAGCAAGGGTTACCTGTGCGCCATCGCCGATGGCGTCAGCCAATGCGCCGACGGTGGCCTGGCCGCCCGTTCAACCTTGCAGGCGCTGGCCCTGGACTACTACGCCACGCCGCAAACCTGGGGCGTGGCCCAGGCACTGGAGCGACTGTTACTGGCACAGAACCGCTGGTTGCAGGCCAACGGTGGTGGCCAGCCGCTGCTGACCACCCTCAGCGCCCTGGTATTTCGCGGCCAGCGCTTCACCCTGGCGCATGTGGGGGATTGCCGGGTGTATCGCTGGCTGGACGGCGAGTTGCAGCGCATCACGCAAGACCATGTGTGGGAACAACCGGGCATGCAGCATGTGCTCAAGCGCGCCCTCGGCCTGGATCAGCACCTGGTGCTGGACTTTCTCGACGGTGAACTGCGCGAAGGCGAGTGCTTCCTGCTGCTCAGCGATGGCGTGTGGGCCACGTTGGGCGACCACAGCATCAGCGCGATCCTGCGCGAACAAACCAATCTCGATGTGGCGGTGAACACGCTCGTCAGTGCCGCACACCTGGCCGCCAGCCAGGACAATGCCAGCGCGCTGCTGGTGCGTATCGACCAGCTAGGCGCCGCGACCCTGGGCGATGCGCTGGTGCAGTTGCAGCAATGGCCGCTGCCACCGCCCCTGAAGGCCGGGCAACGCTTTGAAGGCTGGCAGGTTGAAAGCCTGCTGGCGCAAAGCCGACAGTCATTGCTGTACCGCGTGCGCGATGCCCAGCAACAAGCTTGGCTGTTGAAAACCTTGCCGCTCAACCGCGACGATGACAACGACGCCGGCCAAGCCTTGCTGTCGGAAGAATGGTTTCTGCGACGAGTGGCCGGGCGCGCGTTTCCTGAAGTGCATGCGGCCAGTGGGCGTCAGCATTTGTACTACGTGATGCGTGAATATTCGGGGCAGACCCTCGCGCAGCTGTTCCAGCAACGAGGCCCGCTGCCCTTGGCGCAATGGCAGTCCATTGCCGAGCGTTTGCTGCGGGCAGTGGGCCTTCTGCATCGACGGCAGATCCTGCACCGTGACATCAAGCCGGAAAACCTGCTGCTGGGCGATGATGGCGAATTACGCGTGCTGGATTTCGGCCTGGCCTACTGCCCGGGGCTTTCCGAGGACCGCGCCCATTTGCTGCCCGGCACCCCAAGTTTTATCGCGCCCGAAGCCTTCAGTGGCGAACGTCCTACGCCGCAACAGGATTTATACAGTATCGGTGTCACGCTCTATTACCTGCTGACCGGGCATTACCCCTACGGTGAAATCGAAGCTTTCCAGCGGCCACGTTTCACCCAGCCCGTCAGCGCCAGTCGTTACCGCCCCGATTTACCGGACTGGTTGCCGTTGAGCCTGGAACGCGCTGTGGCCGCACAGCCCGCAGAACGTTATGAAACCGCCGAGGAATGGTTGCTGGTGCTGGAACAGGCCGACCGCCGTGAATTGAGCGTACGACCCAAACCGTTGCTGGAGCGCGAGCCGCTCAAGGTCTGGCAAACCCTGGCGACCGTCTCGCTGCTGGTCAATCTGGTGCTGCTGTACTGGCTGCTGCACCACTAGGGGGCGAATTCCCACGCAATATCGATGGGAATCCCAATAAAACGGGCGTCCGGCGACTTGGCACAACCGCTGCATTAGCTTCATCAACAACTCACATATAGCCGCCCCTTCAACGTCGAAGGGTCGAGCTTCCCGAGAGAACGGGACCGGACAAAGGTGTCCTCGCCAGGTAACTGGTGGGGGCGCCTTTTTTTGTTTGCGCACGATTTGTCGAGCCATTGCGGAGAACGACATGAAGAAACTCAAACTGGTGATGATCGGCAACGGCATGGCCGGGGTTCGCACCCTTGAAGAATTGCTCAAGCTGAGCAGCGACCTGTACGACATCACGGTGTTTGGCGCCGAGCCCCACACCAACTACAACCGCATCCTGCTGTCACCGGTGCTGGCCGGCGAGCAGACCTTCGAAGAGATCGTGCTCAACGACCTCGACTGGTACCTGGACAACCACATCAAGCTGTTGCTCAACCGCAAAGTGGTGCAGATCGACCGCGTAAGACGCATCGTCATCGCTGAGGACGGCAGCGAGGCCGAGTACGACCGTCTGTTGATTGCCACCGGCTCGACGCCTTTTATCCTGCCAATCCCCGGCAATACCTTGCAGGGTGTGATCGGCTACCGCGACATCGCCGACACCCAGGCCATGATCGACACCGCCAGGACCCACAAGCACGCGGTGGTCATCGGCGGCGGCCTGCTCGGCCTGGAAGCCGCCAACGGCCTGATGTTGCGTGGCATGCACGTGACCGTGGTGCACATCGGCGAATGGCTGCTGGAACGCCAGCTGGACAAGACCAGCGGCCAGTTGCTGCAAACCGAACTGGAAAGCCGTGGCCTGGTGTTTCGCCTGTGCGAGCAAACCCAGGCCCTGCACGACGCCGGCAATGGTCGTGTCGGCTCGGTGCAGTTCAAGAATGGCGACATCATCCCCGCCGACTTGGTGGTGATGGCCGCCGGCATCCGCCCCAACACCGAACTGGCAGAGAAATCCGGCATCCCCTGCAACCGAGGGATTCTGGTCAATGACACTCTGCAAACCTACGACCCGCGCATCTATGCCATCGGCGAGTGCGCCAGCCACCGTGGGATCGCCTACGGCCTGGTGGCGCCGCTGTTCGAACAGGCCAAGGTCTGCGCCAATCACCTGGCCCAGTTGGGCTTTGCCACTTACAAAGGCTCGGTGACCTCGACCAAGCTGAAGGTCACCGGTATCGACCTGTTTTCCGCCGGGGATTTCATGGGTGGCGAAGGCACTGAGACCATCACCCTCTCCGACCCGATTGGCGGCGTGTACAAGAAGCTGGTGATCAAGGACGACATCCTGGTTGGCGCGTGCCTGTACGGCGATACCGCCGACGGTGGTTGGTATTTCCGCCAGATCCGTGAGAACCACGCGATTGGCGAGATTCGTGATCACCTGATGTTTGGCGAAAATGCTTTAGGCGATGTCGGCCACCAAGGCCAGGACAAAGCCATGAGCATGGCAGACAACGCTGAAGTCTGCGGCTGCAACGGCGTGTGCAAAGGCACCATCGTCAAGGCGATTCAGGAACACGGGTTGTTCAGCGTTGACGATGTGAAGAAGCACACCAAAGCCGCCAGCTCCTGCGGATCCTGCGCCGGGCTGGTGGAACAGATCCTGATCAACACCGTGGGCGGCGCCGCCGACGTCAAACCCAAAAGCGAAAAAGCCATCTGCGGCTGCAGCGACCTCAACCATGGGCAAATCCGCCAGGCGATCCGCGACCAGCACCTGCTGACCATCGCCGGCACCATGAGCTACCTGAACTGGCGCACCCCCAACGGCTGCGCGACCTGCCGCCCGGCCCTGAACTATTACCTGATCTCCACCTGGCCCGGCGAGGCCAAGGACGACCCGCAATCGCGCCTGATCAACGAACGCGCCCACGCCAATATTCAGAAAGACGGCACCTACTCCGTAGTCCCACGGATGTGGGGCGGCGTGACCAATCCGTCGGAGTTGCGGCGCATTGCCGATGTGGCCGACAAGTACAACGTGCCAATGGTCAAGGTCACCGGTGGCCAGCGTATCGACCTGCTGGGCATCAAGAAACAGGATTTGCCCGGTGTGTGGAAGGACCTCGACATGCCCTCCGGCCACGCCTATGGCAAATCCATCCGCACCGTGAAGACCTGCGTAGGCAGCGAGTTCTGTCGCTTTGGCACGCAGAACTCCACGCAGTTGGGTATCGAGTTGGAGCACGACCTGTTCAATATGTGGTCGCCGCACAAGGTCAAGCTGGCGGTGTCCGGTTGCCCACGCAATTGCTCGGAAGCGGGCATCAAGGACGTCGGCATTATCGGCGTCGACTCCGGGTGGGAGATGTACATCGGCGGCAACGGCGGGATCAAGACCGAAGTCGCGGAGTTTTTCGTCAAGCTGAAAACTGCCGAAGAGGTGCGTGAATACAACGGCGCGTTCCTGCAGCTGTATCGCGAAGAGGCTTTCTACCTCGAGCGCACCGTGCATTACCTGCAACGGGTAGGCATGGAGCACATCAAGAAAGCCGTTCTGGAAGACCCGGCCCGGCGCCAGGCCCTCAACGAGCGCCTGCAATTCTCGCTGTCATTCGAACAAGACCCGTGGAAAGAACGCCTGGAACAGCCGCTGCTGAAAAAGGAATTCGAGGTCATCCCCGTCAAACAGCTGGAGGTGTCGGCATGAACTGGCTGGATATCTGCGCCCTCGATGAAATCAACGCCCTGGGCTCGCGCATCATCAATGGGCCAAAAGGCGATATTGCGATTTTTCGTACCAGTGACGATGAGGTTTTCGCTCTTGATGACCGCTGCCCACACAAAGGCGGGCCACTGTCCCAAGGCTTGATCTACGGCAAGCGCGTGGCCTGCCCGCTGCACAATTGGCAGATCGACCTGGCGTCGGGTGAAGCCCAGGCGCCGGACATCGGCTGCGCCCATCATCACCCCGCCCGCGTAGAAAACGGCCGGGTGATGCTGGCCCTGCGGGACGCCGGTTGATGAACCGCCAGACCACCGCGTCCACCTGCTGTTACTGCGGCGTGGGTTGCGGCGTGCTGATCGAGCATGACGGCGTGCAGATCCTGGGTGTGCAAGGCGACCCGAACCACCCGGCCAACTTCGGCAAGTTGTGCAGCAAGGGTTCGAGCCTGCACCTGACCGGCGACCTGACCGCCCGTGCCTTGTACCCGGAACTGCGCCTGGGCAAAGGCCTGTCCCGCGCCCGCACCGACTGGGACACCGCCCTGGACCACGCGGCCAACGTGTTCGCCGACACCCTTGCCGAACATGGACCGGACAGCGTGGCGTTTTACATCTCTGGCCAGTTGCTGACCGAGGACTACTACAGCTTCAACAAGCTGGCCCGCGCGCTGGTGGGCACCAACAATATCGATAGCAATTCGCGGCTGTGCATGTCTTCGGCAGTGGTCGGCTACAAGCGCAGCCTGGGCGCCGATGCGCCGCCGTGCAGCTATGAAGACCTGGAGGCAAGTGATTGCGTGATGATCGTCGGCAGCAACATGGCCTACGCCCATCCGGTATTGTTCCGACGTCTTGAGGAAGCCAAGGCGCGGCGCCCGCAGATGAAAGTGCTGGTGATCGACCCACGGCGCACAGACACTTGCGATTTGGCCGACCTGCACCTGGCGATCCTGCCGGGCACCGATGTGGCGCTGTTCCATGGGATCTTGCACCTGTTGCTGTGGGAAGACTGGATCGACCGCGACTTTATCCAGGCGCATACCGATGGGTTGCTCGAGTTGAAGCGACTGGTGCATGACTACACGCCGCAGATGGTCACGCAGTTGTGCGGCATCAGCGTCGAGCAGTTGCGCGTGTGTGCAGAGTGGGTCGGCACCTCCGGCAGTTTTCTCTCGCTGTGGTGCATGGGGCTCAACCAGTCCACCGCCGGCAGCGCCAAAAACAGTGCGCTGATCAACCTGCACCTGGCCACCGGCACCATTGGTCGGCCGGGTTGCGGGCCGTTTTCCCTGACCGGCCAACCGAATGCCATGGGCGGGCGCGAAACCGGCAGTTTGTCGAACCTGCTGCCGGGGCATCGCGAGGCGGCCAACCCTGAGCACAGGGCTGAAGTCGCGGCCTATTGGGGCGTTGAATCGTTGCCGGCGCCTAGCGGGCTGACGGCTATCGAACTGTTCGAACAGATCCAGGCCGGCAAGATCAAGGCCGTGTGGATTGCCTGTACCAACCCCGCGCAATCCTTGCCGGACCAGAACAGCGTGCGTGCGGCATTAGCGGCCTGCCCGTTCGTGGTGTTGCAGGAGGCTTTTCGCACCACCGAAACCGCCGCCTACGCCGACCTGCTGTTACCCGCCGCCAGTTGGGGCGAGAAAGAAGGCACGGTAACCAATTCCGAACGGCGGATTTCCCACGTACGCCGCGCCATCGACCCACCCGGGGAAGCACGGCCGGACTGGGCGATTACCGTGGATTTCGCACAGCGCCTTGAGCGACGCTTGCGTCCGGGGTTGCCGAGTTTGTTCGCCTTCGAGCAACCGGCGCAGATCTTTGATGAGTACAAGATGTTGACCCGTAACCGCGACCTTGACCTGTCGGGAATCAGCCATGCTCTGCTCGATCAGCTCGGCCCGCAGCAATGGCCATTTCCCGCGGGCGCACAAGCGGGCACGCCGCGCCTGTACACCGAGGGTGTGTTCCCGACAGACAGCGGCCGCGCGCACTTTATCGCCGACCCTTACCGCGCCGCCAAAGAACAACGTGACGCGCGCTTCCCACTGACCCTGATCACCGGGCGCCTGCGCGATCAATGGCACGGCATGAGCCGCACCGGCACAGCCGCGCAGTTGTTCGGGCACGTCAATGAAGCACTGCTGAGCCTGCACCCGGATGAGCTGCGTCGGCACCGTTTCAAAGAGGGCGATCTGGTCAGCCTGAAAAGCCGTCGTGGCAGCGTGATTATCGCCGTCAGCAGCGATGACAGCGTGCGCCCGGGCCAGGCATTCCTGCCGATGCATTGGGGTGATCGCTTTCTCAAGGGCGGTGTTAATGCCCTTACCCAGCCGGCGTTCGACCCCTTGTCGAAACAGCCCGAACTCAAACACAGCGGCGTGCGCCTGGAGCCAGTGCAACTGCCGTGGCAGCTGTTCGCGCTGATCGAAGGAAATGTGCAGCAACACTTTGACGCCCTACGCCCGCTGTGTGAGGGCTTTGCCTACGTCAGCTTGAGCCTGGCCGGGCGTGAACGGCCGGCTCTTCTGGTGCGCGCAGCCCATACCGAGGCGCCCGACTTGCAACTGTTAACCCGTATCGACGAACTGCTGGGCCTCAATGACGGCCCGGTCATGGCCTATGACGATCCGCGGCGTTCGATTGGCAAGCGGGTAAAAATCGAAAAAGGCCGCATCACCGCGCTGCGCCTGGCCGGCGAAACCCTGGCACGGCATTGGTTGCAGCGTTTGTGGCTGGAAGGCCGTGCCGACGATCAACTACGGCGCTGGCTGCTGGCGCCACTCAGTGCACCACCGGGCGGCGCGGCAGCCAGCAGTAAAATTTTGTGCAACTGCAAGAACGTCAGTGAAAGCGCGGTATGCGCCGGTATCGGCCGTGGCCTGGACCTGGCCGGGCTTAAGCAGGAACTGGGCTGCGGCACGCAGTGCGGCTCTTGTGTACCGGAAATCAAACGTCTTTTGGCCAGCACGTCGCTGCCAATCGCAATCAGTGTGTGAGGGGATAAACATGAGCGCAAAAGTCTGGCTGGTAGGCGCAGGCCCCGGTGATCCGGAGTTGTTAACCCTCAAGGCGGTACGCGCCCTGCACGCAGCCGATGTGGTGCTGATCGATGATTTGGTCAACCCGAGGGTGCTGGAGCACTGCCCGGACGCTCGGGTGATAACCGTGGGCAAGCGCGGCGGCTGCCGTTCGACACCCCAGGATTTTATCCACCGCCTGATGCTGCGCTATGCGCGCCAAGGCAAATGCGTGGTGCGACTTAAGGGCGGCGACCCGTGTATTTTCGGCCGGGGCGGCGAAGAAGCGCTGTGGTTGCGTGAACGCGGGGTTGAGGTGGAATTGGTCAACGGGATTACCGCGGGCCTGGCAGGTGCAACGAACTGCGATATTCCCCTGACGCTGCGCGGGGTCAGCCGCGGTGTGACGCTGGTCACTGCGCATACCCAGGACGACAGCAGCCTGAACTGGCGTGCCTTGGCCGAGGGCGGTACGACATTGGTGGTGTATATGGGCGTAGCGAAGCTGGAGGAGATTCGTCAGCAATTGCTGGAGGGCGCAATGGCAGCGGATATGCCGGTGGCGATGATCGAGAACGCCTCATTGCCTCAGCAACGCGAGTGCCGCAGCACTCTGGCGCACATGCATACCGATGCACAGGTATTTGCTCTGAAAAGCCCTGCAATCCTGGTGATCGGCAGTGTTGCTGGCGCAGGGCAAGCCGCCTCTATTACTGTGTCAGCCAGCGCCTGAGGTAAATTTCAGGCAAAAAAAAGCCCGGCCTAAGCCGGGCTTTTTTCTACCACTCAGTAATTACTGAGCTTGAGCTTCAACCGACGCTTCTACGCGACGGTTAACAGCGCGACCAGCTTCAGTTGCGTTGTCAGCAACTGGGCGGGATTCGCCGTAACCTACCGCGGTGATGCGGCTAGGAGCAACGCCGTCTTTAACCAGGACTTGCTTAACAGCGTCAGCACGACGCTGGGACAGCTTCTGGTTGTAAGCGTCTGGACCGATGGAGTCAGTGTGACCAGCAACTTCTACGTTGGTAGCTGGGTACTGAGCCATGAAGTCGGCCAGGTTTTTCACGTCGCCGTAGCTGTTAGGCTTAACAACCGACTTGTCGAAGTCGAACTTAACGTCCAGCTCAACACGAACAACCTGAGCAACTGGAGCTTCTGGCTCTGGAGTTGGCTCTGGAGCTGGTGCTGGGGTAGGAGCTGGAGCAGCTGCGCCAGCGTTACCGCCGAAGTTCACACCCAGGCCGACCAGTGCGGAGTAGTCCCACTTGCCGTTGTCCAGTGCGTAGTCAGCTTCAACACCGGCACGAGCGTACACGTTGTTGGTGAAGTAGTACTTCACGCCAGCGCCGGCGATAGCCAGGGTGGACTGGTCGCGACCGCTGTGGCCGTCAGCTTTGACGTTGCCACGGCTTTGGTGGCCGAAACCGCCTTCTACGTATGGACGCAGGCTGTCAACGCCAGCCTGGCCGAAGTGGTACTGAGCAGTCAGGCTGCTAGTGTCGCCACCGATCTTCTGGCTGCCAGTACCGTCGTTCGAACGGGTGTGGTTGGTTTTGTCGTAGGACAGGTTCAACGACAGGTCGTCGGTCAGGAAGTAACCAATGCGAGCGCCTGGGTTGAAGCCGTCTTCGATGTGCTTAACGCTATCGTTGTACTGCTTCTTGTAGAACAGCTCGCCTTCAACTGCGCCTTGGCCTTGTGCCAGTGCGCCGAAAGAAGTAGCGGCAATAATAGAACCAATGGCAAAGCCCAAGGTGTTTTTCAGTTTCATCCGTTAAATCCCCATCTGGTGATTGTAAAGCAGTCCCACAAACCGGGGGACAACTCGGCGACAAGTCTAACAGAACTTGCCTACACGTAAGAGATATTTGCCACGCACTAAGTTTCAGTCTCGCCCGCAAATTTCTCACGTAATTTATCAAGAGCACGCTTGTAACGCATTTTTGTAGCACTCAAACCCATGTGCATGATGTCAGCAATTTCCTGAAACTCCAGCTCTGCGACAAATCGTAGCACCAGAATTTCCCGGTCAATCGGATTCACATGCACCAACCAGCGATCAAGTCCTGCCTTTTCCTCGGGTACCGGCGCCTTTTCTTCAGACGCTTCCTCAAGGGGGTCCAGACTTAAAGCGTCCATCAAGCGACGCTTTCGCCGTTCCTTACGATACTGCGTGATGCACTCGTTGTACGTGATGCTATAGAGCCATGTCTTGAACTTCGATTTGCCCTCGAAGTTCTTCAGGCCGTACAGCACCTTGAGCATCACTTCCTGACAGACATCATCCGCATCTCTATCGTTCCCTAAATACCTTGAACAAACGTTGAACAGAGTGCGTTGATACCTGCGCATCAATTCTTCGTACGCGCGTGTTACGTGAAACAGCTCCGTGTGCGAGCGCGCGACCAACTCCTCATCAGAGAGCTCACGGGGGTCATAGCGCGTGGACAGCGTTTGGGCTTTATTCAAAACAAGTCGTGCCGACAGTCAGGTCAATGTCCGCTACAGCCCGGTCTCCCGGGTTTGCGGCGGCGTACATTAGCAGGATTTGCCGGGTTAGCGGCTACTGACCTGCTGCTCGAGGAGAATCCGATTGGACAGCGATACCAGCTCACCGTCATCGGTCAGCACCGTCGTCTTGACCGTGCCGATCTCCTCGATTTGCCCTTCGACCTCGCCCACACGCACCTGTTGCCCAACCTGATACAGCTCACGCACATAGATTCCCGCAAGAATCTGACCGGCAATTTCCCGGCTTCCCAAACCCATGGCCAGCGCAACTGCCAGACCAACGGTAATCAAAACAATCACAATCACGTGGTTTAGAAGGTCAGTTTTGACCTCCAGCTGGCTGATCGCGACGGAAATACTGATGATGATCACCAGCCCCTGGGCAATTCGCCCCAGGCCCGCAGCATAGTCCAACCCCACGCCTTCAGCAGCACCGCGCACCAGCCCGTTGGCCAGTTGCGCCAGTAAAACACCTACCAGCAACACCAGCGCGCCGCCGAAAACCTTCGGCAAATACAGCGCCAGCATGTCGAGCGTAGCTGAAACTCGCTCAAGTCCAAGGGATTGAGCCGCAGAAACCAGAAAAATAAGCAGAACGAACCAATAAACGATCTTACCGATGAGGGTTGAGATCGGCACTTGCAGCCCTGCACGGCCTAGCAGCTTGGTCAGGCCGGTGCCCGCCATCAAGCGATCCAGCCCCAATTTTGCGAGCAATTTGGACAGCAGGGTGTCGAGCAACTTGGCCACGACAAAGCCCAGCAACACCAAAACCAGAGCACCAAACAGGTTGGGAATGAAATTCGCCACCTTGGTCCACAATGCGGTCATCGCGGTGACCAGGCTCTGGGTCCAGAGATCAAGTTCCATATTCAATCAGCCTTATCAGCAGTGCGAGCAAGAGGTTTACGACGCGAAACCGGCGATACGTGGGCCGAACCATTGTTCAGGGCCATCATCAACGCCGGCAACCAACGACCCAGCAGACCGAACAGGTCACCCGCCCCTACCTGACGGTTGGCGGTTTTCAACACGCGGCCCAGGCATGCATCGTCATCACGGTTGGATGGCGACGCATTGAGCATGTCACGCAAAGACTGTTCGAACGGATCGTGCATAAAGACCTCTCGCAAGTGAGTTAAAAGACGAGGGTTAAATTCTTTGGGTCACATGTGCCCCTGCCTGTGTTCAGGTCATATTCAGGTCAAACCCAGCGCAATCGTCGAAATAGCCACCATTGCCCCAGTGCTACCGAGACCATCAACAAGCAGGCAATCACGAATCCATAGGGGCTGGCAGAGAACGGAATCCCGCCCACATTTATACCCAGCAAACCGGTCAGAAAACTCATCGGCAGGAAGATCCCGGTGATGATCCCGAAGCGGTACATGGTGCGATTCATGCGTACGCTCAAGCGCCGGTCTTCGGCCTCAAGTACCAGCCCCACGCGCTCCCGGGTCAGTTCGAGCTCTTCCAGGTAGCGCGTCAGGCTGTTGTTCAATTCGTTCCAGTAGTCAGCATCGTCATCACAAAACCACGCTAATTTGATCCGCGTCAGTTGGGCAAAAATATCCCGCTGCGGCGCCAGGAAACGCTTCAATCCGGCAGCCCGTCGACGGATCTGCAAGACGTTGCCGTGCTCCGGAGTATACCGTTCGTCGGCATCGAGTTTTTCTTCCTCTAAATCGACGACTTCGGACAGGTCGGTGACCAGATCCTGCACTTTATTGGTCAGGTACTGCGCCATATAAAGGATGAGTTCAGAAGCGGTTTTTGGCCCTTTGCCCTCAGCCAGTTGCACCAGCAGCTCATCGGTAGCCCGCAATGGGCGCAAGCGCAGGGAAATCACGCGACTGGCTGCCGCGAAAATACGCACCGAGACCATGTCTTCCGGCTCGGCGCCAGGGTTGAGGTTGACTCCGCGCAGAAACAACAGCAATTCGCTGTCCGGCAGCGGCAACAGGCGCGGTCGGGTGTTTTCCTCCAGCAACAAGTCGCAGGCAAATTCGCTCAAACCGCTGGATTTACGCAACCAGGTCTGGGTCTGTGGATGGCTGCGATCCCAATGCAGCCACAGGCTTTCCTGGGGCTGCAGCTGCAAATCATCGAGCTCAGTCCGGGCAATCGAACGCGCACCGCCTTTACCGTCCAGCACCAGGGCATGCACCAGCCCCCATTGCGCGTTTTCTTCCTCGAACATCCTCACCCCTTTCGGCTACTGCGGTTTATTCAGGCATTTTCAGCGGGCTTGGCGAAACGATCACGCCATTATTGTCGGCGTAGACGTACTCACCAGGGCGGAATGTCACGCCGGCAAACGTCACCACCACGTTCAGGTCGCCAATGCCGCGCTTGTCGGTCTTCATGGGGTGAGGCGCCAACGCCTGCACACCCAGGTCTGTCTGGGCGAGGACGTCGACATCACGCACGCAACCGTAGATCACCAACCCTTCCCAACCATTTTTTGCAGCTTTCTCGGCGATCATGTCGCCCAGCAGCGCGCGACGCAGGGAACCGCCGCCATCGACCACCAGCACTTTGCCGGCGCCTGGTTGGTCGGCCTGTTCCTTGACCAGCGAATTGTCTTCGAAGCACTTGATGGTGACGATTTCACCGCCAAAGGAGTCTCGGCCACCGAAATTACTGAACATCGGCTCAACTACCTGCACCAGCTCCGGGTAGGCGTCGCACAGATCGGGCGTCACGTAATGAATCATCGGGAAACTCCTGTCATCAAGGAAGAGGTCGAACATCCCACGGTGTACATCAGAAAAACGCGTCACAACGGCTGAAGTTTAAGCGCTCACCCCTCAGCGGCGGCCATGATCAGACCCACGCCATCGCAACGCAATAGCGACTGCGCGACTGAATATGACCAGAAGCGTTTGACGCGTCATATCTTAGCCGCAACCTCTCTGGAGTGAAACGCCCTTGGCAGAGCGGTTATGCTAAACCGTTGCAGCTACTTGGGGCTCTGCTGCGAATAAAGGTGTCAGTGGATCTTTCAGCCATTGCGCCATCAACGGCCACACTTCGGCCTGCGCGGCCTTGCTGACCAGCATCTCGACGTGCCCGAAATCCCCGCTGAAGCCTTGCTTGCGCCCCAGGCACAGGTATTGGCGGTGTTCAGAGCCAACTTGTTCGAACAACTTGCGACAAGCCCAGTCCGGGTCCTGTTGATCGCCAGCAGCGCTGACCGCCAGCAGCGGCACGTCGACATCGGCCAGGCCTTTCCACCAGTCCTGCTTGCCATCGCCAAAACGACCGAACAGGCCGTTCCAGCGCATGGCTTCGATCATCACGCCCGCCGGCTCGTCCTCGGGGCCGCGTTTGAGCCGTACACCGGATACTTCACCAAAGCGTTTCAAGAGCAAACGGCCGGTCCACTCCAGCGGCGGAATCTTCAACGGCCAGTGGGTGCGGCTGACCTGGCAGCCAAACAGGGCTACCGACGCCACGGCTGGCGCGCCAAGGTGCTGACCGCCCAAAGCCGCTGCCAAGGCAGTGCCGCCCAGGGAGTGGCCGATCCAGTGCGGGATTTGTGCGCTTTGCTCACGGACAAACGCGCCGATCGCCGGCAAATCGTAACGCGCATAATCGGCGACGCGGTTTCTGGCGTAATCCTGATTGCGCTTGGACAGGCCATGGCCGCGCATTTCCGGGATCCACACATCAAACCCCTGACGCGCCAGGTAAGCGCCCAGGCCGATACCTTTGGGCGAATACCAGAAGCGCCGATTGGAAAAACTGCCGTGCAATAAAATTACCGGCGTGCCCCGGTTTTCCGGGACATCTGCCAGGCCCAAACGGGTCACAGCCAGCTCAACGGTGCCGTCGGGGCTGTTGCCGGGTTTGAGGCGGTACACATCTTCACTCAGGTCGCCACGACGTTCAGCGCTGATCAAGGCGACGGGAAATAGGTTGCTGCTGCTTTGCATAATGCTCTTGCACAAAAAAGGGCGGCGTCCGGATGGAATTCCGCCCTGTACAGATAAGAATGCCGGTCACCCAGGCTGGGTGACCGGCACTTTTGACGTCACGCCCTTAAGCGGACGCTTGGCCTTCCGCCAGGAAGAACCAGGTTTCCAGCACGGAGTCGGGGTTCAGCGAGACGCTTTCGATACCCTGCTCCATCAGCCATTTGGCCAGGTCCGGGTGGTCGGAAGGGCCTTGGCCGCAGATACCGATGTACTTGCCGGCCTTGTTGCAGGCCTGAATGGCGTTGGCCAGCAGCTTCTTGACCGCAGGGTTACGCTCATCAAACAGGTGCGCGATGATCCCCGAGTCACGGTCCAGGCCCAGGGTCAACTGGGTCAGGTCGTTGGACCCGATGGAGAAGCCGTCGAAGAACTCCAGGAACTCCTCGGCCAGGATGGCGTTGGACGGCAGTTCGCACATCATGATCACGCGCAGGCCATTCTCGCCGCGGGACAAGCCGTTTTCAGCCAGCAGGTCGACGACTTGGCTCGCTTCGCCCAGGGTCCGTACAAACGGCACCATGATCTCGACGTTGGTCAGGCCCATCTCGTTGCGCACGCGCTTGAGGGCACGGCATTCGAGTTCGAAGCAGTCACGGAAGGCTTCGCTGATGTAACGCGAAGCACCACGAAAGCCCAGCATCGGGTTTTCTTCTTCGGGCTCGTAGAGCTTGCCGCCGATCAGGTTGGCGTACTCGTTGGACTTGAAGTCCGACAGGCGCACGATGACCTTTTTCGGGTAGAACGCCGCCGCCAGTGTGCTGATGCCTTCCACCAGCTTCTCGACGTAGAAACCCACTGGATCGTTGTAGCCGGCGATGCGCTTGTCGACGCTTTCCTTGATTTCCAGCGGCAGGCCGTCGTAATTCAACAGCGCCTTAGGGTGTACGCCGATCATGCGGTTGATGATGAACTCGAGGCGGGCCAAGCCCACACCGGCGTTCGGCAACTGCGCGAAATCGAACGCACGGTCGGGGTTGCCGACGTTCATCATGATCTTGAACGGCAGGTCCGGCATCGCATCGATGGAGTTTTGCTTGATATCGAAGCCCAGTTCACCTTCAAAGATGAAGCCAGTGTCGCCTTCGGCACAGGACACGGTCACACCCTGGCCGTCTTTCAACAGTTGGGTGGCGTTGCCGCAACCGACGACTGCGGGAATCCCCAACTCACGGGCAATGATCGCCGCGTGGCAGGTACGCCCGCCACGGTTGGTGACGATGGCGCTGGCGCGCTTCATCACGGGTTCCCAGTCCGGGTCGGTCATGTCGGAGACTAGCACGTCACCGGGCTGGACTTTGTCCATTTCAGACACGTCCTTGATGATCCGCACTTTGCCGGCGCCGATGCGCTGGCCGATGGCACGGCCTTCCACCAGCACAGTGCCGGTTTCTTTCAACAGGTAGCGTTCCATCACGTTGGCCGAAGTGCGGCTCTTCACGGTTTCCGGACGCGCTTGCACGATGTACAGCTTGCCGTCATCACCGTCCTTGGCCCACTCGATGTCCATCGGGCACTTGTAGTGCTTTTCGATAATCATCGCTTGTTTGGCCAGTTCGCTGACTTCAGCGTCGGTCAGGCAGAAACGCGCGCGTTCGGCCTTGTCGACTTCAACGGTTTTCACCGAGCGACCGGCCTTGGCCTCGTCGCCGTAGATCATCTTGATGGCCTTGCTGCCCAGGTTGCGGCGCAAGATGGCCGGGCGGCCGGCCTCAAGGGTGTGTTTGTGGACGTAGAACTCGTCCGGGTTAACCGCGCCTTGTACGACGGTTTCGCCCAGGCCGTAGGCGCCGGTGATAAACACCACATCACGGAAACCGGATTCGGTGTCCAGGGTGAACATCACGCCGGCGGTGCCGGTTTCCGAACGCACCATGCGCTGCACACCGGCAGACAAGGCCACCAGCTTGTGGTCGAAACCCTGGTGTACGCGGTAGGAAATAGCGCGGTCATTGAACAGCGAGGCAAACACTTCCTTGGCGGCGCGGATCACGTTTTCGACGCCGCGGATGTTCAGGAAAGTTTCCTGCTGGCCAGCAAAAGAGGCGTCCGGCAAGTCTTCGGCGGTGGCCGAGGAGCGCACGGCAACTGCCATGTCCGGGTTGCCGGCCGACAGTACTGCGAACGCGGTACGGATTTCTTCGTTGAGCTTCTCGGGGAACTCGGCGTCCATGATCCATTGGCGGATCTGGCTGCCGGTTTTCGCCAGGGCATTGACGTCATCGACGTCCAGGGCGTCCAGCGCGGCGTGGATCTGGGCGTTGAGGCCGCTCAGCTCGAGGAAATCGCGGTAAGCCTGGGCCGTGGTGGCGAAACCACCGGGCACCGACACACCAGCGCCTGCAAGATTACTGATCATCTCGCCGAGGGATGCGTTCTTGCCCCCCACATGCTCTACATCATGGACGCCGAGCTTATCGAGGGAAACTACGTACTCTACCAAGGTGATCTCTCCACTTTCTGTGTTGGAAAAGCTCAGGACGCCGGCGGCTCAGTAGGAGCAAACGCCAGCGCTTGTGGCCTGGACCTGGAAAATAAGTGAGAATGCGGCCCACTGCGGGACGGCAAAATCGCGCCTATCATATCCAAGATTCGCCATCAGCTTAAGGCCCAGGGCTCAAATGAAACGATCTGCTTTCTTTATCTCCGACGGCACCGGCATCACAGCCGAAACATTGGGTCAGAGCCTGCTCGCGCAGTTCGAAAACATTACCTTCGCCAAATTCACGCGGCCTTACATAGACAGCGTGGATAAAGCGCGGGCCATGGTACAACAAATCAATCTGGCGGCTGAAAAAGACGGTTTTCGCCCGATCATTTTCGACACCATCGTCAATCAAGACATTCGTGAGATCCTGGCAACCTCCAATGGTTTCATGATCGACATCTTCTCTACGTTCCTGGCGCCATTGGAACAGGAGCTGAGTGAACATTCCTCCTACTCCGTGGGCAAGTCCCATTCCATTGGCCACAATTCCAACTATATGGAGCGTATCGAGGCGGTGAATTTCGCCCTCGACAACGATGATGGCGCCCGCACCCACTACTATGACAAGGCTGACTTGATCCTGGTGGGCGTGTCTCGCTGCGGCAAGACCCCGACCTGCCTGTACATGGCCATGCAATTCGGTATCCGCGCAGCCAACTACCCGCTCACCGAAGACGACATGGAGCACCTGACGCTGCCTGCCGCCCTGCGTGCGCATTCGCACAAGCTGTTCGGCCTCACCATCGACCCGGACCGTCTTACCGCCATCCGCAACGAGCGCAAGCCCAACAGCCGCTACTCCAGCTATGCCCAGTGCGAGTTCGAGGTGCGCGAAGTGGAAAATCTATTCCGTCGCGAGAATATTGCGCACATCAATTCCACGCATTTTTCGGTGGAAGAGATTTCGGCGAAGATTCTGGTGGAAAAAGGTGTGGAGCGCCGCTTCAAATAGTGGGTGCCTGCACGGGCGCCATCGCAGGCAAGCCAGCTCCCACAAGGGAATGCATTCCAAATGGGGGAGATTCTGGTGGAGACCTGAACTGGCCCCAGCAAGCCAGCTCCCACAGGGGAATGCATTCCAAATGTGGGAGCTGGCTTGCCTGCGATGAACGATAACGCGGTAAACCTGCCTACAGCTGAAACCTGTCACCGCCCTGCCCCAGCGCGGTGGCCAGCGCATCAAAGCCCTCACGCAGCAACTGATCATCGCCTGACGTATTACAAATACTCGCCCGAATAAACTGCGGCACCGCCGTCTGCCCTACGGCAAATGCCTCAGCGGTGGCGATCAGGTAATTATTCTGCTTGAGCTCCGCCTCGATTTCCGACGCACGCCAGGGCTCCGGCACTTCAATCCAGAAGTGCGGGCTGTTGAGGTGAGTGCGGTATTCCAGCCCCACCAGCAGATCACGCACCAGAGCCTTGCGCCGGCTGATTTCGTTGATTTGCTGGCGCAGCAGGTATTCCGCCGTGCCGTTTTCGATCCATTGCGTCGCCAGCTCCAGCGTCACCGGCGTAGCCATCCAGCAGGTCGAGCGCAAGGCCGCCGAAATCCGGCTGACCAATGCCGGTGGCGCATGCACATACCCCACACGCAGCCCGGCAGACACCGCCTTGCTCAGGCTGCTGATCAAAATCGTACGCTCGGGCGCGAAAAAGCTCAGCGGTGGCGGGCGATCTTCCACCAACACACCGTGGGCTTCGTCTTCCAGAATCAACAGATTATGCTCGCGGCACACCTTGGCCAGCGCTTCCCGGCGTGCGACCGACAGCACGGCCGTGGTCGGGTTCTGGATCGTCGGGGTGCAGTACAGCGCCGAAACCCGGTGATTACGACAGACTTCATCCAGCGCACCCGGCAGCACGCCTTCGTCATCCATCTCCAGTCCGATCAGCCGTACACCGAGCATACGTGCGGCGGTGATAAGCCCTGGGTAAGTCAGTTGCTCAGTGACCACCGTATCCCCCGCCCGCAGCAACGCCATCATGGCGCAGAGCAGGCCATGCTGGCCGCCGTTGACGCAGATGACCTGCTCGGGAATCGGATGAAAATCGCGCTGCACCAGCCATTGCGCACCGGCCTCGCGGTAGCGCGGCAAACCGGCATCCGGCGTATAGGCGCTGATGTCCTGGAGGAATTTGGCGTTGGTCGACAAGGTTTGGAAGCTCTGGGCCAGAAACACCGTCTCTTGCCCGGGAATGTGCATGTTGCGGCTCATGTCGAAGTACTGGCGCGGCTCTTCGCTGACGTTACGAAAGCCTTCATCACGCTGGCGCTCCATCCCACGCTTGCGCACGAAGGTGCCGTCACCGACACGCGCCACCACTAACCCCAGGCGTTCCAGCTCGCCGTAGGCTCGGCTGATGGTGCCGATGGTCACGCCAAGGTTATCGGAAAGAACCCGATGGGGCGGCAGTTTGCGCCCCGGCTCAATCAAGCCTTCAAGGATGCCCCGCTCCATCACATCGGACAGGCGTTTGTACTTGACGCCCTGACCGCTGGACAACCCCTCACGCATAATTGACACCATGTCAATATTTGTTTTGACAGCCATCATTCGCCCTAATAGTGTGCTTTTACGGGTTCAATCACCGGATGAAACAACTTAATACACAGTCAATATAGAGTTCAATTCCGGCTCAGGGAAGCAATAAACGATGCCAATGTCCGCCGTTCTTGAAAACACTACAAAAACAAAAAATCAGAAACAGTGGTTGGCCGGTCTGGTCACCAGCGTGATGTTTCTCATCGTGTGCCTGAGTTGGGGCACCACCTGGCTGGGCATCAAGATCGCCGTCGAAAGCGTGCCGCCGCTGACGTCCGCCGGGCTGCGCTTTCTGATCGCATTCCCGCTGTTCCTGTGTTTTGCCCTGGTGCGCCGCGAGCCGATACTGTTCCCGCGCGAAAGCCGCTGGTTCTTCGTATTTGTGACCCTGTCGTACTTCAGCGTTCCCTATTACTTGCTCAACTACGGCGAGATGCACGTGTCGTCCGGCCTCACCGCGCTGCTGTTCAGCTGCATGCCGGTGTTCATCCTGATTTTTTCCGCGCTGTTTTTGCGCGAGCGCATCTACTTTTCCCAGGTGGTCGGCATCGGCATCGGTTTCGGCAGCCTCTACATGATCATCAAGAGCCAGGGCCTGCACCTGGACCACGCCGAATTCTTCGGCGTGCTGGCAATTCTGACCGCCGCGATCATGCATGCCTTGTGCTACGTCATCACCAAGCAAAAAGGCAGCGCCATCAGCGTGATTACCTACAACACATTGCCCATCGGCATCGCCGGGTTGATGCTGTTCGTGGCCGGCCTGTGGTTTGAAACACCGACGTTCGAAAACATCACCCTGCGTTCATGGAGTGCCTTGTTCTACTTGGGATTGGTCGCGTCGGTGGGCGGGTTTATCGTGTACTTCATGTTGCTCAAACGTTTGAGCCCGATCATTTTGTCATTCGTGTTCATCATCTTCCCGGTGTTCGCGGTGATCATCGGCGCCTGGTACGAGGGCGTGGAAATTTCCCGTGACCTGATGCTGTACTCGGCCATCCTGCTGGCCGGCTTTGCGATCACCAAGTTGCCAGTTGAAAAACTCCTGGCCAAGAAAAATTGACCCTTAAACCACAACTACAACAACGCGAGAGAAACATGGAAGTCCTCCGCCCCACCGCTCTGGAACAGATCTATGCCCATGCCAGCCGCAGCTACCCGGAAGAATGCTGCGGTTTTGTCTTCGCCGATGGCAGTGTGTACCTGGGCAACAATATCCAGAATGAGCTGCACCACAAGAACCCCGAGATGTACCCGCGCAGCGCGGCCAATGGCTATACCTTTTCGGTGGCCGACACCCTGCTGATGAACAAGGCGTTTCGCAGCGACAACCCGGTGGTGGTGATCTACCACTCCCACCCGGACGTCGGCGCCTATTTCAGTGATGAAGACCAGGACAAGGCACTGTTCCTGGGTGAGCCGATCCACCCCGTCAGCTACCTGGTGGTGGACGTGCGCCAGGGCCAGGCCCTGGGCTCAAAGCTGTTTGCCTGGGATGGCAAGCAATTCGCCCTTAAACCCTTCAACGACCTGCACACGGAGTTGTCCATGAACGCTGTCTCTTTCCCCGATATTCTGGTTCGCGTGGCCAAGCTGCCGGAATCGACCCTTGAGGGCACTGGATCGACATTGCGCGAAGTCATTGAAAGCCTCTGCAGCAGCCACCCACAGCTGCGCACGCACCTGTTTCATGAAAAGAACAACCAGCTCAAGGAACACTTCCTGTTCACCGCCGAGGAAGAACTGATCGGCGCCGATGAGCAGTTGCCGGAAAAAGCCAAAATCGAAGTGCTGCTGGCCACCTCCGGTGGCATGGACGTCGACCAACTGAGCAACGAAGAAGTGCAGCGCTACGTACGCCACATCACCCTGCCCGGCGTCGGCCGGGAAGGCCAGTTGAACCTGAAAAAAGCCAAGGTACTGATCATCGGCACCGGCGGCCTGGGTTCGCCCATCAGCCTGTACCTCGCGGCAGCCGGCATCGGCACCCTGGGCCTGGTGGATTTCGATGTGGTCGAGAGCAGCAACCTGCAACGCCAGATCGTGCATGGCAACAGCACCCTGGGCATGCCCAAGGTCGAGTCGGCCAAGCGGCGGCTGCAAGACCTCAACAGCCATATCCAGATCAACGCCCACGACACCGCTCTCAACGCCGACAATGCGTTGGAGCTGGTCGGCGCTTATGACCTGGTGATCGACGGCACTGACAACTTCGACACCCGCTACCTAGTCAACGATGCCTGCGTGCAACTGGGCAAGCCGTTGGTGTACGGCGCCATCTACCGCTTCGATGGGCAGATCAGCGTGCTCAACTACAAAGGCGGGCCGTGCTACCGCTGCCTGTTTCCTTCAGCACCGCCGGCCGAGTTGGCACCCAATTGCAGCGCCGGGGGCGTGATCGGTGTGCTGCCGGGTGTGGTCGGGATGATCCAGGCCACCGAAGCGATTAAATTACTCATCGGCATCGGCGAACCGCTGTCGGGCCGCCTGATGCGCTTCGACGCGCTGGCCATGAAGTTCAGCGAGATCCGCTTCAAACGCCGTGCCGACTGCCCATGCTGCTCAGACCTGCGCCACAGCGAAAGCGTCGCGCCAGCCGTTTGCGCGGACGCCCTCCCGAGCCAGCCCGCGCTGGCCGAGGAGCGCTACATCAAACCACGCGTGCTCAAGCAACTGCTCGAACACCCACGCAGCGCCGACGTGCTGCTGGATGTGCGCGACGCCAGCGAGCTGGAGGTGTGCAAATTGCCGGGCGTGGTGCATATCCCCCTGGCCGAACTGGATGGGCAGTTGGACAGCCTCAGCCGCGACAATACCCATTACCTGATCTGCTACGCCGGAACCCGCGCCGAGCAAGCGGCCGGCACCCTGCTGGCCGCCGGCTTCGCCAATACCAAAGTCCTGCAGGGCGGCATGAAACATTGGGTTCGCGACGTCGAACCCGACATGCCTTTGTACTGATCCGGGGGCTGAGCGATGTTGCATAACTCCATTCTCGACGTGATCGGCCATACGCCGATCGTGCGCCTGGCGCAGTTTTCCGAAGACCTCGGCATCGAGGTCTACGCCAAGCTCGAATCCCTCAACCCTGGCGGCAGCCACAAGGCGCGTATTGCCCTGGGCATGATCCTCGACGCAGAACGCCGAGGCGTGCTGATTCGCAACTGCGGGCAAACCATCATCGAGCCCAGCGGCGGCAATACCGGCATTGGCCTGGTGATGGCCGGCAATGTGCTGGGCTACAAAGTGGTGCTGGTGATCCCTGACAACTACAGCCCCGAAAAACAGAAACTGCTGCGTTTATACGGCGCCAAGGTGGTGCTGTCGGACAGCCGTCTGGGCAACAACTCCCACGGCGAAAAGTGCATGGAACTGCAGTTGGAAAACCCCAACTTCGTGATGCTCAACCAGCAGCGTAATGGCGCCAACCCGCAGACTCACCGCGACACCACCGCACCGGAAATCCTCCGCGCGTTCGGCGAGCAGCGGGTGGACTACTTCGTCAGCGGCATCGGCACCGGTGGCCATATCACCGGCATCGGCGAAACCCTCAAGGCAGCCTGGCCCGCGATGCGCATCATGGGTGTGGAACCGGAAGAGTGCGACCTGCTCAAGGACCAGCACGCGCCGCACCATATTCAGGGCCTGTCGATCGGCTTGATCCCGAGCATTCTTAACGTGGGTGTACTGGACGGCATGCTCAAGGTCTCACGCCTGGCGTGCCTCGACATGATGAAACGCATCATGCGCACCGACGCCATCAGCTTGGGTTTGTCTTCGGCCGCCAACATGGTTGCCATTGCCCAACTCGCTCCCGAACTCCCGCCTGAAACGGTGGTGTTGACCATGGTCTACGACAATGCCGATAGCTACCTGCCCAATTTCGAATAATCGGTTTTTCAACCATCCAGACTGTGGGGGTGCCTCCATGGGGGGCTTTATCGACATGCAACAGCTGCACGATGAGTTGCTCACTCACCTCATCCAGACCCTGACGCCTGCGCAGATGAAGCAGTTGGAGCCGCATTTGGCGCCATTGATCCAGAACGCCGCCCAGGCCGTGGCAGAGGACTTGATTGCCTATGCCTATCGCGACCCGGCGTCCCGTGGGCGTGGCGAACTGATCCTGGAATCCTACGCGTCGTTCAAGGCAGTGCTGTTCTACCGGCTGGCACACTTGGTGTGGAATTTTCCCGACCCGGCCAACGGTGTGTTTTCACGCATGGCTCTCAAGCTCAGCAACCAGGGCAAAATCCTCTCCGGCGCCGAAATCCACCCCGCAGCCCGCATTGGCCGGCGCTTTGTGCTGGATCACGGCTTCGGCACCGTGATCGGCGAAACCTGCGAGATCGGTAACGATTGCTACATCCTCTGCGGCGTGACCCTCGGCGCCCGAGGCATTGCCAATAATCCGGACGGCAAACGCCACCCGCGCCTGGGCAATAACGTCGAGGTCGGCTCCGGCGCCCGTGTGCTGGGCTATGTGCTGATTGGCGACAACGTGTTTATCAGCCCTTCGTGTGTGATCACCCAGGATGTGCCGGCGGGCACCAAGGTCAAGGTGGTCAACCAGATCCAATTACAAAAGAATGCCGAATCGGATCACAGCAATTACCTGGGGGCTTTCGCGCTGGATGAGCGTTTGCATGTGGTTGGCGAAGTCAGCGCCAGCCACAAGGTCACGGTGCTGGATGCCGACTTTCACCCTTTGCAGGGGCTGCTGCTGGAGCCCACGGTGAAGGAGCGCCATCACTTGCAGTTTCGTCTGCGTCGCCTGGATACCGGCGACCATCTGCCACGCTTGCCGCTGAACCTGAAAGTCTGTGGCCCCGAATTTGAGATCACCCTGCTCTCCCCGCCTGGCTTGAGCGCAATGGTGCGTCACCTGCTGCAAGCCAGCCCACTGATCGTCGGAGGTTGAACATGTCCGTGCATACCATGGAAACCCTGGCGCTGTTTGACAGCGCGCCCTACCAGAACGCCTTCAGCGCCCGGGTGATTGCCGTCAGTGAACAAGGCATTGCCCTGGAACACACGCTGTTCTACCCCACCGGCGGTGGGCAACCGGGCGACACCGGGCACCTGACCCTGGCCGACGGCACGCGGGTCAACGTGACCGGCACCGTGCGCGACCCGGTGTTGCGCTCGATCATCTGGCACCAGGTTGAACACTGCCCCGAGCAATTGACGGCGGGCGTGCAGGTGGATGCCGGCCTGGATTGGGAACGGCGCTACCAGCACATGAAGATGCACACCTGCCTGCACCTGCTGTGCTCGATCATTGATGCGCCCGTCACCGGCTGCAGCATCAGCGCAGACAAAGGCCGCCTGGATTTCGATTTACCGGAAATGACCCTCGACAAGGACAGCATCACCCGCGACCTTAATGCCTTGATCGAACAAGCCCATGCCGTGAAGACCCTGTCGATGCCCGCCTCGGAATACTCGACCCTGCTGCAGATCACCCGCACCCAGGCGGTGGCGCCACCGGTCATCCAGGGCTCGGTGCGGGTAATAGAAATCGCCGGGATCGATATCCAGCCGTGCGGTGGCACCCACGTGATCAATACCGAAGAAATCGGCCGGGTGTTCTGCGAAAAAATCGAGAAGAAGAGCAAGCATAACCGCCGGGTGATCCTGCGGTTTGAGGGCTAAAGTACGCGAGTCGGCCAAGCGTGGGCGCTGGAGACCCACGCTTGCCGAAGTGAAGCCAAGCCTTACTGCTTCGCCTCATCAAGGTGCTTTTTCAACACTTGAACCTGTTCCTCAAGCAATGAAATTTGTGTGCTGTAGTAGGACTTCATCTCAGCAATACCCGCTTCGATACTAGCGTTGTCCACCCTGAATTGATCAGCGGTGGGCAGTGCCTGCGTGGGTGACTCGTTGGTCGGATCTGCCGGCTCATCGCTGGTGGTCATAATGGACTTATCCGCTGGCGCCGTTGGCGCCTGGGTTTCAGGTTTGGTCATCGTCTTGACGTGCTCAGTCATACTTTTAAGCTCCTTGCCCAACGCTTCAAAGGCCTCTTTCATCTGCTGCATGAGCTCGCCGATATCATCGCGCAACTGCGTATTTAGCTTGAGCGCCTCCTCAAGCTCTTGATCCTGGGCAACTTCAGTTGTCCGAGCGTCTTGAACAACCTGCTTAACCGACTCTTGAGGTGTTTGAGGCAGTTCTACGGGGGCCTCGTCGGTGTCTTTGCATGGAGCACTCAGTTGCTCACGCAGTTCGACAATATCGTTTTTAAGATTGACGATTTTCTCCTGGCACTCGGTGATAAACGCCTTGAAGTCGATCAGGAGCTGGTTATTTTTACCCAACAACTCCAGGGTCTCAGCCTGTGGGCCGACCTTATGCAATTGCGGCTGGTTAACGAGGGTGTTGTGGCTCGAAAACTGACCGCGTTGCTCTGCCGTCACGGGCGGCCGAGGAGCTGCAGCATCGCCCTGTGTGTCGACACCCGTTGAGGTATCGGCCATGTTTTTCTGACGAAGGGGCTGCGAATATTGCGACGCCTCGTAGCCCGTTGGGGAGTTCGTTTGTGGCCGGGTATTTACGCTATTCATAGGGTGCTTTCTCAAATCCAGACAGTGCTGAGTTGTGGGTTGGCAGAGACTTGCTGCGGCAAGTGATCTGACCCATTGATTGGCATTTATCTGAAAGCGGTTCCCGGGATACAGGATGTGTGGGTAGCTAATTATGTCGGCAGCTCAATCAGTCTTTTCCTGAAGGTTGATCAACGCAGGCAAAACCGGTGCCCAAGCCGCAGTTCGTACAGGAAACTGACAGCAAATTTATGTGCTTGTAACATTCAGAAACGTACAATCCCGCCAGCAATGCATCGTTGCCCCTGACTCACGAAAACAGCGCCTGTCCTTCCCGGTGGGGCATTCGTGCAGCAGCTAAGCTCACTCCCATTACGCCCCTGAACCTGAACGCTGCAGGACTGAATGCCTATGAACAAAGTGTTCCGCGATTACCTGCCGGCATCCACCCTGCGCTTACTGCCCAACCGCTGGGACCTGGTCGCGCTGCCGCTGGTGATCGGCTTTCTGCTGTTTTTCTCCCTTACCGCGCGGGAAACCTGGGCGCCCATCGCCACGTTGCAAAGTGAAGTCATCTCCCTCGACCCGGCCAACCTGCCGGAATACGCGATGCGCACCACGATGCGCATGCTCGCGGCCATGGTCGCGGCGCTGGTTTTTACCCTGCTGTACGGCACCCTGGCCGCCAAAAGCCGACGTGCTGAAAAGCTGCTGGTGCCGGTGCTCGATATCCTGCAATCGGTGCCAGTGCTCGGCTACATCTCATTCACGGTGACGTTCTTCCTGCTGCTGTTCCCTGGGCGCGTGCTCGGCGCCGAACTCGCGGCGATCTTTGCGATCTTCACCAGCCAGGCCTGGAACATGACGTTCAGCTTCTATCAGTCGCTGCGCATGCTGCCCCACGATTTGGTAGAGGTGTCGACCAACCTGCGGCTTTCCGGCTGGCAGAAATTCTGGAAGCTCGATGTGCCGTTCGCCATGCCGGGGCTGGTGTGGAACATGATGATGAGCATGTCCGGCGGCTGGTTCTTCGTGGTCGCCTCCGAAGCCATCACCGTCGGCGACAAGACCATCACCCTGCCGGGCGTAGGTTCGTACCTGGCCTTGGCGATCGCCCAGAAAGACCTGCACGCCGTGGGTTACGTGATTTTGGCGATGATTGTGGTGATCCTGCTGTACGACCAGTTGCTGTTCCGACCGTTGGTGGCCTGGGCTGACAAGTTCCGCATGGAAACCACCGCGTCCCAGGGCGCTGCGCCACAATCCTGGCTGCTGAACCTGATCCAGCGCACGCGCATCGTGCAACGCAGTCTGCGCCCTATTACCCGCGCCTTCAGCCGGATCGGCAACAAACGCTTCAGCCTGGCGGGCGGTGCGCTCAAGGCGTTGCCGGCAGAAACACCGGCGGCGTCAAAAGTGATCGACTGGGTGTGGGGCACGTTGATTGCGTTGCTGGCCGCGTATGCGCTGTACCACATCGTGCAATACGTCGGCACCGAAGTGACCTTCGCCGAAGTCGGCCACGTGTTTGTACTGGGCCTGATCACCTTGCTACGCGTGGCCGGGCTGATTCTGATCGCCTCGCTGATCTGGGTGCCTTTAGGCGTAATGATCGGCTTGCGCCCTGCACTGGCGGAAAAAATCCAGCCGCTGGCACAGTTTCTCGCGGCTTTCCCGGCGAACCTGCTGTTCCCGGTGTTTGTGATCGTGATCCTGCACTACAACCTCAACCCGGATATCTGGCTGAGCCCGCTGATCGTGCTGGGCACCCAGTGGTACATCCTGTTCAACGTGATTGCCGGCGCCAGTGCCTTCCCCAATGACTTCAAGGAAGCCGCCGCCAACTTCCGCATCCGTGGCTGGCTGTGGTGGCGCAAGGTGATGCTGCCGGGGATCTTCCCCTATTACGTCACCGGCGCCATTACCGCCTCGGGCGGTGCCTGGAACGCCAGCATCGTGTCCGAGTACGTGTCCTGGGGCCAGGACAATGTGGTCGCCCATGGGCTGGGCGCCTACATCGCGCAAACCACCGCGGCCGGCGACTTCCCGAAAATTGCCCTGGGCGTGGTGGTGATGTCGATCTTCGTGGTGGCGTTCAACCGCGCAGTCTGGCGGCCGATGTACGCCATCGCTGAAAACAAACTTCGTCTGAATTGATGGGATTCGCCGTGATGACTACCTACACCGAAAACACTGCCGATACCCCGCAAATCTACTCGCTGAAAAACGTCAACCGGGTGTTCGGCAAAGGTAAAGACGAGCTGCAAGTGCTCAGCGGCGTCGACCTGAGCCTGCACGAGGGTGAGATCGTCGGCATGCTTGGCCGTTCCGGCTCGGGTAAATCCACCTTGCTGCGCATCATCGCCGGGCTGATCCAGCCATCATCCGGCGAAGTTCGCTACAACGGCGCGCCGCTCAACGGCCCGGCCGAAGGTGTGGCCATGGTGTTCCAGACCTTTGCCCTGTTCCCCTGGCTTACCGTGCTGGAAAACGTCGAAGCCGGCCTGCAAGCCTTGCAAGTCGAGCGCAAGGAAACCCGCCGGCGCGCCTTGGCCGCCATCGACTTGATCGGCCTCGACGGGTTTGAAAACGCTTACCCGCGCGAACTCTCCGGCGGCATGCGCCAGCGCGTGGGGTTTGCCCGTGGCCTGGTGGTCAACCCGACGCTGTTGCTGATGGACGAGCCCTTCTCAGCCCTTGACGTGCTCACCGCCGAGACGTTGCGCACTGACTTGCTCGACCTGTGGAGCGGCAAACAGCTGCCGATCAAGTCGATCCTGATCGTGACCCACAACATCGAAGAAGCGGTGCTGATGTGCGACCGTATTCTGGTGCTGTCATCCAACCCCGGCCGCGTGGTCGCCGAGATCAAGGTGCCGTTCGCGCACCCGCGCAACCGCCTGGACCCGACGTTCCGGCAAATGGTCGACGACATCTACGCACTGATGACCGACCGACGCAGCGCCGATGCCAGCCGTGGCATACCCGAGCTGAAAATGGGCAGCCTGCTGCCGGAGGTATCCACCAACCTGATGGCCGGCCTGATCGAAACCCTGGCCGCCGAGCCTTACAACGGCCACGCCGGCTTGCCGACCGTGGCCGAACGGCGCTTGCTGGAAGTCGATGACCTGTTCCCGGTGGCCGAGATGCTCGAGCATTTGGGTTTCGCTGAACTCAAGGGCGCGGACATCACCCTCACCGACGCCGGCAAGCTGTTCGCCGACTACGGCACGCAAGAGCGCAAAACCCTGTTCGCCGAGCACTTGATCAAACACGTGCCTCTGGCCGCGCGGATTCATCAGGTATTGCTTGAACGCAGCGGGCACCGTGCGCCACGGGTGCGTTTTGAGCAGGAGCTGGAAGACTCGATGACCGAAGCCTTTGTGGAGAAAACCCTGGAAAGCGTGGTGGCGTGGGGGCGTTATGCGGAGATTTTCTCCTATGACGACCATACCGAGACATTCAGCCTGGATGATGTGGAAGGCAGTATGTAATGGACCTAATGGGAGCTGGCTTTTGTGGGAGCTGGCTTGCCTGCGATGCAGGCGACTCGGTGTTTCTGAAGTACCGAGGTGATGCTATCGCAGGCAAGCCAGCTCCCACACAAGCTAGCTCCCCCGTTAGTTTTTTGGTGTTTGTCAGATCACAAACAGGTCCACAAACCGATTCACCGGCGTAGCCTCAAGCCGCGCCTGATCCTTGCACAACGCAAAAATCTCGCCACTGCGCTGCGCGGTAAACCGCGTGGCCAGGTTGGCTTTGAACTTGTCTTCCAGCAATGGAATGCCATCCACCCGACGGCGGCGATGCCCAATCGGGTATTCCACCGCGACTTGTTCAGTGTGGGTGCCATCCTTGAAAAACACCTGCACGGCATTGGCGATAGAGCGCTTGTCGGCCTCCAGGTATTCGCGGCTGTAGCGCAAGTCCTCAACGACTTCCATCTTTTCGCGCAGCTCATCGATGATCGGGTGCGCCGCGTGGAATTCATCCTCGTACTGCTCGGCCACCAGATTACCGAACGCCAACGGCACCGCAGTCATGTACTGCAGGCAGTGGTCGCGGTCGGCGGCGTTAGCCAGCTTCCCGACTTTGGAAATGATGCGAATCGCCGACTCGTGGGTGGTGATCACAATGCGTTCGATTTCATGCAGACGATCCTTGACCAACGGGTGCAAGGTCACCGCCGCTTCACAGGCTGTTTGCGCGTGAAACTCGGCCGGGAAGCTGATCTTGAACAGCACGTTTTCCATCACATAGGTGCCATACGGCTGGGACAGGCTGAACGCACGCTTGTCCTCAGGCTTAAGCGCCAGGTCTTTATTGGTGTGGCTGAACAGCACGTCATAAAAACCCCATTGCGGCGCGCTCAGCACACCGGGGATGCCCATCTCGCCGCGCAGCGCGATATCCGCCAGGCGTACGCCACGGCTCGATGCATCCCCGGCCGCCCAGGATTTGCGCGAGCCGGCATTCGGCGCATGGCGATAGGTGCGCAGCGCCTGTCCATCGACAAACGCGTGGGACAACGCCGACAGCAGCTGTTCACGGTTGGCGCCCATCAGCTTGGCGGTGACCGCCGTGGAGGCGACTTTCACCAGTAATACATGGTCGAGGCCAACGCGGTTGAAGGAGTTTTCCAGGGCAATCACGCCCTGGATTTCGTGGGCCATGATCATCGCTTCCAGCACCGCACGCACGGTCAGTGGCGCATCGCCGTTGGCCACGCGTTTTTGCGACAGGTGATCGGCCACGGCGAGGATGCCGCCGAGGTTATCCGAAGGGTGGCCCCATTCGGCGGCGAGCCAAGTGTCGTTGTAGTCGAGCCAGCGCACGATGCAGCCGATGTCCCAGGCGGCTTTGACCGGGTCCAGACGCAATGAAGTGCCCGGCACACGCGCGCCGAACGGCACGACGGTGCCTTCCACCAGCGGCCCCAGGTGCTTGGTGCACTCGGGGAAGCGCAGGGCCAGCAGGCCGCAACCGAGGGTGTCCATCAGGCAATTGCGTGCAGTGTCCAACGCGTCGCGGGAATCGATGCGGTAATTGAGGACGTAGTCGGCAATGTCCTGCAGGACCTGGTCGTAGTCGGGGCGGTTATTCTGGTCGACGTTGGCGCTCATGGCAGTACTCCAAAGTGGGTTGGGGTTAGTCCTCGGGCTTACGGTTATTGGAAAGCAGATCTTGGGTGTCTGCCTTGAAATAGAGAATCACCTGTGGGAGCCGGGCTTGCCCGCGATGGCATCACCTCGGTTCATCTGAAACACAGAGGTGATGCCATCGCAGGCAAGCCAGCTCCCACACAAGCCAGCTCCCGCAAGGGTTAGAACGCGTCGCCGGGCACGCGCACGAAGCCTTCCATCAACACCCGTGCGCTGCGGCTCATGATGGCTTTTTTCACCACCCATTCGCCGTTCACCTGGGTGGCTTCGGCACCGACGCGCAAGGTGCCGGACGGGTGCCCGAACCGCACCGCGTTGCGCTCGACACCACCGGCCGCGAGGTTGACTAGGGTGCCGGAAATCGCCGCCGCCGTGCCAATCGCCACCGCCGCCGTGCCCATCATCGCGTGGTGCAACTTGCCCATGGACAGTGCGCGCACCAGCAAATCCACATCACCGGCCTTGATTGCCTTGCCACTGGAGGCCACGTAATCCAAAGGTTTTGCCACAAACGCGACCTTCGGCGTGTGCTGGCGCTGGGCGGCTTCGTCCAAGTGTTTGATCAGGCCCATGCGCAACGCGCCATAGGCCCGCACGGTCTCGAACATTGCCAGGGCCTTCGGGTCGCTGTTGATCGCGCCTTGCAGCTCGGTGCCGGTGTAGCCGAGGTCTTGGGCGTTGATGAAAATCGTCGGGATACCGGCGTTGATCAGCGTCGCCTTGAAGGTGCCGACACCCGGTACTTCCAGGTCGTCGATCAGGTTGCCGGTGGGAAACATCGAGCCACCGCCGCCCTCTTCTTCCGCTGCCGGGTCCATGAACTCCAGCTGCACTTCGGCAGCCGGGAAGGTCACGCCGTCGAGCTCAAAGTCGCCGGTTTCCTGCACCGCGCCGTCGGTGATCGGCACGTGAGCGATGATGGTCTTGCCGATATTGGCCTGCCACACCCGCACCACCGCCACACCGTTATGCGGCACGCGGGCCGGGTCAACCAGGCCGGCGCTGATGGCAAACGAACCCACCGCCGCCGACAGGTTGCCGCAGTTGCCGCTCCAGTCGACAAACGGCTTGTCGATGGAGACCTGGCCAAACAGGTAATCCACGTCGTGATCGGCCCGGGTGCTTTTGGCCAGGATCACGGTTTTGCTGGTGCTGGAGGTTGCACCGCCCATGCCGTCGATTTGCTTGTCGTAGGGATCGGGGCTGCCGATGACCCGCAACAGCAAGGCATCGCGAGCAGCACCCGGCACCTGCGCCGACTCGGGCAGGTCCTTGAGGCTGAAAAACACGCCCTTGCTGGTGCCGCCACGCATGTAGGTGGCGGGGATCTTGATTTGCGCTGCGTGTGCCATGGTTATCCCCTTAAGCCGTCGCCGCCGATTCCAGGAAGTCCTGGGCAAAACGTTGCAACACGCCGCCCGCCTCGTAGATCGACACTTCTTCGGCGGTGTCCAGGCGGCACGTCACCGGCACTTCGACACGTTCGCCATTCTTGCGGTTGATCACCAGCGTCAGTTGCGCACGCGGGGTGCGTTGGCCGACCACGTCATAGGTTTCGCTGCCGTCGATCTTCAGTGTGTGGCGGTCGGTGCCCGGCAAAAATTCCAGCGGCAACACGCCCATGCCCACCAGGTTGGTACGGTGGATGCGCTCGAACCCTTCGGCGGCAATCGCCTCCACACCGGCCAGGCGTACGCCCTTGGCCGCCCAGTCGCGGGACGAGCCCTGGCCGTAGTCGGCGCCGGCAATGATGATCAGCGGCTGCTTGCGCTCCATGTAGGTTTCGATGGCTTCCCACATTCGCGTGACCTGGCCTTCGGGCTCGATACGCGCCAGGGAACCCTGCTTGACCTTGCCGTTTTCCACGACCATTTCGTTGAACAGCTTCGGGTTGGCGAAGGTTGCGCGCTGCGCGGTCAAGTGGTCGCCGCGATGGGTCGCGTAAGAGTTGAAGTCGACTTCCGGCAGGCCCATTTTCGCCAGGTATTCGCCGGCGGCGCTGTCGAGCATGATCGCGTTGGACGGCGACAGGTGGTCGGTGGTGATGTTGTCCGGCAGTACCGCCAGCGGGCGCATGCCCTTGAGCGGCCGCGCACCCGCCAACGCACCTTCCCAGTAGGGCGGGCGGCGGATGTAGGTGCTTTGCGGGCGCCAGTCGTACAGCGGCGCGACTTTGGGGCCGGTGTCTTCGTGGATCGCGAACATCGGGATGTAGACGGCGCGGAACTGCTCCGGTTTGACCGACGCCTTGACCACAGCGTCGATTTCTTCGTCGCTTGGCCAGATGTCTTTCAGGCGGATTTCCTTGCCGTCGGCATCCAGGCCCAGCACATCCTTTTCGATGTCGAAGCGGATGGTACCGGCAATCGCATAGGCCACCACCAACGGCGGCGAAGCCAGGAACGCTTGCTTGGCATACGGGTGAATACGCCCGTCGAAGTTGCGGTTACCCGACAGCACGGCAGTGGCGTACAGGTCGCGGTCGATGATTTCTTGCTGGATCACCGGGTCGAGTGCGCCGGACATGCCATTGCAAGTGGTGCAGGCAAACGCCACCACGCCGAAGCCGAGTTTTTCCAGCTCATGGCCAAGGCCGGCTTCTTCCAGGTACATGGCCACGGTTTTCGAGCCCGGCGCCAGCGAGGATTTGACCCACGGTTTGCGCGTCAGCCCCAGCTGGTTGGCATTACGTGCCAGCAAGCCTGCGGCAATCACGTTGCGCGGGTTGCTGGTGTTGGTGCAACTGGTAATGGCGGCGATGATCACCGCGCCGTCGGGCATTTGCCCCGGCACTTCATCCCACTGACCGGAGATGCCTTGGGACGCCAGATCGCTGGTGGCAACACGCGCATGCGGGTTGCTCGGGCCGGCCATGTTGCGCACGACACTGGACAGGTCGAAGGTCAATCCACGCTCGTATTGCGCGCCCTTGAGGTCATCGGCCCACAGGCCGGTGTGGCGGGCGTATTGCTCGACCAACGTGACTTGTTCGTCTTCGCGGCCAGTGAGTTTCAGGTAGGCGATGGTTTGCTGGTCGATGTAGAACATCGCGGCGGTAGCGCCGTATTCCGGGGCCATGTTGGAGATGGTCGCGCGGTCGCCCAGGGTGAGTGCCGAAGCGCCTTCGCCGAAAAACTCCAGCCACGCACCCACGACTTTCTGTTTGCGCAGGAACTCGGTCAGCGCCAGCACCATGTCGGTGGCGGTGATGCCCGGTTGCAGCTTGCCCGTCAGTTCCACGCCGACGCTTTCCGGCAGGCGCATCCACGAGGCGCGGCCGAGCATCACGCTCTCGGCTTCAAGGCCACCGACGCCGATGGCGATCACGCCCAAGGCGTCTACGTGCGGGGTATGGCTGTCGGTGCCGACACAGGTATCGGGGAAGGCCACACCGTCACGCACCTGGATCACCGGAGACATTTTCTCCAGGTTGATCTGGTGCATGATGCCGTTGCCCGGCGGGATCACGTCGACGTTCTTGAAGGCCTTTTTGGTCCACTCGATAAAGTGAAAACGGTCTTCGTTGCGACGGTCTTCGATGGCGCGGTTTTTCTCGAACGCCTGCGGGTCAAAACCACCGGCTTCGACGGCCAGCGAGTGGTCGACGATCAGTTGGGTCGGCACCACCGGGTTGACCTGCGCCGGGTCACCGCCTTGCAGGGCGATGGCATCGCGCAGGCCGGCAAGGTCGACCAGCGCGGTTTGGCCGAGGATGTCGTGGCACACCACGCGCGCCGGGAACCACGGGAAATCCAGGTCGCGTTTGCGTTCGATCAGTTGGCTCAGGGAAGCGTTGAGGGTGGCCGGGTCGCAGCGGCGCACCAGGTTTTCGGCGAGCACGCGCGAGGTGTACGGCAAGGTGGCATAGGCGCCGGGCGTGATTGCCTCGACAGCCGCGCGGGCGTCGAAGAAATCCAGGCGGCTGCCGGGCAGCGGTTTGCGAAATTCTGTGTTCATCGTCAGGACTCGGTCACGGTAGGTTCACAAGGCGAACTGTCGACACTGGCCTGGCTCTCTGTGGGAGCTGGCTTGCCTGCGATGGCATCACTGCGGTGTGACAGGTACACCAGGGTGATGCGATCGCAGGCAAGCCAGCTCCCACAGAAAAGCACATAGGCCAATGTGCCTGGTTCATGCCACTCAGCGACGTTCGATTGGCACGAACTTGCGCTGCTCAACGCCGATGTACTCGGCACTTGGACGGATGATGCGGTTGTTGGCGCGCTGCTCGAACACATGCGCAGCCCAGCCGGTCAGCCGCGAGCACACGAAGATCGGCGTGAACAGCTTGGTCGGGATGCCCATGAAGTGGTACGCCGAGGCATGGTAGAAGTCAGCATTGGGGAACAGCTTTTTCTGTTCCCACATGGTCTTGTCGATGGCTTCGGAGACCGGGAACAACACTTTATCGCCGACCTCATCCGCGAGTTTTTTCGCCCAGCCCTTGATCACTTCATTACGCGGGTCGCTGTCTTTGTAGATCGCGTGGCCAAAGCCCATGATCTTGTCTTTGCGCGCCAGCATGCCGAGGGTGCCTTCGACGGCTTCTTCGGCCGAACCGAAACGCTCGATCATCTCCATCGCGGCTTCGTTGGCGCCGCCATGCAACGGACCGCGCAGCGAGCCAATGGCGGCGGTCACGCAGGAATACAGATCGGACAGGGTTGAAGCACACACACGGGCGGTGAAGGTCGAGGCGTTGAATTCGTGCTCGGCGTAGAGGATCAGTGACACGTTCATGACTTTTTCATGCAACGCGCTGGGCTTCTTGCCATGCAGCAGGTGCAGGAAGTGGCCGCCGATGCTTGGCTCGTCGGTCACGCAGTCAATCTTTTTGCCGTCGTGGCTGAAGCGATACCAGTAGCACATGATTGCCGGGAAAGCGGCGAGCAGGCGGTCGGTGACATCGTGCTGCGCGCTGAAGTCTTTCTCGGGTTCGATATTGCCCAGGAACGAGCAACCGGTGCGCATCACGTCCATCGGGTGGGCGTCGGCAGGAATGCGTTCCAGCACTTCTTTAAGCGCTTGCGGCAGGTCGCGCAGTTTGCTGAGTTTGGCGCTGTAAGCGGCCAATTCGGTTTTGCTCGGCAACTCGCCGTAGAGCAGCAGGTAGGCGACCTCTTCAAATTGCGCATCGGCGGCCAGTTCACGCACGTCATAGCCGCGATAGGTCAAGCCGGCACCGGCCTGGCCGACGGTAGACAGTGCGGTCTGCCCGGCCACCTGGCCACGCAGGCCGGCACCACTCAGTACTTTTGCTTCAGCCATGGTTCTTCTCCAATTTTGTAGTTATTCAGGGAGGCGCGTTCGTTACTTTTTCGCGGCGAACAGCGCGTCGAGCTTCTGCTCGAAGGTGTGGTAGTCGATGCGATCGTAAAGCTCCATGCGGGTTTGCATGGTGTCGATGACGTTCTGTTGCGTACCGTCGCGACGAATCGCGGTGTAGACGTTCTCGGCGGCCTTGTTCATGGCGCGGAAAGCCGAGAGCGGGTACAGCACGATGGAAACATCGGCAGATTTCAGTTGATCGACTGTGTAGAGAGGGGTTGCACCGAACTCGGTGATGTTGGCCAGGATCGGGGCCTTTACCTTTGAGGCGAAGAGCTTGTACATCTCCAGCTCAGTGATGGCTTCCGGGAACACCATGTCGGCACCGGCTTCGATGCAGGCGGCGGCACGCTCCAGGGCCGACTCCAAGCCTTCAACCGCCAGCGCGTCGGTGCGCGCCATGATCACGAAGCTGTCATCGGTGCGCGCGTCTACGGCGGCCTTGATGCGGTCGACCATTTCCTGCTGGGACACGATTTCTTTGTTCGGGCGATGCCCGCAACGCTTGGCGCCGACCTGGTCTTCGATATGGATGGCGGCGGCGCCGAACTTGATCATCGACTTGACGGTGCGCGCCACGTTAAAGGCCGAGGAGCCGAAACCGGTGTCGACGTCGACCAGCAGCGGCAGGTCGCACACGTCGGTGATGCGGCGTACGTCGGTGAGTACGTCGTCCAGGCCGGTGATGCCCAAGTCCGGCACGCCCAGGGAACCGGCAGCTACGCCGCCGCCTGACAGATAAATCGCCTTGAAACCGGCACGCTTGGCCAGCAGCGCGTGGTTGGCATTGATTGCGCCAACCACCTGCAAGGGCTGTTCGCTGGCAACGGCGTCACGAAAACGCTGGCCTGGAGTGGTTTTATTGTTGGAACTCATGACTCACCTCGTGATGAAGGAGCGCCGTCCGGGAAATGACGGGCAATATTGCGTTTGGAAGCGCCGATATGGCGGCGCATCAACAACTCGGCCAGTTCACCGTCGCGATCGGCAATCGCGTCAAGAATGCGGTGATGCTCGGCAAAAGCCTGGCGTGGACGATTCGGGGTGGCGGAGAACTGGATGCGGTACATGCGCACCAATTGGTACAGCTCGCCGCAGAGCATTTGGGTAAGGGTGCGGTTACCGGCGCCTTGAATTATCCGGTAATGAAAATCGAAGTCGCCCTCCTGCTGGTAGTAGCCCAGGCCCGCCTGAAACGCTTCGTCGCGCTCATGGGTGTGCAACACCTGGCGCAGCTCTTCGATTTCGGCGTCGGTCATGCGCTCGGCGGCCAGGCGGCAGGCCATGCCTTCCAGGGACTCGCGGATTTCATACAGTTCGATCAGCTCGGCATGGCTCAAGGACACCACTCTTGCGCCCACATGAGGCACACGCACCAGCAGGCGCTGGCCTTCGAGGCGGTGGATAGCCTCACGCAACGGGCCACGGCTGATGCCATAGGTGCGCGCCAGTTCCGGTTCGGAGATCTTGCTGCCGGGAGCGATTTCACCCTTGACGATGGCGGCCTGGATACGCCGGAAGACGTTCTCTGACATGGTCTGGGAATCGTCTTGCGACACCACCGGCGTTTCCAGCTGATCCAGCATATTGTCGACACCTTTAAAAGCAATGTCGCAAAAACTAGCCAATCAAGCCCTATTAGTCAAAGAATAAATCCATATTGTCGACAATCGTCTAATAACCCTTGCCGCACCTTCGCTGGGCATGGCCGCCTGCCAGCGCTGGCGCCAGAAAAGCATCATGTTAGAATGCCCGCCGCTTTTGCCTGACATCACTTGATGAAACGGCGCACGAGGGAGTTTGCGCAGCAATGCCAGTCGCCTTGAATTGAACATCGCACTGCACCGCGTCAGGATCTATGAGACTCAAGCCCTTCCTTCTTATTTGCCTACTGTGCATACCTGGCCTTGGCGTTGCCGCCGAGAAGACCGTGTATGGCCTGAATGAATACGCCAAATTGGCCGGCATCGACCTGGAAGTCGCCGCCAAACTCGACACCGGCGCCAAGACTGCCTCGTTGAGCGCCCGCGATATCAAGCGTTTCAAGCGCGACGGCGAATCCTGGGTACGCTTTTATCTCGCCATCGACACCGCCCACTCCCACCCCATCGAACGCCCCCTGGCCCGCGTCAGCAAGATCAAGCGCCGCGCCGGTGACTACGACCCCGATGAGGACAAGAACTACACCGCCCGCCCAGTGATCTCCCTGGATATCTGCATGGGCACCGCTTTACGCAGCATCGAAGTGAACTTGACTGACCGCAGCGCCTTCCAATACCCGCTGCTGATCGGCTCCGAAGCGTTGAAACGCTTTGATGCGCTGGTCGACCCCAGTCTTAAATACGCAGCGGGCAAACCCGCCTGCGCCGCCGACGCTCATACCGCCGAGTAAACCGAATGCGCTCTCTGACCCTGCACCTGAGAATCCTGATCACCATCCTGGTGGTGTTGGGTATTTCGGTCACCGCCTATCAGATTTTCGTGCTGGGAATTCCCGTCACCGAAGACGCCACCGACGACCTGTGGAACATCGACGCCAAGGTCGAGTTCGTCGCCAACCCCAAGGACCCGGTGAAGATCTCGATGTTCGTGCCGCCCCTGAGCCGCGACTTCGTCAGTCTCAATGAAAGCTTTATTTCCAATAACTACGGCGTGAGCGTCAACCGCACCGACGGCAACCGCAAGGTCACCTGGTCGGCGCGCCGAGCCAAAGGTAAGCAGACCCTGTATTACCGCCTGGTGCTGACCAAGCGCTACAGCGGTGAAAAGGTCAAGGTCAAAGGCCCGACCTTCCGTGACAGCATCGCTGTGGAAGGCCCGGAAAAAATCGCCGCCGAAGCCCTGCTGGCGCCGATCCGCCAGCATTCGGCCGACGTCGAGACCTTTATCACCGAGGCGATCAAGCGCACCAACAACCTCAACGACGACAATGTAAAGCTATTGCTGGCGGGCGACCCGTCCACGCCACACAAAGCCAAGATCGTCGAACTGTTGCTGTCCATCGCCCATGTGCCGGTGGAAAAAGTCCACACCATCCGGCTAGTCGCCGACCAGCCGCAAACTCCGGAACTGTGGTTGCGCAGCTTCAACGGCAATGACTGGCTGTACTTCAACCCGGAAACCGGCGAGCAAGGCCTGCCGTCCGACCGGCTGCTGTGGTGGACCGGCGATGAAAACCTGATCACGGTGGATGGCGGCAAGAAGGCCGCAGTAACCTTCAGCCTCAACAACAGCGAGATGAACGCGATTCGCCTGGCCAAGCTGACGGACGAAAACACCGACGCCAATTTCCTCGAATACTCGTTGTACGGCCTGCCGCTGCAAACCCAGCAAACCTTCATGATCATGGTAATGATCCCCATCGGCGTGCTGGTGATTCTGATCCTGCGCAACCTGATCGGCCTGCAAACCCTGGGCACCTTCACCCCGGTACTGATCGCCCTGGCGTTTCGCGAGACGCAATTGGGCTTCGGCATTGCGCTGTTTACTATCATCACCGCGCTGGGCCTGTCGCTCAGATCGTACCTGGAACACTTGAAGCTGCAGATGCTGCCGAGGCTCTCGGTGGTGCTGACCTTTGTGGTGGTGCTGATTGCGGCCATCAGCCTGTTCAGCCACAAGCTGGGCCTGGAACGCGGGTTGTCGGTAGCACTGTTCCCGATGGTGATTCTGACCATGACCATCGAGCGCCTGTCGATCACCTGGGAAGAACGTGGCGCCAACCATGCGTTGAAAGTGGCCGTGGGCACACTGTTCGCCGCCGCCCTGGCGCACATCATCATGAGCGTGCCGGAGCTGGTCTACTTTGTGTTCACCTTCCCGGCCATCCTGTTGATCCTGGTGGGTTTCATGCTGGCCATGGGTCGCTATCGCGGCTATCGCCTGACCGAGCTGGTGCGTTTCAAGGCCTTCCTCAAGGCTGATTCGTAATGTTCGGCTTCTGGAAAACCTGGAAGGCCCTCGAAGCGCGAGGGATCATGGGCATCAACCGGCGTAACGCCGACTACGTGCTCAAGTACAACAAGCGCAGCCTGTACCCGATCGTGGATGACAAGATCATCACCAAGGAACGGGCGATTGCGGCGGGCATCCATGTGCCCGAGATGTACGGGATCATTTCCACCGAGAAGGAAATCGACAAGCTCGACGAGATCATCGGCGGGCGCAGCGACTTCGTGATCAAACCGGCCCAGGGTGCCGGCGGTGATGGCATCCTGGTGGTAGCCGACCGGTTTGAAGGGCGCTACCGCACGGTGTCCGGCAAGATCATCAGCCATGAAGAAATCGAGCACCAGATCTCCAGCATCCTCACCGGTTTGTACTCCCTGGGCGGCCACCGCGACCGCGCACTGATCGAATACCGCGTGGTGCCCGACCAGATCTTCAAGAGCATCAGCTACGAAGGCGTGCCGGATATCCGCATTATCGTGCTGATGGGCTACCCGGTGATGGCCATGCTGCGTCTGCCGACCCGCCAGTCCGGCGGCAAGGCCAACCTGCACCAGGGCGCGATTGGCGTGGGTGTGGACCTCGCCACCGGCCTGACACTGCGCGGCACCTGGCTGAACAACATCATCACCAAACACCCCGACACCACCAACGCGGTGGATGGCGTGCAGCTGCCCAACTGGGACGGGTTCATGAAGCTCGCGGCCGGCTGCTATGAGCTGTGCGGGCTGGGCTATATCGGCGTGGACATGGTGCTGGACCAGGAAAAAGGTCCGTTGATCCTGGAGCTGAATGCGCGACCGGGGCTGAATATCCAGATCGCTAACGACTGCGGTTTGACGTTGCGTACCCATGCGGTTGAAGCGCGACTGGACGAACTCAAAGCGGCTGGCGTGACCGAAACTGCGGAAGAACGGGTGAAGTTTGTGCAGGAAATGTTTGGGCATATTCCTGCGGTAGAAGGCTGATGGCCTCATCGCAGGCAAGCCAGCTCCCACACGCGATCAACCAGTGGGCGCTGGCTTGCCTGCGATAGCTTTCTGACAAGCAACACCTCTATCCAGCTATCACCGACATCCCCTCTAGGACCAAACCCTTCAGGGGACTACAATCGCCACCCCCACGCCAACAGCTGATCCACCCTGCAATGTCGACCTGCTCCGTACACCCGATGCCCTACCGGGCCAACCCCGCCGACTACTTTGCGGCGATTCGTCATGCCCCTGGCGCAGTGCTGCTCGACAGTGGCCGCCCGGCTGCCGAACGCGGGCGTTATGACTTGCTCAGCGCCTGGCCGCGAGCGACATTGACGGTTGCGCCTGACGAAAGTGGCGGTGATTTCCTGCAACGCTTGCGGACCAACCTGACGCAGTTGGGCGAAGCGGATCTGCCTGCAGGTTATGCGCTGCCGTTTGCTGGCGGCCTGATTGGCTACTTGAGTTATGACTTTGGCCGGCACTTGGAGCAAATGCCTGATTGGGCTGTGGATGACCTGCACCTGCCGGATGCGCGCTTCGGGCTGTATGCCTGGGCGCTGATCAGCGATCACCAGGCACAGACCAGCCAGTTGGTCTTTCACCCCACGTTGGCCGACAGCGAACGGCTGCGGTTGGTCAACCTGTTCGGGCAACCTGCTGCTGAATCATCTGACACCTTCAAGCTCAACGGTCCCATGGCACCGGAGCTCACGCCCGAGGCCTACCGACAGGCCATCGCGCGTATTCAGGACTACATCCAGGCGGGCGACTGCTACCAGGTCAACTTTGCGCAACGTTTTCGCGCGCCCTGTAGCGGCGATCCCTGGGTGGCGTATTGCGCGTTGCGCGAGGCCTGCCCTACCCCGTTTTCCGGGTTTCAGAGCCTGCCCGATGACGGCGCGGTACTCAGTTTGTCGCCGGAACGATTCGTGCAGATCAGCAAACGCCAGGTCGAAACCCGCCCAATCAAAGGCACCCGCCCGCGGGGTTTGACGCCTGAAGAAGACGCCGCCAACGCCGCCGAACTTCTGGCCAGCGCCAAGGATCGCGCCGAAAACCTGATGATCGTCGACCTGCTGCGCAACGATCTCGGCCGCACTTGCCGCACCGGCTCGGTGAAAGTGCCGGAGTTGTTCAGCCTGGAAAGTTATCCCAATGTGCACCATTTGGTGAGCAGCGTGACGGGGGTGCTGGCCGACGACAAAGACGCCCTCGACCTGATCGCCGGCAGCTTCCCTGGCGGCTCCATCACCGGCGCGCCGAAGATTCGCGCAATGCAGATCATCGATGAGCTGGAGCCGACCCGACGCGGGTTGTACTGCGGCTCGCTGGTGTATCTGGATGTACGCGGCGAGATGGACAGCTCCATCGCCATCCGCAGTTTGCTGGTCAAGGATGGGCACGTGAACTGCTGGGGCGGTGGCGGGATCGTGGCGGATTCGGAGTGGGAGGCGGAGTATCAAGAGTCGCTGACCAAGGTGCGGGTCTTGTTACACACTTTGGAAAACCTGTAGCACCCCGCCTTTCCTGGCGCTCGTACGCGGCGCCCAGCGACAGAAAAAACTGAATCAGAACGGCTGTGGACGCAGTATGAGCGGGCGGATAGCGTCCGGCTCAGACCGTCCACCCGCCACCTGTGAAGGATCACATGAAGCGAATGCCTACTCGTCAGAAATTATTTCCGGGATTGCATCTCACACGAACCCCACCTAATATCTCCCAAATTGGGAGGGCGCAGCGATGCGGATAATCGCCCTCTCTACCTTAAGGACATTCTGGGAAAGCCATCGCGCTCATACCGATGCCAAAACACCGCTGGTCGAACTGTATCGCCATATGGAGAGGACCACTTACACAACGCCACAGGCACTCAAGGCAGAGCTTGGAACGGCGAGCATTCTCAAGGGCGGCAGAGTTGTTTTCAACGTGGGCGGCAACAAGTATCGAGTGATCATGGCGATCGACTATCAACGACAGCTGGGGTTCGTGCGTTTCGTGGGAACCCATATGCAGTACGACCAGATAAACGCGGAGACCGTGTGATGAACATCAAACCTATTCATTCCCAGGAAGACCTGACCGCTGCGCTTGTGCGTGTGGAGCAGCTCTGGGGCGCGGACATTGGCTCGCCAGAGGGTGACGAGCTGGAAATTCTTGCCGTGCTTATTGAGAAATACGAGGCGGAACACTTTCCCATGCCGCCTTCGGACCCAGTGGAGGCGATCAGATTTCGCATGGAGCAATTAGGCATGACTGCCCGTGATCTGGAGCCCTTTATCGGCACCAGTGGGCGGGTGTCAGAGGTGCTGAACCACAAGCGCAAGCTGAGCCTGTCGATGATCAAGCGGCTGCATGAAGGCTTGAGCATTCCATATGAGCGGTTACTGGCCGGGGTTTAGGCAGTGGCCGCACGGGCCTCATCGCAGGCAAGCCAACTCCCACAGGTTGACCGCATTCAGTGTGGGAGCTGGCTTGCCTGCGATGGGGCCATCAACAGCACTGAGTCACTTACAGGCTCAACTGCCGATTCGACGCTTTGATGAACGCTTTCTTCAAGTCCTCAAAGGTATGCACCGCCGGGAACTGCGGGAACTCGCGAATCACGTTTTCTGGCGCATGGAACAGAATCCCACGGTCAGCTTCACCCAGCATCGTGGTGTCGTTGTAGGAATCGCCAGCGGCGATCACGCGGTAGTAAAGGGTCTTGAACGCCAGCACGGATTGGCGCTTAGGGTCTTTCTGACGCAGTTGATAGCTCACCACTCGATCATTTTCATCAGTGATCAGGCGGTGGCACAACAAGGTCGGGAAACCCAACTGGCGCATCAACGGCTGGGAGAATTCGTAGAAGGTGTCCGACAGAATCACCACCTGGAAGCGTTCGCGCAACCAGTTGACGAACTCGATGGCGCCGTCCAGCGGCTTGAGGGTCGCGATTACTTCCTGGATATCGGCGAGTTTGAGGCCATGCTCGTCAAGAATGCGCAGACGCTGCTTCATCAACACGTCGTAATCGGGAATGTCACGGGTGGTTGCCCGCAGGGATTCAATACCGGTTTTTTCGGCGAAGGCGATCCAGATTTCCGGAACCAGTACCCCTTCCAGGTCGAGACAGGCAATTTCCACAAGACACTCCTATTGGATGTTGTTAGTTGAGCGAGCAAAAGGACTGCCGAACTCTAGCGATTCAAGCGCGGCGCCGCAACGCAGAGCGGATTTTGATACCATCACTCCCCTATAGAGCGCTCAGCGCCACTGACCTGTAGGAACCGTCCTGATGAACCAAGCCTTCGACGTCGCTGAACTCGCCGCGACTTATGCCAACAAATCCGCTCAGGACATTCTCAAGCTGGCATTCAGCCAGTTTGGTGATGACCTGTGGATTTCCTTCAGCGGTGCCGAGGATGTGGTGCTGGTCGATATGGCTTGGAAGCTGAACAAGAACGTCAAGGTGTTCAGCCTCGACACCGGCCGTCTGCACCCGGAGACCTACCGGTTTATCGAGCAGGTGCGCGACTTCTACAAAATCGACATCGAGCTGATCTCGCCGGACCAGAGCAAGCTGGAACCCTTCGTCAAGGAAAAGGGCCTGTTCAGCTTCTATAAAGACGGCCATGGTGAATGCTGCGGCGTGCGCAAGATCGAACCGCTGCGGCGCAAACTGTCCGGCGTAAACGCCTGGGCCACCGGCCAACGGCGCGACCAGAGCCCCGGCACCCGCAGCCAGGTGGCGGCGCTGGAGATCGATACAGCGTTCTCCACCCCGGAGCGCACCCTGTACAAATTCAACCCGCTGGCGCAGATGACCAGCGAGGAAGTCTGGGGCTATATCCGCATGCTGGAGCTGCCCTACAACAGCCTGCATGAGCGCGGTTTTATCAGCATCGGCTGCGAGCCCTGCACCCGCCCGGTATTGCCTAACCAGCATGAGCGCGAAGGCCGCTGGTGGTGGGAAGAAGCCACGCAGAAGGAATGCGGGCTGCATGCCGGGAATATCATCAGCAAGGCTTGAGGGCTGACGCGGTAAAAATGTGGGAGCGGGCTTGCCCGCGATTGCGGTGGATCAGTCACTTATAAGTCGGCTGAGAGGCCGCCTTCGCGGGCAAGCCCGCTCCCACATTTTGTTTTGGGCAGCCCCTAGAAATGTACACACTAATGTAACCATAAGTGCCATTTATGTGTGCAATCCGTATTCTCCCGCACCAAAACGTAACACTCATTTCCTAACGCTGCTTCCCTCTAAAATAAAGCGCCTCCGCACAAAAAATAAATACCTGTTCAATCGGTCAATTTATATTGCTTTTAATTCAGCAATTTATTTAACAAACCTATAAAAACGAAATTAGCACTGATTTTCATAGACCCAAAACTGGCACGCATGTGGCTTAAGGTGAATTGCTCTTTGTATACAATAAATACAAAACATACATACACTTTGCCATCTGCAGCGTTCCTGCACATGCGCCGGAGCCTGCCGGAATGCGTACAAGCCTCTCGAATGACATCGCACTGGATCTGCCCTCCTCCGCCCTGAATCTCGAGGCCGCAAGCCCCGGCCCATTGGTACTCAGCCCGCGCCTGCATAACAAGGACCTGGCTCCCACCAAAGCCGAAGGCCGACGCTGGGGGCGCTACAGCATCTTCGCGTTGTGGACCAACGACGTGCACAACATCGCCAACTATTCGTTTGCCATCGGCTTGTATGCGCTGGGCCTCGGCGGCTGGCAGATTCTGCTGTCCCTGGGGATCGGCGCAGCGCTGGTGTATTTCTTCATGAACTTGTCGGGGTTTATGGGCCAGAAAACCGGCGTGCCGTTTCCGGTGATCAGCCGTATCAGTTTCGGCATCCATGGTGCGCAGATCCCGGCGCTGATCCGTGCGGTGATTGCGATCGCCTGGTTTGGTATCCAGACCTACCTGGCCTCGGTGGTTTTCCGTGTGTTGCTGTCGGCAATTCATCCAGGATTTGCCGACTATGACCACAACTCGATTCTCGGCCTGTCGACCTTGGGTTGGGCGTGTTTCATCACGATCTGGTTTGTGCAACTGGCGATCCTGGCGTACGGCATGGAAATGGTGCGCCGCTATGAAGCCTTCGCCGGGCCGGTGATTCTGGTGACCGTGGCTTCGCTGGCCGGTTGGATGTACTTCCAGGTCGGCGGCAATATTGCCTGGTCGATCCGCGAGCCTTTGAGCGGTGGCGAGATGTGGCGCAACATCTTTGCCGGTGGCGCGCTGTGGCTGAGCATCTATGGCACGCTGATCCTCAATTTTTGCGATTTCGCGCGCTCCTCGCCGTGCCGCAAGACCATCCTGGTCGGTAACTTCTGGGGTTTGCCGGTAAATATTCTGGTGTTTGCCGCGATCACCGTGTTGCTCTGCGGCGGGCAGTTCCAGCTCAATGGCCGGGTGATCGAAAGCCCGACCGAAATCATTGCGGCCATCCCCAATACCTTCTTCCTCGTGCTCGGCTGCCTGGCGTTCCTGATCGTTACCGTGGCGGTGAACATCATGGCCAACTTTGTCGCGCCAGCCTTTGTGCTCAGCAACCTGGCGCCCAAGTACCTGAACTTCCGGCGGGCCGGGCTGATCAGCGCCACCGTGGCGGTGCTGATCCTGCCGTGGAACCTCTACAACAGCCCGCTGGTGATCGTGTATTTCCTCTCCGGGCTGGGTGCGCTGCTGGGGCCGTTGTATGGGGTGATCATGGTCGATTATTGGCTGATCCGTAAAAGCCAGGTGGATGTACTGCAGCTGTATAGCGAAGACCCGAATGGCGTTTATTACTACAGCCGTGGGGTCAATTTACGCGCGGTCGCGGCGTTTATTCCTGCGGCAATCATCGCCATTCTGCTGGCACTGTTACCCGGTTTTGCCAGCGTCGCACCGTTTTCCTGGCTGTTTGGCGCCGGTATTGCAGGGCTGTTGTACTTGCTGATCGCCAAGCGCCAAACGTTCTACGCCGATGTCAGCGGCGAAAGCATTGCAGTCGATAACGCCAGTCATTAATCAAGGACATTCCATGCGCATCCTCGTGGTCAACGTCAACACCACCGCGTCAATCACCGACACCATCGCCCAGCAGGCGCGGGCTGTGGCTTCACCAGGCACCGAAATCGTCGGGCTTACCCCGTACTTTGGCGCCGAATCGGTGGAAGGCAACTTTGAAAGCTACCTGGCCGCCATCGCCGTGATGGACCGGGTGATGGCCTACGACCAACCGTTTGATGCGGTGATCCAGGCCGGCTACGGCGAACATGGCCGTGAAGGTTTGCAGGAATTGCTCAACGTGCCGGTGGTGGACATCACAGAAGCGGCGGCCAGCACGGCGATGTTTCTGGGCCATGCCTATTCGGTGGTCACCACCCTGGACCGCACCGTGCCGTTGATCGAAGACCGCCTGAAACTCGCAGGTCTCTATCAACGCTGCGCCTCGGTGCGCGCCAGCGGCATGGCGGTGCTGGAGCTGGAAGAAGACCCGCTGGCCGCCATGGAAGCCATCGTGCGCGAGGCGGAGCTGGCCATTCGCGACGACAAGGCCGAAGTGATCTGCCTGGGCTGCGGCGGCATGGCCGGGCTGGATGAGCAGATTCGCCAGCGTACCGGCGTGCCGGTGGTGGACGGCGTCACGGCGGCGGTCACCATTGCCGAATCGCTGGTGCGCCTGGGGTTGTCGACGTCGAAAATCAGGACTTATGCAACACCACGGCCGAAGAAGGTGATCGGCTGGCCAGGCCACCGCTGAAGGCATCCATATTCTCCTGTGGCGAGCAGGCTTGCCCTGCGTTGGGCTGCGCAGCGGCCCCAGTAAACACACTGAAGTTCCTTCTGAAAGTACTCAGCGCCTGGATTTGGGGCTGCTTCGCAGCCCAACGCAGGGCAAGCCTGCTCGCCACAACGGGCGCCTTACTACAGACGATGGCCGCGACTCGGTAGATGGTAGTGATCAAATCGCGCTGAACGCTTGCCCCAGTTTCTGCTCGGTAAACTGCTCGATGATGAAATCCACAAACGCCCGGGTCTTGCCGGGCAGTAGTTTGTGTTCGGCGTAGTAGATGGAGATGTTGCCGTCGTCGACATACCAATCGGGCAGTACGCGTACCAACTTACCGCTCGCCAGCCAAGGCACGGCAAACGGCATGCTCACCAGCGCAATGCCCAACCCCTGGTCTGCCGCGACGCAGGCCGCCTGGGAATCGCTCATGGTCATGCGCGCCTTGAGGTTCAACGGGCCGTGCTCGCCGTGGCGACCGGTCAGTTGCCAGGAACGCACACGGCCGGTTTGTGGCGAACGAATCAGGATGCCATCGCAGTGCTCAAGGTCTGCCGGCTGCACAACCTCCGCATGTGCCGTCAGGTAATCGGGCGAGGCCACCAGCACTCGATGCGCCGGCGCGAGCTTGCGTGCGACCACCCCCTGAGGCAGCTCAAACCCACCGCCCAGTGCGGCGTCAAAGCCCTGCCCAATCAGATCGACCTGACGGTTATCAAAATGCCAGTCGGGGCTGATACCCGGGAAGCGCTTCAGAAACTCGCCCAGCAACGGCACGATGTACAAACACCCCACCACCGTGCCCATGCTGACTTTCAAGGTGCCCACCGGCCGCCCTTCGGCGCTGGCCAAGTTAGCCACGGCATTCTGGATGGTGGTGAGGCTGGCGCTGACTTCTTCGAGAAACAGCTTGCCGGCTTCCGTCAGCGTCAGCCGCCGGGTGCTACGCTGAAACAGCCGAACACCCAGGCGTGCTTCCAGCTTCGCGACGCTTTTACCGACTGCCGCCGGGGTCAAACTCAGATGCCGGGCGGCTTCGGCAAAGCTGCCACCTTCGGCGCTGCGCACAAAACATTCGATACTGCCAAAGCTCTCCATATCGACCACTCTAAACTTTTGGTTTACACAGACTATAGCAATCACGGTCTACCGGCTTGGGTGGGTGAGGCCGATACTCGGTCCATCAACTACTTGGAGAACGACATGACCACACACAATCTCAGCGGCAAAGTTGCATTGATCCAGGGCGGTTCCCGCGGTATTGGCGCCGCCATCGTCAAACGTCTGGCAGCGCAAGGTGCAGCCGTTGCTTTTACCTACGTCAGCTCTGCCGCCAAGGCCGAGGCACTGCAAAACAGCGTGATCAGCGCAGGCGGCAAAGCCTTGGCCATTCAGGCCGACAGTGCCGATGCCACGGCGATTCGCAACGCCGTCAACGCCACCGTCGAAGCCTTTGGGCGCCTGGATATCCTGGTGAACAACGCCGGTGTGCTGGCCATCGCGCCACTGGAAGATTTCAAGCTGGAAGACTTCGACCAGACCCTGACGATCAATGTGCGCAGTGTATTTATCGCCACTCAGGAAGCGGCCAAACACATGGGTGAAGGCGGCCGCGTGATCAATATCGGCAGCACCAATGCCGAGCGCATGCCGTTTGGCGGTGGCGGGCCGTATGCGATGAGCAAGGCGGCGCTGGTGGGGCTGACCAAGGGCCTGGCACGGGATCTGGGACCGCGTGGCATCACCATTAACAATGTGCAGCCTGGGCCGGTGGATACCGATATGAACCCGGCAGACAGTGAGTTTGCAGCGAGTTTGATGGGGTTGATGGCGGTTGGGCGGTATGGGCAGGTCGAAGAGATTGCCAGCTTCGTGGCGTATCTGGCCGGTCCGGAGGCGGGCTACATCACGGGTGCGAGCTTGACCATTGATGGTGGTTTCAGCGCATAACCAAATGTGGGAGCTGGCTTGCCTGCGATGGCGATCTTGAGGACGCTATCGCAGGCAAGCCAGCTCCCACATTTTTTTGACCGTGTTGGGTCAGGACATTGGTGGCAAGCCGTAGGCCGCCAGGTCGAAGTCCGCCAGCTTGCGGATGATCTGGTCGGCATGCTGGTACTTGCTGTCGGCCATGGCTTCATCGGGCACGGCGATGGCGGTCATGTGGGCAGCCTTGGCGGCGGTCACGCCAAACGGCGAGTCTTCAAACACCAGGCAATCCTCGGGCGCGACACCCAAGCGGCGGGCGGCAGTGAGGAAGATATCCGGCGCGGGCTTGGCGGCACCCACTTCTGGGTCATCGGCGGTGACGATCGTGCCGAACAAGCCAAACCACTCACGGTGCAAGGTGGTCTTGTGGCCAAACGAATTGCGCGACGAACTGGTGCCCACGGCAATCGGGATGTTGTGCGCCTTCAAATGTCGCACCAGCGCTTCGGCACCCGGCATGCCCAAGGCCTTGGGGAAACGCTCGCTCATCAGCGGTTCGCGAATCAGCAGAAACTCTGCCGGGGTGATCGGCAAGTCCAGCGCCTTCACCACATATTCAGCCAGGTCCTGAGCGCCCCGGCCGATGATGTGCTGCTTGATGCCCCAGTCGTAGGTGCGGCCGTAGCGTTCGGCGATAATCTGTGTGACTTCGGTGTAGATACCTTCAGTGTCCAGCAACAACCCGTCCATATCGAAAATCACGGCCTTGATCGGACCGACTGGAGTACGCGGTACATTCATCGCAACAGCACCTTGGGGAAGGACTAAAAGGTTTCAGCACAATAGCGGCCTACAGCGTAGGTAAGCAACCTTGGCGGCCCTCCACCCTGCGGCGCTATTCAAGGTGCCCACAATGCGCTGTACTTGTATGACTTCAACCGCAGCAACACACCGAAAAAGCTGCGCGTGTTTATCGACTACCTGCAAACTCACCTCCAGCCTTGATAAAAGCGAACCTCTTCATGCTCTATCGCATTGCCGCCGACAGCCTGGTGCTGTTCCACCTGTGTTTTATCCTGTTCGTGCTGTTTGGCGGGTTGCTGGCCCTCAAGTGGCGGCCGGTGATGTGGCTGCACCTGCCCGCCGCGGCCTGGGGCGTGGCAGTGGAAGTGTTCCACCTGCCCTGCCCGCTGACCCGCTGGGAGAACCTGCTGCGCCACCTCGCCGGGCAGGACGGTTATGGCGGCGGTTTTATCGAGCATTACATTCTTACGCTGATCTACCCGGACGGGCTGACCCCACAGATTCAACTGGGGCTGGGCGCCGTGGTGTTGCTGATCAACAGTGCGGTGTATGTACGCTTGATCAGACAGCGTCAGGCAAACACCCCAGACCGAGCAACGTAGCTTCCACCGCCTGCTCCAGCGGCGTGTGCGGCTCGCGCCCCAAAGCCGCGACCAAGCGCGTGTTATCCAGACGCAATGGGGTTTGCCACAGGTAACGCATCTCCTGCATTTCGCGAAGGGTGACGACAAAGGGCGCGGCCACTTTCAGCAACCACCATGGGAAACGACCTACGCGTGGTTGCTGGCCCGTCCTGCGCAACACCTCCTGCTGGATCGCCTGGGTCATCTGCGTGCCATCCGTGTCCATATGCCCGGCCATATGAAAGCGCGCAAAAGCCTCCAGGGTTGACCGGCGTTCAAGCAACTCGACCATGGTGCGCGCCACATCCGGCAAATAAGCCCATTGATGCGCCACACCCGGTGCGCCCGGATAACTGATGGCGTGTACCGGTTTACCGGGTTTGATCAAGCCTTGGGCAAACCAGTTGTTGGCCACCCGAGCGCCGAAAAAATCCCCGGCGCGCACAATCAACACACGGGCGCCACGGCGGGACGCCTGTTCCAGACGCTGCTCGAGTTGTACGCGGATAGCCCCCTTGCGCGTTTGCGGGTGCTGCGGCGAATCTTCATACAGCACCGGAAACACATCCGGCCCGAAGTTGTAGACCGTGCCCGGCAACACAATCGTCGCGCCCTCGGCGATGGCCGCCGCAATGCTGTTGTCGATCATCGGCATGACCAGCTCAGCCCAATTGCGGTAACCCGGTGGGTTGACGGCATGTACGATCACCGCACAACCACGGGCCGCGGCGCGTACCTCATCACGGTTGAGCGCGTCGCCCTCGATCCAGGAAAAGTCGGCATTCGCGCGGCGCGCCTTGCCCACATCCCGCGTCAGTGCACACACCTCCCAGCCTGCCGCGTGCAGTTGCCGCGCCACTTCACCGCCGATCCCGCCGGTTGCCCCCAGCACCAGAACCTTGCTCATGACCTTCTCCTGCATTAGTTGGTGAGGCCATTGTGTGTGCAGCCTTGCTATAGATAAATTGCCGAAGACCATCCTGCCGCTATACATTTATGCATGGCATCGACTATTGGATGGGAGCTTTACCGGTCGTTCCTTGGCGTACTCAAGGAGGGATCGTTATCGGGTGCCGCGCGGCAGCTCGGTATCACACAGCCTACGGTGGGCCGGCACATCGCGGCGCTCGAAGCCGAACTGGGCGTGGTGCTGTTTACCCGTTCGCCTGCCGGGCTGTTGCCGACGGCGGTGGCCCACACCTTGCGCGCCCATGCCGAAACCATGGAACGCACTGCCGCGGCCCTGGAGCGCGCCGCGTCTGCCCACGGCGATGAAGTGCGCGGGGTGGTGCGGGTGTCGGCCAGCGAGGTGGTCGGCGTGGAAGTACTGCCGCCGATCATCACCCAATTGCGCCGCGAGCACCCGCACTTGCGGGTTGAACTGGTGCTGACCAACCGCCTCAGCGACCTGCTGCAATTGGAGGCCGACATCGCCGTGCGGATGGTCCGCCCCAGCCAGGAGCAACTGCTGGCGCAGCGCGTCGGCCTGATCGAAGTGGGACTGCACGCCCGCGACGATTACCTGCAACTGCAGGGCGCCCCTTTGCAGATGCAAGACCTGGCTGGCCATTCAGTGATCGGCTTCGACCAGGAAAACGCGTTTATCCGCAGCCTGGCGATCAAGGGCTTTGAACGCAGCGCCTTCGCCATCAGCAGCGACAGCGACCTGGCGCAATTGGCGCTGATCCGCGCCGGTGCCGGTATCGGCGGCTGCCAGGTGCAACTGGCCAAGCGCGACCCGCGTTTGCGCCGGGTACTGCCCGATGGCTTTGCGCTCAAATTGGACACCTGGGTGACCATGCACGAAGACCTGCGCAACAGCCCGCGCTGCCGGGTGACATTCGACGCGCTGGTGCAAGGTTTGCAGCGTTACGTACAGGATTGAGACAGCTTCACTGGTAAAGAATCAGTCTCCCTCAGTCCCTTCATAGACGCCCCCATGTCCGAAGCCTTCGAAGTCCCCAGCCCCCACGAAAAACACATCGAACACACCACCGAACATGCGCACGGGCGCGGTGACAATTTCGCCAGCCGCATCGCCGTAATGACCGCGTTGATGGCCACCCTGGGTGCCATGCTCAGCTACCAGGCCGGCTCCACCGAAAGCGAAGCGGCCATGGACAAGAACAACGCCGCCATCATCAAGACCGAAGCCGCCAACCAGTGGAACTACTACCAGGCCAAATCCAGCCGCCAGAACCTGGCGGAGCTGGCCACGCATATTCCGGGTGTAGATGCCGCGCATTACAAGGACGAAATCGAGCGCTACAAGGGCCAGAAGGAGGAGGTGCGCAAACAGGCCGAGAAGCTTGAGGCGACATCCAAGGAATGGGACCAGAAATCCGAAGAGGCACTGCACCAGCATCACCGCTGGGCACAGGCAATGACCGCGATTCAGATCGCGATTTCGTTGGCGGCGATTACGTTGTTGACGCGTAAAGAGTGGCTCAAGCGCCTGTCCTACACCGCAGGTGGAGTGGCGATGGTGCTGGGTAGCCTGGCCTGGCTGCACCTCTGACAGCATGTGGGAGCTGGCTTGCCTGCGATGGCGGTGGGTCAGGCAACATCACTGTTTGCTGAACCACCGCCATCGCAGGCAAGCCAGCTCCCACATTTGATCTGTGGTGTTTTAACGGTTGGGTTCCATCTCGGCATCGCTATATAGTAAAACGCATAACGACCAGCACAGCCTGACTGCGAGGGAACACCGGTGACTGCACAACCCAAAGAAGCCGTGGGCGCCGCCTACAGCATCGACGCCATGCGCTACGCCCAAGCCATGACCTGGCAAGCCATCGAACACCTCGCCCAACGCATCCGCCCTGGCATGCTTGAATCCGAGGCTCGCGAGCTGGGCAAACAGGTACTCACTGAGCTCGACATGCAACGCATCTGGCACCCGCTGCTGGTGCGTTTCGGCGCCAACACCCTCAAGGCTTTCAACCAACGCTCCGAAGGCGACCCGGTGCTGGCTGAAAACGATATCTTCCTCATCGACATGGGCGCCGTGTGGCAAGGCCATGAAGGCGACGCCGGTGCCACCTTCACCGTTGGCAACGACGCGGACATGATCGCCTGCGCCAACGCCGCCAAGGCACTGTTCGACCGCGTACAATCACGCTGGAAAAATGACCACGTGGCGGGCCTTGAGCTTTACCGCTACGCCCAAGAGCAAGCCCAAGCCATGGGCTGGCGTTTGAACCTCGACATCAAAGGCCACCGCGTCAGCGACTTCCCCCATGCCATCCATCGCGGCGGCGACCTGGGCGATTTCGAGCATTACCCGAATGCCGGGCTGTGGATTCTGGAAATCCAGATCGCCCACCCGAGCAAGCCCTACGGCGCTTTTTACGAAGACCTACTCGCTTAAGGAACATCCATGGAACGCTCCACCCAATTTCCCGTGCTGCTGTTTTCCTACGGCACCTTGCAGGACAAAGCCGTGCAACTCGCCAACTTCGGCCGGGAACTGGTCGGCCATCACGACGCCATGCTCGGCTATGCGCAAAGCTGGGTAGAAATTACCGATCCGCAAGTGCTCGCCACCAGTGGCAAGACCCATCACCCGATTGTCGCGCCCACCGAGGAAAAGGCTGCCAGCGTTGAAGGCATGGTCTTTCAGATTAACGAGCAGGAACTGGCGGCAGCGGATGCGTATGAGGTGTCGGACTACAAGCGTGTGTCCGTGGCGTTGGCTTCGGGTCTTACAGCGTGGGTGTACGTGCAGGTGTGAAAATGAAACATCCGGGTAATTGATTTCAATCTGCCAGTGTGGGGATTAAAATGGCGCCCCCTCGAGAATTGAATCCCGGGGGTCAGTCCATGGAGTTTCACAGTGAAGTACGTCAGTAAAGTAGTTGCAGCAGCTGTTCTCGGTTTCACCCTCGCAGGCTGCACCGGCACCGCCATCAAATCCCCGCAGTACGACAGCAGCCAATACACCGTTTTGGGCCACAGTGAAGGCAGTGCCACCGGCATCATGTTGCTCGGCGTCATCCCGATCGGCCAGAACAACCGCTTCGTGCGCGCCCAGGATGCCGCCATCAAGGCCAAAGGCGGCGACGCGCTGATCAACACCCAAGTGCAGGAAAAATGGTTCTGGGCCTGGGTACTGAATGGTTACACCACCAAGATTTCGGGTGATGTGATCAAGCTGAAAACCGCGCAGTAAGTATCAAGTTGTCAGGGCGCAGACCCTGGCAAGCGACGTATCATGGGCCAACCATTCGAGGACGGCCCATGAACCTCAGTATTCTCTACGCACTCGCCGCTGCTGCCCTGTTCGGCGCCAGCACGCCGCTCGCCAAAAGCCTCGGCCTGAACCTTTCGCCCGTACTGCTCGCCGGCCTGCTCTACCTCGGCAGCGGTCTAGGCCTGGCCTGCGTGCGCCTTATCCGTGATCGCGGCTGGAAACCCAGCGGGCTGACCCGTGCTGAATGGCCCTGGCTGCTCGGCGCCATCGCCTTCGGTGGCATCCTCGGCCCGGTTGCCTTGATGTTCGGCCTCACGCGCACCGCCGGCGCGACCGCCTCCCTGATGCTCAACCTTGAATCGGTGCTGACTGCCGTGATCGCCTGGCTGGTGTTCAGAGAAAACGCCGACCGCCGCATCGTCCTCGGCATGCTCGCGATCGTGCTGGGCGGCGTGGTGCTGTCATGGTCCGACGGCGGCGGCGCCAGCCACGACTGGACCGGGCCGTTTGCCGTGGCGCTGGCGTGCGTGTGCTGGGGGATTGATAACAACCTGACGCGCAAAGTCTCGGCCTCGGACGCGCTGTTTATCGCCGGCGCCAAGGGCTTGATAGCCGGGCTGGTGAATGGCAGCCTGGCGCTTTACCTCGGCGCGCAGATTCCAGGGATGGCACAGCTGGCGCCGATCTTGTTGGTTGGTTTTTTGGGGTATGGCATCAGCCTGGTCATGTTCGTGCTGGCGTTGCGGGGGTTGGGCAGCGCACGCACGGGCGCTTACTTCTCGACGGCGCCGTTCCTCGGCGCGGCTGTTGCCCTGCTGGCATTTGGGGAATCGGTAACGGTGGCGTTCTGGATTGCATCCGCGCTGATGGCCGTGGGCGTGTGGCTGCACCTGACGGAGCGGCATGCCCATGAGCATCTGCATGAAGCGACGGAACATGGGCATCGGCATGTGCATGATGAACATCATCAGCATGAGCACGGGTTTGAGTGGGACCCGGCGCAGCCGCATAGCCATGTGCATGTTCATAGTGTGATGCGGCATAGCCATGCGCATTTTCCGGATGTGCATCATCGGCATCGGCATTGAGGATGGCGTCTTTGGCAGCCATATAAATGGGTTTGGGCAACGTCCTACAGCTCATTCGGAAGCGTCGGCCTGCCGCTTCAAAATTGCAAAGCCTATAGTCACTCGGTCGCCCACAGGGCGAACGGGTTTGGCGACTCGACTATTAAGACGGCAGAAGTCTCCCGGCAGATTTGCGGGATGCGCCTGCACGCAATAAGCTGCTCAACGGCTGCTGTGCGTGGGAGACCTTCGGGTCTGCCGGTCTTTGTCCGTTCTTATACCGGTTCGCCAACCTGCGTACAGCGGCCACCTTTTGTTTGGCGACAAATGCGTGGCTCATATTCCTCTAAGTGAACGGACTTAACGCATGAACCAATACATAGCCCTCACCAGCAACGACAGCGCCACCCCTGCCCTTTTTGTCGATACCACCGTCCCCCTGGAAATTCTCCTCGACGCCGCGAGTTTTCGGCTGCGTGCCGTCACCCAAGTCCTTGAGAACCTTGCACTGCGCAGCGAGATCAGTAGTGATGCCGTTGTTCTCAGTGATTTTGCCCTGCTGTGCTCAATCCCGTTACGCGACGGCTGCGATTTGCTGGACGTCATAGGCCGACGCATGGATGTACCCGGCGCGTGATCTAGAAACGGCAGTTTTCAAACTCCAGAGATCACAAAACCCCTGGTTTCTCCCGAAATCAGGGGTTCGATTGCCTCGCACGGAGTGCGTGACGAGACTCAAATAAATCTGTCCTTTTCCTTTCTCAGACGGCGGCTTTAGCGTCCACCTGGTAAAAATCCGCCATGTAATCCACAAACGCCCTGACCTTGGGCGCCAAGTGCCGGGATTGCGGGTACAGCGCGTAATAACGCCACTCGCCCATCGAGTAGTTGGGCAGGATGGGCACCAGTTGCCCTTGCGCCAGGTTGTTGCGCACCGTCGCATGCGTAAAGCAGCCGATGCCGGCGCCGGCCAGTGTGGCGGCGTGCAAGGCAGTGATGGTGCTGGTCTTGAATTGGCCTTTGGGCGTGACGCTCATGGTTGCACCACGGGCCGAGGTGAGTTGCCAGTCTGATGCCTCCCCGACAAACCTCAACAAGCGGTGCTCGTCGAGTTCCTGGGCGGTGCGCGGTAAACCGTGGGTGTGGATGTAGGCAGGCGACGCCACCAGCACGCGTTTTGAAACGGTGAGAGTGCGAGCGATCAGGGTGGTATCGCCCAGGGCGCTGGCGATGCGGATGGCGACATCAAAGCCCTCAGCCACCAGGTCAACGAATTTGTCGTCGCAGCACAGCTCAAGTTCGATATCGGGATAACGCTTCTGAAACCCCGGCAGCCAGTGCGGCAAATCCAGCGTGCCCACCACCAGCGGCACACTGACCCGCAACAGGCCTTCGGGGCGCTGATGCCCCTGTGCCATGGCCTGGGTAGCTGCATCGAGGCGGTCAAGAATATCGACACAGGCTGCGAAGTACTGCTCCCCAGGGCCGGTCAGGCTGAAACGTCGGGTATTGCGGTTGATCAACTGAACGCCCAGTTCAAGTTCCAACTGCTGCAACTGCCGAGATATCGTCGAGTGGGTGGTGTCCAGCCGCTCTGCCGCAGCAGAGAAGCCCTTGGCCTCGACAATGCACCGAAAGGCGCGCATGGCAGATAGCTGGTTCATGAAGCGGGCGTTACTCCAATGAGTGATCAGGCTGATCAGTGAACCGGCAGGGCAACGATTTGTGCGGTGGTCAGCACTGAACCGAAAGTGTCTTCGATCTCGGCCAGCGCCGAATCATGCAGCTCGTCCTTGGTCACCGAACGCCCATTAGCGCGAGTGATGGCGCGGGTTGCCGTAGCGTCGGATGCTACCACAACGTCGTAGCCCAACGGCGTGGCGTCGCGGGCTGCAGCGGCGACACAGGCGTGAGTCATGAGGCCGGAAATGATCAGCGTCTTGATCCCGGCGTTCTTCAACTGGGCATCAATATCGGTGCTGGCAAACACGCTGACGGTGGTTTTCTGAATCACCTTATCTTGTGGGCGCTGCTTCATCAGCGGATGGAAATCCACGGTCTTCCCATCTTTGGCAAATACTGCGGCGCCATTTGGAGCGATGTGCTGCACGTGGATCACCTGGATGTGTTCCTTGTCTGCGAATGCAATCAGGCGCTGGGTGTTTTCGAGGGCTTTCATGCCATCCGGGATCGGCATGCGGCCGGTGTAGTACTCATTCTGGAAGTCGATCACCAACAGTGCGGTGGTCTTGGCGTCCAGTTTGTCAGTTGGCTTGGCACCGAACATGGCGCGAATGGTTGGGTGTGGGTTAGCCGGTGCCTCGGCGGCGGCAGCAAACTGGCCGAGGCCCATTATCAAGCCCAGGCCGATGACGGCAGATTTGAGCAGCTTGGGCAGAAGGCGGCTCGATGGAGTGGCGAATGTGCAAGTCATGATGCAGTCCTGTTTGACGAGTTGAATTAGGGTGCTGAAAGGCCGACCGTTAGCGCACAGACAAGCCGATGACCTGGGACGTGGTCAGCACGTCACCAAAAGTGTCTTCAATTTCGGCGAGTGCCGAGGCATGCAGTTGGTCCTGGGTCACCGACTCACCGTTGGCGCGAGTAATCGACCGGGTCGCCGATGCATCGCTCGCGACCACGATGCCGTAGCCCAAAGCCGCACCATCACGGGCCGCACCCGCGACACAGGCGTGAGTCATCAAGCCGCAGATGATCAGGGTACGGATGCCCTGGTGCTGAAGTTGGTTGTGCAGGTCAGTGCTGGCGAACACGCTGACTCTGGTCTTCTGCACCAGTGTGTCTTGAGCGCGCGGCTGCATCAGTGGGTGGAAATCGACGGTGTTGCCGTCCTGGGCAAACACTGCAGAACCGGCTGGCGCGAGGTGCTGGATGTGAATGACCGGGATCTTCTGCTGGTCGGCGAATTCGATCAGGCACTGGGCGTTATGTAACGCGGTGGCGCCGTCGGGGATCGGCATCTTGCCGTTGAAATATTCGTTCTGGAAATCGATGACCAACAGTGCGGTGGTGGCTGGATCAAGCTGGGTGACGGGTGTTGCGCCAGACATTGCGCGGATGGTCGGTTGAGAGGGGTTGGTCATTTGTGCGTTTCCTTAAACCGTGACGGGGTGAGTGGCGTCGAGTTTAAGGGGGGCTTTCATGTTTGAAATACACACAGGAATGAACAATATCTGTGCAAAAACTGCACATTTATTGCGAAATAAACCGGTCGTGTCCAGCTAATATCAGGCAGTTAAGAGGTCACTTTATTGTGGCGAGCAGGCCACCCCTGTGTTGATCCACGAAGCGGTGTAAGCACTTTCTTACTGGCCCACCAAGAGAAGTGAGCGATTGAATAAATCCGTCCCGTTTTTCAGTGTTAGCCAGTTGAGGTGGGATTGGTATACCAGCCATACCGGATCTGGTATCCACGCTCACAAAAAAGCCCCCCACACTTGGCTTCGATGTGGGGGGCCTGTTTTATATAAGTGGCGTTATTCGAATTTCGCTTTCAATCTAACTTTCGTGAACCGTCGCAATCGGCCAATCGAAACCGACCGATCGCTTCTAGAAACCCGGGCTATTTACCTATATCTGGGTGTGGGTGTGAGCCTGTAACGAATCCGGCACACCAGTGCGAATTAACCCACCTTCCTCAATCCACGTTTGGGTCGACTGGTAAGCGCGCTTTAGGAGCTGATCTGTTTGGCTGAAATCGAATACCGAAGCATTTAATGGGCACAAGGGCGCAACAACGTGAATAGACGCCCGCGGAGCGTACAACTCAATATCACGTACCAGTTGACGCATGCTCATTAAATTGAGTGTGTGCAAGGCTAATGCAACGAGCCCGATCGGCGGATTAGGGCAGGCACAACCGAAACCAGTTGGTACCACAACAACACGAGTGGCCCCTAGTGAGATTGCACTGGCAATAGGTGTGTTGCTAGCCACGCCACCGTCAATTAAGAGTTTGTTACTTATTCGGACGGGTGGAAACACCAGCGGGATTGCTGCACTGGCGAGTAAGGCCTGTTCAGCACTGCCACTGGAAAGTAACTCTTCAGCACCGCTGAGCAGATTGGTGGTGACGATATACAAAGGCAACTCAGTATCTTCGATCAATTTCACCGGCAGCGACCGGCGCACCAGGTGTTGTAACGCTGAAGCGCGTAGAAGATATCCACGACGTCGCAATATTGCCGTCAGGGTGTCGATTACAGAAAATGGAAACACATCCGCCTTTCGCAAACCCCGCCAGAAGTCAGCGAGCTCAGCGATCCCCTGCGCATTCGGCCTGGCTGCGAAATACGCACCATTGATGGCCCCGACAGATGCGCCGACCACCAGATCGAATCTAATGCCGTCTTCCACAAGAGCTTGCAACATTCCAACCTGAACCGCACCGAGGCTACCGCCACCTGCGAGAACGAGTGCAGTTTTTACAGTCGCCATGGCAGACCTCCAGTGGAAATCTCAGTACCATTTTTCGAGTGCCAACATCCAGGCAGTTGGGAAATCACCATGATGCTCACATATCAAAAACAGACTGGTACTCCGCAATTGCCGAAAAAACCTTTAAACGCGCTCGGTGCAAAAGCACTCTTACGTTAGTCAGCGATATTCCGAGGAGCGTAGAAATTTCATCCAGCTCCAATCCAGAGCGCTCTCTCAGTATCAACACGCTTCTTTGCAGATCCGGTAGCGCCTCAAGAGCAACGTTAATTCGAGCATATAGCTCGGATTCGCTCAGAAGTGCTTCGGGGCTATCTTCATGCAACGCCCCAGGCGAAGTGTAGGAAAGATCATCTACAAATAAAACGCTTCTTCCTTCAACCCAAGAGGTCCATGGGATACAGTTCGATTCACTGCGCCGAGCTTTGTATCTACATTTCGCCGTATTCGACGTGATCCTTAGCATCCAGGTTTTTAAGCTGGATCGTCTCTGAAATTTCCCCATGCCTCTCACAATCGCAAGCCATGCATCTTGCACTACATCGTCCGCATGGCGCGGCCCCACGATTCCATAAGCTATGGCCCTCATTGCGCCCTGATGCGTGCACACCAAATCACGATATGCGTCTTGTTCTCCGCGCAATAGGCGGTCCAAAAAATGAGCGTCATCCGTGGCGTTCATGGCAGTACCTGACTGTGGTCCTATCATGATCGTAGCTGTCCTTGGCAGGAATGATGGTTCGGATCAAGAAATGCCTGAACCGCTCATCGCACTGCATCGCTTGATGATCTCGGATACTCATCGCACTCGAGCCCTCAAGAGGACATACGGATCAATCCCTCCGCTGGATGCACAGCACAGAGAATCAAATAAGGGAGGAGATTAGGTATGGCAATGAATCGCCTTTGCTTTGATTGACACCATTGAGTTGCAGCTACCTGCCAAAGTTAGCCAACCGCATACCCAATCAACGGCGCAGAGATGCAATGCATCTCGCGAACAAAAAACACACCAAAAATGCGCACTAGTCCCATGACGGCCCCATGGGGCTATTTTTTGGACGCCAAAAACCACAAACCCCCGACTTTCACTAGGAAAATCAGGGGTTTGTGTTTGTAGAATGTGGCGGTGAAGGAGAGATTCGAACTCTCGATACAATTTCTTGTATACACACTTTCCAGGCGTGCTCCTTAAGCCACTCGGACACTTCACCGTATCTCGTCAAACCAGTTCAGTCTGTCGAGGCGCGCTAATGTAGTCGAAAGCCTTTCTGATGGCAAAGGTTTTTTTCAGAATTTTCATGCGCTTAGACGGTTATGCCGGGACTCGCTCGGTGAGGGGTGGTGAATCTGCCATTCTTGGGCATCGGTCGCGGGCGTCTGGCGCGGCGGCTGTGCCCTGCTGCGGGCCGTCTACCCTTGGGAATGCGGGAAAAGTCTGACTGTGTAGTCAGTCACGGCGCTTTACCGGGGCGGGCGTGGTGGGTAACGTCTGCGCATGCGCTTCTATTAACAGCCTATCTATAACAATTCCTACAAGGAACCGCGTCATGAGTGACCTGATTGCCTACCACCTCGAAGACGGTATCGCGACCCTGACCTTGAGCAACGGCAAGGTAAACGCCATTTCTCCAGCAGTGGTTGCTGAGTTCAACGCTGCGCTGGATCAGGCCGAGAAGGATCGGGCGGTGGTGATCATCACCGGCACGCCGGGGATTCTGTCGGGTGGTTATGATTTGAAGGTGATGACCGCTGGGCCTAAAGAAGCCATTGGCCTGGTGACATCGGGTTCGACGTTGGCGCGGCGCCTGTTGTCGCACCCGTTCCCGGTGATTGTGGCGTGCCCTGGGCATGCGGTGGCCAAGGGTGCGTTCCTGCTGTTGTCGGCGGATTACCGGATTGGCGTGGAAGGCCCGTTCAGCATTGGCCTGAACGAAGTGGCGATCGGCATGACCATGCACCACGCCGGTATCGAGTTGGCGCGGGATCGTCTGCGTAAATCGGCGTTTCATCGTTCGGTGATCAATGCCGAGATGTTTGATCCGCAGGGCGCGTTGGGCGCTGGCTTCCTGGATAAGGTGGTGGCGCCGGAGGAGTTGCACGCAGCGGCCCTGGAAGCGGCGCGGCAGCTGAAGAAGATCAATATGAACGCCCACAAACACACCAAGTTGAAGGTGCGTAAGGCACTGTTGGAAGCCTTGGATGATGCAATCATTCAGGATCAGGGCCACAACCTGGGCTAATGCCCTATAGCTGAGTAGCTAAAGGCAACATCTGTTCTGAGCGGGCTGTTGTGGCGAGCGGGCTTGCCCCGCGTTGGGCTGCGCAGCGGCCCCAGTAAAGGCACTGAGGTTTCGCCTGAAAGAACGCGGGGCCTGGTTTTGGGGCTGCTTCGCAGCCCAACGCGGGGCAAGCCCGCTCGCCACAGAATAGGTGGCCACCGTTAATAATTGTGAAGATACCTAAAGCTGATGTGCCAAAGCCCGACCTTGAGTCGGGCTTTTTCTTACAAATAAATCCGAAACGTCTTTAGCCGCTCTAGTCGGGCTATGTCGGCGTACGTTGAAACATGTGCTTAAACATCGCCCATCTCCTACGTCTGTAGGGGCAATTGCCGAATACAGTGCACATCCGTACACTGCGCCACCTTTTGTCCCGATGGGCTGTGTCGATGCTTTTTCTGTTACGTATGTTGTTGATGGGCCTGCACTTTATGGTCGCCGGGGTATTGGGCGTACTGTTGGGTGTGTGCCGGCCGTTCAACCCGGACAACAGCCGCCTGTGTGCTCGTCTCTATGCGTTGCCTGCCATGCGTATCCTGGGCTTGCGCCTTAAGGCTGATGTCGACTCGCTGCGTAACAAGCCCGGCACCTGTGTGGTCATCGCCAACCATCAGTCCAACTATGACCTGTTTATATTCGGCAATGTGGTGCCCCATCGCACCGTGTGTATCGCCAAAAAGAGTCTGAAGTGGGTGCCGTTGTTCGGCCAGTTGTTCTGGCTGGCGGGCAATGTGTTGATTGACCGTGGCAATGCACACAAGGCGCGCCGGGCGATGCTTACGACCACACAGACCTTGCAGAATGAGGACACCTCGATTTGGGTGTTCGCCGAAGGCACACGCAACTTGGGTAACGGCTTGCTGCCGTTCAAGAAGGGCGCGTTCCATATGGCGATTGCGGCTGGCGTACCGATTGTGCAGGTGTGCGCCAGCACTTACGTCAAGCATATGCAGCTCAATCGCTGGAACAGCGGTGAGGTGCTCATACGCTCGTTGCCGCCGATTCCTACCGTCGGGCTGACTTCGGATGACATCCCGGCGTTGATGCAGACGTGTCAGGCGCAGATGGAGGCATGCATTGCCGAGATGGACCATGAGCTGCAAACCGCTTGGGCACCTGCGCCTTTGTGATTGCTGGGGGGCTTCGCCCCCAGCGCAAGCGAGCTTGCTCGCCACAAAAAGCTGACCTCTGCACCGCAACAAGGGAACGCCATTCAGGCTAAGCTGCCCAACACCTGTCCTCCTAATAAGAAGCGATCAGCACCATGGGTAGAGTTGTTGCGGCAGCCGTTTACAGCGCCGGTAAGAAAGTCACGGATATCACCCTCGACGAAGGCGCCGCCTGGGCCGCCAAACCCGACCATTTTGTGTGGATCGGCCTGGAAGAGCCCAGCGCCCAGGAGCTGGCCAACCTGCAACGCCAGTTCAACCTGCATGAACTGGCCATCGAAGACGCCCTGGAAAAACACAGCCGCCCCAAGCTTGAAACCTTCGGCGATGCGCTGTTTATCGTCACCTACTCACCGGTGCGCGAAAACGGCAAGCTGGAGTTTATCGAGACCCATATCTTCGCCGGCAACGGCTACATCATCACCGCCCGCAACGGCCACTCGGCGTCCTACGGTTTTGTGCGCCAGCGCTGTGAGGCGCGGCCATTGTTGCTGGAGCATGGGGAAGATTTCGTACTCTATGCGCTGCTGGATTTCGTCACCGAAAACTACCAGCCGGTGAGCGAAGCGATCCACGCCGAGATTGATGAGTTGGAGCGCAACGTGCTGTGCAGTTCCCTGAGCGAGCACGATATTCAAAACCTGCACGGCCTGCGCCGCGATGTGCTGCGGCTTAAACGTTATGTGGCGCCGATGGTGGAGATCAGCCAGGAGCTGCAGAAGCTCAGCTTCCCATTTATCGACAAGAATATGCGCCCGTATTTTCGCGATGTGCAGATCCACGTGACGCGGCAGATGGAGGACCTCACTACCCTGCGCGATATCGCCAGCCAGACCATCGAAATCGGTGTGTTACTGGAGGCTTCGCGGCAAAGCGTGGTGCAGCGCAAGTTCGCCGCCTGGGCGGCGATTCTGGCATTCCCCACGGCGGTGGCGGGGATATATGGGATGAACTTCCAGAACATGCCCGAGCTGCAATGGCACTACGGCTATTTTGCGGTGCTCGGGTTTATTGCGGTGGGCTGCACGAGTTTGTGGGCTAGCTTTAAACGCTCGGGCTGGCTTTAAGCCGCAGCCTCTGGCTTGTGGGCGACAAAGCGCATCATCCATTCAGCCACGGTGGCACCGTGGTGGTCACGCGCAAGGCTGGCCACGCCGTGGGTGTAGACCTTTTCGCCCAGGGTTGTCTGAAGAATCTCCAGTAACTCACGGGAATAGTCGTGGATAAACTCCGGGTGGCCCTGGAAGCACAGCACCTGGTCTTCGATGTGGTACGCGGCATACGGGCAAAAATCGCTGGAGGCGATCACCGTGGCGTTGTCCGGCAGCGCGGTGACCTGGTCCTGGTGGCTGATCAGCAAGGTCAATTCTTCCACCACCGGGCTCATCCACGGCGCTTTGGCGTTGAGCTTGTAGTCGTGGATGCCCATGCCCCAGCCTTGGCTGGCGCGCTCGGTCTTGCCGCCCAGCAGCAGCGCGAGTAACTGGTGACCGAAACACACGCCCAGCAACTTGTCGCCACGCTCGTAGCGCTCAAGCACGTAGGTTTTGAGGGTTTGGATCCACGGGTCGGTGCCGAAGGAATCGGCCTTGCTGCCGGTGATCAGGTAGGCGTCAAACACCTCGTCAGCAGGCGGGTATTCGCCCTGCACCACGTTGTAGATGACGAATTCGGCGGCAATCGGTTGCTTGGAGAACAGGCGCTTGAACATCTGCCCGTACCCTTGGTATTGATCGATCAAGCCTGGACGCAGGATATCGGTTTCCAGGATACAGACGCGTAGCGACATAAAAAATACCTGACACGGTGATGGGAATAATGCACAGCCCAGAGCCTGCCTTGAAACACCCCAGCAAAGCAAGTCCCGCCGCGTGACGACCTGTGGGAGCGGGCTTGCCCGCGATAGTGGTGTGTCAGCCACTGCAAATATCGGCTGATATGACGCTATCGCGGGCAAGCCCGCTCCCACAGGGGTTCTCCATCATTCAAAACAGGGCGGTTTGATCAGGCAAATAGTTCACCCCGTGCAGCCTTCTCAAGCAACAACGCTGGCGGTGAGAACCGCTCGCCATATTGCTCGGCCAGGTAACGCGCCCGGGCAATGAAGTCGTTCAGGCCATACTGGTTGATAAACTGCAGCGCACCGCCACTCCACGCGGCAAAGCCAATGCCGAAGATAGAGCCCACATTGGCATCCGCCGTGGACATCAACACGCCCTCCTCCACGCACCGCACGGTTTCAATCGCCTGAATAAACAGTAAACGGTCGCGCACATCCTGCGCTGAGATCTGTTTGCCGGGTTGTTCAAAGCGGGTTTTCAGCTCGGGCCACAGATGCTTGTGCCCGCCTGCGGGGTAGTCGTAAAAACCGCCGCCTGCCGCCTTGCCCGTGCGTTTGTATTCATTCACCAACAGATCGATCACAGCCGTCGCCGGGTGAGCCGGCACTTGCTTGCCTTCGGCTTGCAGATCCTTCGCCGTCTGCTGTCGGATATGGCTCATCAAGCTGAGGGACACTTCATCCGACACCGCCAACGGCCCCACCGGCATACCGGCCTTACGCGCTTCGGTTTCGATCATTGGCGCCGCCACACCTTCGCCGAGCATGGCGATGCCTTCGTTGGTGAAGGTGCCGAACACCCGCGAGGTGAAGAAGCCGCGGCTGTCGTTGACCACGATCGGGGTTTTCTTGATTTGCAGTACGAAATCAAAACCTCGGGCCAGGGTTTCGTCGCGGGTGTGAGCGCCCTTGATGATTTCTACCAGCGGCATCTTGTCGACGGGGCTGAAGAAATGCAGGCCAATGAATTGGCCTTGATCGGACACCGCTGTTGCCAGGCCAGTGATGGGCAAGGTGGAGGTGTTGGAAGCGATCACGGCATCGCTGCCGACCACGCTTTGCGCCGCCGCCGTGACCCTGGCTTTGAGTTCACGGTCCTCATACACGGCTTCGATGATCAGGTCGCAACCGGCCAGGTCGGCATCGGAGGCCGTAGGATGAATCCGCGCCAAGGTGCTTTCCCGGTGTTCGGCGGTCAATTGCCCACGACTGACTTTCTTGTCCAGCAGCGCGGCAGAATGCGCCTTGCCCTTCTCGGCCGCCGCCAGGTTGATGTCCTTGAGCACCACCTCAACGCCCGCACAGGCACTCACATACGCAATGCCCGCGCCCATCATCCCGGCGCCCAGCACGCCCACCTTACGCGTGACATAAGGGGCAAAACCTTTCGGCCGTGAGCTGCCGGCGTTGATCTCATTGAGCTGAAACCAGAAGGTGCCAATCATGTTTTTCGCCACTTGCCCGGTGACCAGCTCGGTGAAGTAGCGGGTTTCGATCAGGTGCGCAGTGTCGAAATCCACTTGGGCGCCTTCTACAGCCGCACAGAGAATTTTCTCCGGCGCGGGGAAGCAGCCATTGGTTTTACTGCGCAAAATCGACGGCGCGATGGCCAGCATCTGCGCAACTTTTGGATTTGACGGCGTGCCGCCGGGGATCTGGTAGCCCTTGGTGTCCCACGGTTGTTTGGCCTCGGGATTGGCCAAAATCCAGGCGCGGGACTTGGCCAGCAGCTCATCGCGATCCGCCGCCAGCTCATTGATCAAACCCGCCTGCAACGCCTGCTGCGGCCGCACTTTTTTACCTTCCAGCAAATACGGCAAAGCCTTCTCCAGCCCCAGCATGCGCACCATGCGCACTACCCCGCCACCGCCCGGCAACAGGCCCAGGGTGACTTCCGGCAGGCCAAGCTGGGTAGATTTGTCATCCAGCGCAACGCGGTAATGACACGCCAGGCAAATCTCCCAACCGCCGCCCAGCGCTGCGCCATTGATCGCGGCCACCACCGGTTTACCGAGAGTTTCCAGGCGCCGCAGTTGCGCCTTCAACACCAGCACGCTGTCGTAGAAAGCCTTGGCGTGGGCTTTGTCGACTTTGATCAGTTCATTGAGGTCGCCACCGGCGAAAAAAGTCTTCTTCGCCGAGGTGATAACCACGCCGGCGATGTTGGCCTTTTCCGCCTCAAGGCGTGTGACGATGGCCGCCATGGCCTCCCGGTACACGCCGTTCATGGTGTTGGCGCTCTGGCCGGGCATGTCGAGGGTCAGCACCACAATCTGGTCCTGGCCTTTTTCGTAACGAATGGCTTCGGTCATGACAAATTCCTTGGGCTCAGAGGCGTTCGATGATGGTGGCGATGCCCATGCCACCGCCGACACACAGGGTGGCCAGGCCGTAGCGCTGCTGACGCGCCTCCAGCTCGTCGAGCAAGGTGCCGAGGATCGCGCAGCCGGTGGCGCCCAGCGGGTGGCCCATGGCAATGGAGCCGCCGTTGACGTTGACTCGAGCGGCGTCTATGCCCATGTCTTTGATGAACTTGAGGACCACGGAAGCAAACGCTTCGTTGACCTCGAACAGGTCGATGTCTTCTACGCGCAGACCGGCTTTGGCCAAGGCCTTGCGCGTCGCCGGTGCGGGACCGGTGAGCATGATGGTCGGGTCGGTGCTGGTCACCGCCGTAGCGACGATGCGCGCCCGTGGTTGCAGGCCCAGTTCACGGCCCTTGGCCTCGGAGCCGATCAGCATCAACGCAGCGCCGTCGACAATGCCGGAGCTGTTGCCGGGCGTGTGTACATGGTGGATACGCTCCACATGGCTGTAGACCCGCAGCGCGGTGGCGTCGAACCCCATCTGCCCCATCATTTCGAAGCTTGGCTTGAGCTTGCCGAGGCCTTCGAGGGTGGAGTCACTGCGGATAAATTCATCATGGTCCAACAGCACGATGCCGTTCTGATCCTGCACCGCAATCAGCGACTTGTTGAAGGAACCGTCTGCACGCGCCCTGGCCGCTTTCTGCTGGGACTGTAGGGCGAAGGTGTCGACGTCCTGGCGGGTGAAGCCTTCGAGTGTAGCGATCAGGTCCGCACCAATGCCCTGTGGCGTGAAGTGGCTGTGCAGATTGGTCTGCGGGTCGAGCACCCAGGCGCCGCCGTCGCTGCCCATAGGCACGCGGGACATGGACTCGACACCGCCGACCACCACCAGGTCTTCGAAGCCCGAGCGCACTTTCATTGCGCCAAGGTTCACCGCTTCGAGGCCCGAGGCGCAAAAGCGGTTGATCTGCACGCCAGCAACGCTGACGTCCCAGTCGGCCACCAGTGCAGCGGTCTTGGCAATGTCGGCGCCCTGGTCACCCACCGGGGTGACGCAGCCAAGGACGATGTCATCTACCTGGCGCGTGTCGAGGTCGCTGCGTTGCGCCAGCGCCGTCAGCAGGCCCGCCACCAGGTTGACCGGTTTGACGCTGTGCAGGGCACCATCGGCCTTGCCTTTGCCACGGGGCGTACGTATCGCATCAAAGATCAAAGCTTGGGTCATGACATCCTCGAGCAGCCAGTGCGTGTGTGCCTACCTTCAGGCCCGATTGACACGGTTTCAATGACCGATGCGCTCATTGCTTTTGACCCCCTCGCTCGGACGAACGGTAGGCAGCTATGGGAAACCGCTGATTAATCGTTTTAGCTGTCTAGCCCTAGGGCTGGCGCCAAGATGGCACTAAGCCTCATGCCGTTTTTAGCGCAAATACTGATTAGCTGATATGAAATGGATCTAAGCCGCGAAGAACGAGGGCTCTAAGGTTGAATCAGTAGGAAGCTGCTGCCGGGTTTTGCTGGGGCAGTTGTAAGAAAAGTGCAACGTCACATCGCGATACTGAAATTTATCGGCACGCATTTGACGCTCAGGAATAACAACAAAAGGCAGTCAGCCATGTTTAAACATTCGAAAGTACGTCAGGCGGGACTTATTCTGTTCGCCACCACACTGATTCTGATCCTGCCCAATTTAACCAAGGTTATCGGGTGACGATTCAGCCTCCAGATTCCGTGCACACACAGCACCAGGACTGCAGCTTTTGGCAGCACCTGCCAGGACATTGCGCATAGCGGTCCTGTTGCAGGGGCTGTCTTTTTGCGCGCAGCTTTCCGGTATTGTGGGCGCCACCGCCACCTAGAACCGGGCTCTCCCTTGAAACCGATCCTTGCCTTCCTCGCTTTGCTGTTGGCCCTGCCGGCAACGGCCGCGCAATTGACCATCGAACTCGACCACACCCGCAAGACCTGGCAGACCGCTGAGCTGCTCAAGCACCCGGATGCGCAGACGGTGCAGATCGTCGATGACGTTTCCTACAAGCGCACTATGACCTATCGCGCCGTGCCGCTGGCCTCTCTGCTACCGGGTCTCACGCCTGCGAACCATCTGCAAGCCGTGGCCCTGGATGGGTTCGCCGCAGAACTGACAGCCGCGCCGCTTCTGGAGAAACACGGTGCCCGCGCCTGGCTGGCAGTGGAAGACCCGGCCCAGCCGTGGCCTGCACTGGCAGACGGTAAACCGAGTGCCGGGCCGTTTTATCTGGTATGGACCGACCCGCAAGCCGGGCATATCAGCCCTGAACAGTGGCCGTTCCAGGTGTCCGAGATCAAGCAATTGAAGACGGTGGCTGAGCGTTTTCCGGCCTTGTTGCCTGACCCGAAGTTGGCGGCGAATGACCCGGTCAACCAGGGCTTTGCGCTGTTTCAGAAGAATTGCCTGGCGTGTCATCGGCTCAATGGCGCCGGCGATGCGCAGGTGGGGCCGGACTTGAATATTCCCTACAACCCCACCGAGTATTTCAGCGGGGATTTCCTCAAGCGTTACATCCGCGACCCGCAGAGCTTGCGGCATTGGCCACAGGCGAAGATGCCGGCGTTTAACGCCAGTGTGCTGCCCGATGGCGAGTTGGATTTGCTGGTGGGGTACTTGAAGCATATGGCGGGGCGTAAGCAACAACCCTAAGCCCATCACAAATCCAATGTGGGAGCTGGCTTGCCTGCGATAGCGGCCTGCCAGCCCGCACAGGTGTAGCTGACCCACTGCTATCGCAGGCAAGCCAGCTCCCACACTTAAAGTGCTGTGCCTATTGCTGCTGCACCGAAATCACCGGCGTCGGCGCCACGAACACCTTGGCATGCATTTGCTCATGCCCACCGCCTCTGCGCATACCGCGCACCGGGCAGGCGTCGAGGTAATCCAAACCTACGGCCAGCTTCAAATGCCGCTCCGGTCGGGCCAGTTGGTTGGTCACATCAAAGCTGTACCAGGCGTCATCCAGCCAGGCTTCGGCCCAGGCGTGGCTCGCCAGGTGCGTGCTGTCTTCGGTGTACAAATACCCCGACACATACCGCGCAGGTATCCCCAGGCTGCGCGCGCAGGCCAGGAACGCGTGGGTGTGGTCCTGACACACGCCTGCACGCCCGGCAAAGGCCTGGGCCGCGCAGGTGTCGACTTCGGTGGCGCCAGGCGTGTAGACCATTGATTGGTTGAGCGCGTGCATCAGGTCGATCAACGCGTTGCGATCGCGACGTTGCTGGCAGTGCTGTTGCGCAAAACCCAGCAATGCTTCATCGGGTTCTGTCAGGCGCGTGCTGCGCAGGAACGGAAACGCTGACTGGTTCTCGTGTTCCGCCTCACGCAACTCGTCGATATCCACCTGGCCTCGGGCGCCAATAATGATCGCATCGTGGGGCTCATCCAGGGTCAACACGTGCAGGATATTGCCGAACGGGTCGACTTGCGCGCGCACCGGGCGCGGCAAATCCAGCTGCCAGCTGATCACATGCTGGCGCTCGCTGTCGTGGGGCGTAAGGCGCAGGTACTGAATGCTGGCGCGCACCTGGTCTTCGTAGTGGTAGGTGGTTTCGTGGCTGATGGAGAGTCTCATGCGGCCTCCAGGTAGGAACTGTAAATGGCGTCGCCCAACTGGCGCACCAAGGGGATGAAGTCGGTCAGCCAGGCGTGCAGGCCTTCCTCGATGATTTCGTCAATGGCGGTAAAGCGCAGGCGCGCGTCCATCTCGGCGGCCAGGCGCTGGGCCGGACGGCCGTTGATGCCGGGCAGGCTGGCGAGGATCTGGTCGATCTCTTCGCTGCACGCCCTTAATGAGCGCGGGACGTCGGCGCGTAGCAACAGTAATTCAGCCACTTGCCGGGCGCCGGGCGCGTCGCGGTAGATCTCGGTGTAGGCCTCGAACGACGACAAGGCGCGCAGCAGGGCGCTCCACTGATAGTAGGCGTGGGCCGTGCCGTCGGTGACGACGGCTGCTTGGTCACCGGCCATTTCGTAGCGAGCGTCAAGCAGCCGCAGGGTGTTGTCGGCGCGTTCGATAAAGGTGCCCAGGCGAATAAAGCGAAACGCATCGTTACGCATGATGGTGCCGTAGGTGGCGCCCCGGAACAGGTGCGAGCGCTCCTTGACCCATTCACAAAAACGGCTCATGCCATAACGGCTAAGCCCTTGCCGGGCGATATCGCGAATATCCAGCCAGGTGGTGTTGATGTTTTCCCACATGTCAGCGGTAATTCGCCCGCGCACCGCATGGGCGCTGGCCCGCGCGGCGCCGAGGCAGCTGTAGATGCTCGCCGGGTTGGCCGCGTCCAGTGCGAAAAAGTGCAGCAGGCGCTCGGCATGCAACTCACCGTGACGCGCGTGGTAATCATCGAGGGTGCCGGTGATCAGCAGCGGCATGGCCAGTTCGTGCAGGCCATCGCCGCGTCCATCCTGGGGCATCAGCGACAGCGAATAGCTGACATCAAGCATGCGCGCGAGGTTTTCCGCGCGCTCCAGGTAGCGAGACATCCAGTACAAATCCGAGGCAGTTCTACTCAACATGGTTCAATCCTCGACCACCCAGGTGTCTTTGGTGCCGCCGCCCTGGGACGAGTTGACCACCAGCGAACCTTCACGCAGCGCTACGCGGGTCAGGCCGCCGGGGACCACGCGGGTTTCCTTGCCGGACAAGACGAACGGGCGCAGGTCGATATGCCGTGGCGCGATGCCGTTTTCAACAAAGGTCGGGCAGGTGGATAAACACAGGGTCGGCTGGGCGATATAGGCGTGGGGTTTGGCCTTGATACGGGCGCGGAAGGCTTCGATTTCCGCCGCAGTGGAGGCTGGGCCGACCAGCATGCCGTAGCCGCCGGAGCCTTGGGTTTCCTTGACCACCAGATCCGGCAGGTTGGCCAGCACGTGGGACAATTCATCAGGCTTGCGGCATTGAAAGGTCGGCACGTTCTGCAGGATCGGTTCTTCATCCAGGTAAAACCGGATCATCTCGGTGACAAACGGGTACACCGATTTGTCATCCGCCACCCCGGTGCCGATCGCATTGGCCAGCACCACATTGCCCGAGCGGTATGCGGCCAGCAGGCCGGGCACGCCGAGCATCGAGTCGGGGTTGAAGGCCAGCGGGTCGAGGAAAGCATCGTCGAGGCGACGGTAGATCACGTCCACCGCCTTGGGACCGTCGGTGGTGCGCATGAACACACGGTCATCACGCACGAACAGGTCGGCGCCCTCCACCAGTTCCACGCCCATCTCACGAGCCAAAAAGGCATGCTCGAAAAACGCACTGTTGAAACGCCCCGGTGTCAGCACCACCACGCTTGGGTTATCCAGTGGGCTTGAGCTTTTCAGGGTGTCGAGCAGCAGGTTGGGATAGTGGTCGATGGGCGCAATGCGCTGGGCCGCAAATAGTTCCGGGAACAGGCGCATCATCATCTTGCGGTCTTCGAGCATGTAGCTCACACCGCTTGGCGTGCGCAAATTGTCTTCCAGCACGTAGTACGTGCCGTCACCGTCGCGCACGAGGTCGACGCCGGAGATGTGGGAATACAGATCACGGTGCAGGTTCAAGCCCTGCATGGCCAGTTGGTATTGGTCATTGGCCAGCACTTGTTCGGCGGGGATGATGCCGGCCTTGATGATGCGTTGCCCGTGGTACAGGTCGGCCAGGAACAGGTTCAGCGCCTTGACCCGTTGAATGCAGCCACGCTCGACCATCCGCCATTCACTGGCGGGAATGCTGCGTGGGATGGTGTCAAACGGGATCAGGCGCTCGGTGCCCTGCTCGTCCCCGTAAAGGGTGAAGGTGATGCCGGCACGGTGGAACAGCAAATCGGCTTCACGCCGACGTTGCGCGAGCAGTTCGGCGGGCGTATCAGCCAACCAGCGGGCGAACTCGCGGTAATGGGGCCGGACCTGCCCTGCCCCGTCGTACATTTCATCGTAATAAGTGCGGGTCATGCCGTACTCCTTGTCACTCGGACGCAAGCCGTGTTGCAAGGCCCGCGCCATCGGCATAAACACTTAAAAATCAGTGAGTTGAATAAATAACGGAATCCACTCGCACCTTCCTGGTGCGTAGAATGCCCGCCGTCACGCCCCGCGCTTCATCGTAATGCGGGTTTTGACTATCAACAGCATAGCCAGAGTTGATTTCACTGCCCGCCCACGCTTGCGGATAATCACCCCCATCGGCTGAACAGGACACGTCCTACAGTTTCAGCGAACCGCTCTTCCCTTTGGGCCACCCTGTTTGGGTGGCTTTTTTTTGGTGCAAGAAAAGTGAGGTGGCGGTTAGGAGATTTCATACAGCACACACAAAAACGGCCGACCCTAAGGTCAGCCGATACGCTGCTTTACTCATACAAATCGCACTACATGGGTAACCCACGCACCTCCTGCTTGACGCCCCATCCCTCGATGATGCCGCCCAGCGGTTCCACCACCGCCTCAAAGTCTTGCTCGAAGTCTCCTATGCCGTCGTAGGTTGCGAACATGATTTTGCTCAATTCCAGGTACCAGGCGCCATCGTCGCGCGCGCTGACCTGGGCATTCAGGGATTCCCCGCGAAAGCGACCCGCAGCCCTGCGCGCACGTTCCTCATCCGGGAAAATGGCGTAGAACTCGATGGGGTGAAAACGCGAGAAGTCGAACCCGCCTTCTTTCATCCGGCGCAGTACGTTGGTGCTGATGTCTTCTTGATAGGCTGTGCTCATGAAACGTCCTCCTCAAACCGATGGATAGACTTTCCGTGCTTCCCGAAGCCCGCGCCCTACTGGCGCGGGAGCTACGACAAATACAACACCGTTGGAAAACAAGCCTGTAGCTGACAAGACCAAACCTTAGCGATTCATTCGCTGATCTCAATTGCAGAGTAGCGCGAAGCTATCACCTCCACCAGAGGGGTTTCGTGGTCCTACAGGAAATGTTCAGGCGGCGGGTGAGATGTCGAGGATTTGAATACTGTTCTGATCTTTGAGGATCTTGACCGTCGGCTCGGGCTTGCGGCCCTCCAGGTCATTGAGATCAAGTTCGGCGGCCACGGGCACGAGCTTGTTGCGGATCATGTGTGCCGCATCTTCGAGGCTGGGCTTTTGCGCGCAGGCGAACTGCTCCACGGTCTTTACACCGTGATCATCTACGAAGGTAATCTGCCACGTTTGCATCGGTGCCTCCTCGATAAAGCCCATGTGTGGGCTCACATCTATCTGGACCTTGAGCGGTCGGCAAACGTTCCACTCAAGGCCTCGGGCACCGGATCAACTGCGCTTATTTTTCAGCGTGTTCTTTCAAGGCTTTCAAGGTGTTAAACGGTGCGTCCACCACGAACTTGTTGGCCAGCCACGATGGCACGCTGCCGCCTGGCTCGGTGTGCACCTGGTAAGTGACTTCGGTCTGGTTATCGCCCTTTGGCACCAGTTTCCAGTAACCGTCCACTTGGGCTACGCGCACGTAACCTTTGACTTCGGGCTGATAAGTCGGCACTTCCAGCAGTTTGCGGGTCACGGTGCCGTCGGCGGCCTTGGAGGTGGTGATCTCCAGGATCGAGTCGCGGTCGGTCACCGGAAACGGCGCCTTGAACTGAGTGTAGGTCCAGCTCTTGTCACCTTCGGTCTTGAGCAGTTTTTGCGATTTGCATTCGTGGATCCAGGCGCAGGCACCGGCCACGTCTTCCTGCAGGGCCTGGATCTTGGCGACGGGGGCTTTGATCAGGGTGACACCGCGATAAGCCTTGTACTTGGAGCCGGCAATTTCGCTCAAGGACACTTTGATACCGTCTTCGTCCTTGGCGACTTGCCAATCTTCAGCCTGGGCAGTGGCAGCAAACAACACCGTAAAACCGCACAACACAGCCAATCGTTTCAACGAACCCATTGTTGTATTCCTTATTTTTGAAGTTCCGATAGTAAAGCCCATCAAGCCGCCGTCATCTGCTCCCACCAGCCGATCAAACGGATCGCATCGGCCTGATCATTGCCGCACACCTCAAGGTCTGCCTTGAAATCACTGCACACCGCCGGCCGCTCCGGTTGCCCGAACAGCTGGCATAGCTGTTCGACCGACAGGTGCAGGCAACGTTCTCCCGCAGGTTTGCCATTGGGCATTCCCGGTAACGGTGAACTGATGGAGGGGGCAATGCAGCATGCGCCACAGCCTTCACGGCATTTCATGACCGGCAGGTCCTCGACGACTCAATATGGATGGCCGGGCTAGAGTACGCCCTTAAACAGCCGTTTTAAAATGGTCTAACAGGGGTTTTTCGCACAAAACAAAAGTGACCGACCAGTCTGCGACAGATGGTCGAGGGCGTGCGTCACCTAAGCGCGCAATTTTATTGCTTGAATTCGAAATCCAGCGCAGCGCCTTCAATGTCGCGGCGCTCTTCGTTACGCAGCTGCAACTGCATCTGGTTGCTCAGTAGGCGGCCATTGATCTGGAACGCGCTGTTGTCGGTGGGTTTTTCCGCAAACATCGGCGGCAACAGCGGCACGCTCTTGGGTTTAGGCATAGTGCCGAGGGGCTGCAAGTGCCTGACCATTTCGGTTGGCAAGGACAGGTCCAACTGTGCCGGTGGCAGTTTGGTCTGGGCTACTTCGTGGGCAGATTTGGATTTACTCGCCACCGGTGCACGTTTTTTCACGACGCCGGTTTTTTTCTTGGCCGCCGGGGCTTTTTTAACCGGCGCCGGTTTCTTCGCCGAAGTCTTCTGCTGGCTATTGGCTGCGGGCTTGCTTTCAGTCACGGGGGCTGCCGCCAGGACGATGCCGACGTTACACAGACTCAACAGGCCAATTACCACAACAGCACGAAAAATAGAGGTCATATTGCCTACAGCATTAACGGCAGAGGGCCATATGCTCGCTTGTTGAACGCGGCATGACAAGCCTGCTGATCAGTCGGTCAACATGAGTGTCCCCTTTACGCGCCTCAGCCCTGGTTCAAAACCCGGCCGCAGTTTCCTGGCACAACTGGCTGGCCAACATCCCCAGCGTCATCAGCGCCCGCTCTGCCTCACGGTTCCACGGCGTGCCGCAGTTAAGGCGAATACAGTGGTTAAACTGTTCCGTATTACTGAAGATGACTCCCGGTGCAATGCTGATGCCCTGCTGCAGCGCACGCACGTGCAGTTCCTGGGTATTGACCCTGCCGGGCAAACTGACCCACAGGATAAAGCCGCCGGTCGGCCGGGTCATCTGCGTGCCTTCGGGGAAATACTGCTGCACCGCCAGCTGGAATGCGCTGAGGTTCTTGCGGTATTCCTGGCGGATGTAGCGCAGGTGCCGGTCGTAGCCACCGTTCTCCAGGTACGCCGCCACACCCATCTGGGTGACGCTGCACGCCGAGTGGGTGCTGAACATTTGCAGCCGCTGGATTTCCTGCTGGTACTTGCCGGCAATCATCCAGCCGATGCGCACGCCGGGGGACAGGGTTTTGGAGAAACTCGAGCAGTAGATCACCCGATCCAGGCGGTCATAGGCTTTGAGCGCCTTGGTGCGGCCCAGTTCGAACATCAGCTCGCCGTAGATATCGTCCTCGACGATCTGGATATCGAAATCCGAGGCCAGGCGCAGCAACTGTTTCTGCCGTTCCTCGGGCATGGTCGCGCCCAGCGGATTGCTCAGGCGCGTGGTCAGCACCAAGGCCTTGATCGACCATTGGTTGGCCGCCAGTTGCAGCGCCTCAAGGCTCATGCCCGTAGCCGGGTCGCTGGGGATCTCGATGACTTTGAGGCCCAGCAGGTCGGCCAGTTGCAGCAAGCCGTAATAGGTCGGTGATTCAGCCGCGATGAGGTCGCCCGGACGGGTCAGTACGCGCAACGACATCTGCAACGCATCAACGCACCCGTGGGTGATCACCACTTCGGAGGGGTCCACTACCACGCCAGCATCGCGCATGCGAATCGCCACCTGGCGGCGCAATGGTTCAAAACCCGGGCTGAACATGTAGCTGAAGGCCCGTGGGCTTTGGAAGCGCGTGACCTTGGCCAGTTGCTGGTGCAACGCGCGCACCGGCAAATAATCGACACTCGGCACGGCCGCACCCAACGGGAACACGCCTTCGCGGCGCGACTCGACCAATACCTGCTGGATAATGCTGCTGCGCGTGACCAACCCCGGACGCTCAACCCGGGCGATATCCGGCGTCGGCGCCGTGAGCGCAGGCGTCTGGTGCACGTAATAACCCGACTGCGGCCGCGCGCGGATCAGCCCCTGGTCTTCCAGGTTCGCATACGCCTGCAACACCGTGGCGTGGCTGACGTTGAGCTGTGAGCTCATCTTGCGCACCGAAGGCACGCGCTCGCCGGGTTGATAGACACCGCGCCGGATGTCCTCAGCCAGTTGCTGGGCGATACGTTGGTAAAGCAACAGATTGGTCATGACGCAGCACTCGATTTCACGGGTATTTTATTTTTGTGTGAAACATACCGGCACAGTTTAGAAGTGTACGGGGACAGTTGCCACAATAGTCGAGCGCGGGCGGCAGTGATAGAGAAAACTGTAGGGGCAAGGTGCATAAAAAAACCGATCAATGATCGGTTCTGTGTGTACGCGGCAACCTGTGGGGGGCTGGCTTGCCTGCGATAGTATCGCCTCGGTTTGCCTGACATACCGAGGCGCCTGCATCGCAGGCAAGCCAGCTCCCACACTGATCGATGCAGGTTTTTAGCGAGCGGCGCCCAGCTGGCCTTTTTCGTCGGAGAACACAATTTCCACCCGGCGGTTCTGCGCGCGGCCGCGCTCTGAGGCGTTGGCCTCTACCGGGTACTGGTCACCGTAGCCCTCGACCTGGATACGTTTTTCATCAATCCCCAGGTCCATCAGCACATCAGCCACCGATTGCGCACGGTCGCGCGACAGCTTGAGGTTTTCCTGCTCGCCACCGGTGTTGTCGGTATAACCCTCGATGCGCACCACGCGCTTGGGGTTCAACTGCAAGAACTGCACAATTTTCAGCACGGTGCGGTTGGCCGAGTTTTGCAGCTCGGCGTCACCGGTGTCGAACAACACATCGCCCAACGTCATGACCAGGCCGCGATTGGTCTGGGTGGTGGTCAGGCTGGCGATTTGCTCTTCGAGCCACTTGCCTTGCTGCTGCACGCTCGCCAACTTGCTCTCACGCAGGGCCAATTGCAGGCGCTGGCGTTCCAGCTCCAGCTTGGTGCCGCGCTCGGCGTTGAGCCCCTGCTCGGTGTGTTCGCGGGCGATCTCACTGTAGCGCTGGCTCAGGTAGGCGTAATGCACCACGTCGGGGCCGCTGCCCCAGTAGCTGGACAAGCGATCGGCGCGGGCCAGGGATTCGCCGGCACGAATCACATCCTTGGGCGCAAAACGCAGCACATTCGCGTCTTCCTTGACCTTCTGGAAGTCGCTGCCGGCCTGCTGCAACGCCTGCTCGCTGTTGGGTTGGCTGGCGCAACCGCCCATTGCCGCGCTGCCCAGCAGCAACACACAACTCAAACCACGGATCAGCGGGCTCATTGGGCTTCTCCCAGCTGCAATTGTTTGCGCAGTCGGGCGATGCGGGTGTTAAGCACGTTCAACTGTTCCTGGCTTTTGCGCGTCAATACCCGCGCTTCAGCCAGACGCGCGTCCAGCTCGGCCTGTTCGGCCTGCATGCGCGCATCTTTGTAGGATTGGTCGGCCATGTCGGCCCGGGCCTTGGCGAACTTGTCTTCAGCCAGTTTCAGTTCAGGCGATTCATCGGTGCTGGCGCCCACGGCGTTGGCCTGTTCCAAGGCCTGCTGGGTGAGGCGTATTTGTTCGTTCGGCGCAGGATCAACTGCACATCCCGCCAGAGCGACAACGGCGAGGGCCGCGAAAAGAGGTCGAAGAGTCACTGAAAATCCTTACTTTGCTGGGGTGCCGACGGGTTGCTGCAATTGCGCTTTCCAGCGTTCGAGGTTGCGCTGCAAAGCGGCTTGCGCGACACCAGACGCGGGTAATTCTGTCATCTTTTTCGCCAGCTGTCCGCGCAGCCACGGATCGTTGCAGGCGGAGTTGTGGGAAATCGCCAGGTACAGGCCGGGCTGGTCGACGGGTATTTCACGGGCGACAAGGTCGTTGCTCATGCCCAGCGTCTGGGCCATGGCCATGCCCGAGTAGCGCCCGGCCAGCACGTAGTCGACTTCACCCAGCAGCAGTTTCTGGAACGCCGGGGTCAAGTTGGGCAGGCGTTGCAAGCTGAGCTGCTGGCCGGCGAAGGTGTCGAAACCAGCGCTCAAGCGCGCACGCTCGGAGACCGCGCCTTTATGCCCGTGCAAGTCTTCAGCGCTGGTGTAGACCAGCGGCGAATCCTTGCGCGTCCACACCAGATAGTCGATCTGCACCAGTGCCGGATGGATGTAGTCGAGGGTTTCCAGCTCGCCGAGGTTCAGCGGCGCATCGGCGAGGATGTCCATGCGCCCGCTGCGCACTTCATCCAGGGCCAGGGAGCGTTTGCCGCCGTAAAGCAGGTCGATTTTAAGGCCCAGGTCCTTGCCGATTTGTTGCAGTACATCAGCCGTGGCGCCGATCAGGTGCGTTGGGTCTTGAGGGTCACGCCACAGCAACGGCGGCGCGTCCGGGCTGCCGGTAATCACCAGGCGCTCACACTTGCCGGCAGCCAGCGCGAGGCCAGGCAGTAGCGCCAATCCAAGTGTCAGTGCCAGCAATACGGGACGCAGATCCATGGCGGTTTCTCCGATGTTCAAAAAAGCCGGGCAAAAAAAAGCCCGGTCACAAGACCGGGCTCTTTATAAGTGAAGCAACTGGATTAGACCAGCTTCGAAAGCTCTGGTACGGCTTCGAACAAGTCCGCAACCAGGCCGTAATCAGCCACTTGGAAGATTGGCGCTTCTTCGTCCTTGTTGATCGCAACGATCACCTTGGAGTCTTTCATACCGGCCAAGTGCTGGATCGCGCCGGAGATACCGACGGCGATGTACAGCTGTGGCGCAACGATTTTGCCGGTCTGGCCGACCTGCATGTCGTTGGGTACGAAACCTGCGTCGACGGCCGCGCGGGAAGCGCCGACCGCAGCGCCCAGCTTGTCGGCCAGGGCGTACAGGTGTTTGAAGTTGTCACCGTTCTGCATGCCGCGGCCGCCGGAAACGACGATTTTGGCAGCGGTCAGCTCAGGGCGATCCGACTTGGCCAGCTCTTCGCCAACAAAGCTGGAAGTGCCAGCGTCGTGGGCAGCAGCCACAGCTTCAATGGCAGCCGAACCACCTTCAGCGGCAACCGGGTCGAAACCGGTGGCACGCACGGTGATGACTTTGACCGAAGCGTTGGACTGTACGGTGGCGATAGCATTACCGGCGTAGATCGGGCGCTTGAAGGTGTCAGCGCTTTCGACCGAGATGATCTCGGAGATCTGGTCAACGTCCAGCTGCGCAGCAACGCGTGGCAGGATGTTTTTGCCGTTGGAGGTAGCAGCAGCCAGGATGTGGCTGTAGCCAGCGCCCAGCTCAGCTACCAGCGGAGCAACGTTTTCTGGCAACTGATGCGCGTAGGCGGCGTTATCAGCGTTCAGGACTTTGCTCACGCCCGCGATTTTCGCAGCGGCTTCAGCCACGGCGCCAGCGCCAAGGCCAGCTACCAGCACGTGAATGTCGCCACCGATTTTAGCGGCAGCGGCCACGGTGTTCAGCGTGGCCGGGGCCAGCACCTTGTTGTCGTGTTCGGCGATTACGAGGATAGCCATGATCAGATCACCTTCGCTTCGTTTTTCAGTTTCTCGACCAATTCAGCCACCGACTTGACCTTGATGCCCGCGCTGCGTGCAGCCGGTGCTTCAACCTTGACGGTCTTGTTGGTAGAGGCGGTGGAAACGCCCAAAGCTTCTGGAGTCACCGACTCAAGCGGCTTCTTCTTGGCTTTCATGATGTTTGGCAGGGACGCATAGCGCGGCTCGTTCAAACGCAGGTCGGTGGTGACGATGGCCGGCAGTTTCAACGAAACGGTCTGTGCGCCGCCGTCGATTTCACGGGTCACAGCGACGCTGTCGCCGCTCACTTCGACTTTGGAAGCGAAGGTGCCCTGGCCGTAACCGGTCAGCGCAGCCAGCATCTGGCCAGTCTGGTTGTTGTCGCTGTCGATGGCTTGTTTGCCGAGGATCACCAGCTGAGGCTGTTCCTTGTCGACAACGGCCTTGAGCAACTTGGCCACGGCCAGGGAGGTCAGGTCTTCAGCCGACTCAACCAGAATGGCGCGGTCGGCGCCCAGGGCCAGGGCGGTACGCAGCTGCTCTTGAGCAGTGGTAGGGCCGATGGAAACCACCACGATTTCAGTCGCCACGCCTTTCTCTTTCAGGCGTACAGCTTCTTCCACAGCGATTTCACAGAAAGGGTTCATCGACATTTTGACGTTAGCAAGGTCGACGCCGGAATTGTCCGCCTTGACGCGAACTTTCACGTTGTAATCGACAACGCGTTTGACAGCTACAAGAACCTTCATGGATTCCTCGTTACTCTCCGGTGAAAAGAAAGTCGCCTAGGCGAACCTGGCGGTTGATGCTCATCGGCACACAAGGGCACCTCCAAAAACTTCGGCGGATGACTTAGCGATGGGGAAATGATGACCGTTCGTCAGGGGTGACTGAGAGGTCATTCTTTATCGCAGTGTGTAAACTGCGCACCATTGTTTAGGCACGCGTCACCTGTCTTGCTTTTGGACGTGCTCTTGAAACCTGCTGTCTGCCTACGGTAAGCGCAAAACCGACCGTATATTGACCGGAACGCCTATTCTGGTCAATACGCCAAAATAGCCAGTCATAAGCCGCGTTGCTTTGATTTACCTAGCCTGCGAGCAATTCAAACAAACGTTTGTATTGGACGCTGCCAGTGGTGTAGATATAATGCGCCACCTAGAGAGAAAGGTGGGTCTTGCCGTTGTTGCAAGACGACACCGAACCTCCATCCATTAGAAAAAAAAGCCTGTTGAGCCTTGAGTAGGAGATAGCCTGTGGAACGCGAATACATGGAATTCGACGTGGTCATCGTCGGCGCTGGCCCGGCAGGCCTGTCTGCCGCCTGCCGACTGAAGCAGAAGGCCGCCGAAGCCGGTAAAGAAATCAGCGTCTGCGTGGTCGAGAAAGGCTCCGAAGTCGGCGCTCACATCCTCTCCGGTGCCGTGTTCGAACCACGCGCCCTGAACGAACTGTTCCCGGACTGGAAGGAACTCGGCGCTCCGCTCAATACCCCGGTTGTGCGCGACGACATCTATGTACTGCGCAGCCCTGAAGCTTCCACCAAGGTGCCTGACTTCTTTGTGCCCAAGACCATGCACAACGAAGGCAACTACATTATCTCCCTGGGCAACCTGTGCCGCTGGCTGGCCCAGCAGGCCGAGAACCTGGGCGTAGAAGTCTACCCAGGCTTCGCCGCCCAGGAAGCGCTGTTCGACGAGAACGGCGTGGTGCGCGGGATCATCACCGGCGACCTCGGCGTCGACCGCGAAGGCCATCCAAAAGAAGGCGTGTACACCCCAGGCATGGAGCTGCGTGGCAAGTACACGCTGTTCGCCGAAGGTTGCCGTGGCCACATCGGCAAGCAACTGATCCAGCGTTTTAACCTGGACAGCGACGCCGACGCCCAGCACTACGGCATCGGCCTCAAGGAAATCTGGGAAATCGACCCGGCCAAGCATCAGCCTGGCCTGGTGGTTCATACCGCCGGCTGGCCGCTGGACATCATGAGCAACGAGAACACCGGCGGCTCGTTCCTTTATCACCTGGAAAACAACCAGGTGGTTGTCGGCCTGATCGTCGACCTGTCCTACAGCAACACCTTCCTGTCGCCGTTCGATGAGTTCCAGCGCCTCAAGCACCACCCGGTGCTGGCGCAATACCTGGAAGGCGGCAAACGCGTCAGCTACGGCGCGCGTGCCCTGGCCAAAGGCGGCATCAACTCGTTGCCGAAGATGGTCTTCAAAGGCGGCGCCTTGATCGGCTGCGACCTGGGCACCATGAACGTGGCCAAGATCAAAGGCAGCCACACCGCGATGAAGTCCGGCATGCTCGCTGCCGACGCCGTGGCCGAGCGCCTGTTCGCGGACTCCGAAGGCGGTGACGAACTGACCAACTACGTCGACGGTTTCAAGGCCAGCTGGCTCTACGAAGAGCTGTTCGCCAGCCGCAACTTCGGCCCGGCGATGCACAAGTTCGGCCCGATCATCGGCGCCGGCTTCAACTGGTTTGACCAGAACATCCTCGGCGGCAAAATGCCGTTTACCTTGCACGACACCAAGCCGGATTACGCCTGCCTGAAGCTCGCCAAGGACAGCAAGAAGATCGACTACCCAAAACCCGACGGCAAACTGAGCTTCGACAAGCTGAGCTCGGTGTTCATCTCCGGTACCAACCACGAAGAAGAGCAGCCGTGCCACTTGAAGCTCAAAGACCCAAGCATCCCGATCGGCACCAACCTGCCGCTCTACGATGAACCGGCGCAGCGCTACTGCCCGGCTGGCGTGTATGAAGTGATCACCAAGGAAGACGGTGAGAAGCGCTTCCAGATCAACGCCCAGAACTGCGTGCACTGCAAGACCTGTGACATCAAGGACCCTTCGCAGAACATCACGTGGGTGACGCCGGAAGGCGCGGGTGGGCCAACTTACCCGAATATGTAAGGCAGTTGCTTGAACAAAAAAGGCTCCCAAACGGGAGCCTTTTTTATGGCCAACATAAATCAACTGTGGGAGCTGGCTTGCCTGCGATAGCGGTGGGTCAGCTAAAGATTGGTTGACTGATACTGCGCTATCGCAGGCAAGCCAGCTCCCACAGTTTTGACCGCGTTGTGTCAGGCGACCCGCTCTTCACCCGGGTTACGCAAGAAGTAACGCTTATATTCGCGACTGAACTGCGACGTACTCTGATACCCCACGTTATGCGCCGCCTGCGCCACGCCCAAGCCTTCCACCAGCAGCAACTGCTGAGCCTTCAACAACCGCAAGCGCTTCAAATACTGCACCGGCGATAACAGCGTGCAACGCTTGAAGTGCTCGTGAAAAGTCGACGCACTCATATGCGCATACCCGGCCAACGTCTCAATGTTCAGCGGCTCGGCGTAATGGGCATGCAGGTGATGCAACGAGGTGGCGATGCGCGAAAACTGCCCCTGTTGTTCCACCAAGGCACGCAGCACATCCGCCTGTGGCCCGCGCAATGCGGTAAACAACACTTCCCGGACCCGCGCCGGGCCCATGATCCGGCTTTCCAGCGGATCGTGCAGGCACTGCAATAGCCGTTCGACGCTGCCGCGCATTGCATCATCGAGCATCACCGAGCTCATGGATTCCAATGTCTGCGCCGTCGGCGGCGGCCCGGCCTGCATGCCCATGGCCATGACCAGTTCGCCGAGCACCACGCGATCAATCCCCACGGTAACCCCGTACAGCGGCGCGTCGGGCGCCATGGCAAAGGTTTCGCATTCGAACGGCACCGGCATCGCCTGGATCAGGTAGTGCCCGGCGCCATACTCCAGTGTGCGTGGGCCTAAATAGGCGACCTTGCTGCCTTGGGCCACGAACATCAGGCTCGGTTCGTAGATCTGCGGGCCGCGTGCCACGTCGCAACTGGCGCGCAATACCTTCACACCGGGCAGGTACGTCGGGGAGAAACCGTCGCAGGGCGTGAGGTCCTCAATCAAGGCAACCAGCGTGGCGTTGGCATCGAGATGGCGGGTCAACAACATGGCAAAAAACTTCGTTAAAAAGGGATAAGAGCATCATCGCAGGTCTGAGCGCACATGAATCCAAACACAGGGCACTCCCGGACGAATAGGCATGAGGTTCGGAGCAATCGCCATGGCCGCATCCCGGCCCTGCGCGGAAAATACGCCGCCTCCCTAGTCAATCCTTTTGCGAGGTTTCTGTATGTACACCGCCATCGGTTATGCCGCCCAGTCGGCCACCACTCCCCTCGCCCCCATGTCCTTCGAACGCCGCAGCCCGCGCGCCGACGATGTAGCCATCGAGATTCTGTACTGCGGCGTATGCCACTCCGACATCCACCAGGCACGCAACGAGTGGGGCATCGCCGTGTACCCGCTGATGCCTGGCCATGAGATCGTCGGCAAAGTCACCGCCGTCGGCACCAGCGTGACCGCGCACAAAGTCGGCGATCTGGTCGGCGTGGGCTGCATGGTTGATTCGTGCCGCCACTGCGACGCTTGCCATGCGGACCTTGAGCAGTACTGCCTCGAAGGCCCGACCATGACCTACGCCACCCCGGACCGGGTGGATGGCAGCAACACCATGGGCGGCTACTCCGACAGCATCGTGGTCAGTGAGCACTTCGTGGTGAAGATCCCGGCCAAGCTCGACTTGGCCAGCGCCGCGCCGATTCTGTGCGCAGGCATCACCACCTACTCGCCACTCAAGCACTACGGCGTGAAGGCTGGCGACAAAGTCGGCGTGCTGGGCATGGGTGGCCTGGGCCACATGGGCATCAAGTTCGCCAAGGCCATGGGCGCAGAAGTGACGCTGTTCACCCGCTCCGCGAGCAAGGCTGAAGAAGGCCGTCGCCAGGGTGCCGACCATGTCATCGTGTCCACCGATGCCGAGCAGATGAAAGCCGCCGCCGGCAGCTTCGATTTCCTGCTGGACACCATTCCGGTGCAACACGACCTGAACCCCTACCTCGACGTGCTGCGCTTTGACGGCGTGCATATCCTGGTTGGCTTGATCGAACCGGTCGACCCACCGGTGAACGCTGCCAAGCTGGTGCTGGGCCGTAAAGTGCTGGCCGGTTCGTTGATCGGCGGCATTGCCGAAACCCAGGAAGTGCTGGATTTCTGCGCCGAGCACAACATCACCTGTGACATTGAAATGCTCGATATCCGCCAGATCAACGAGGCCTACACCCGCATGATCGCCGGCGATGTGAAGTACCGCTTTGTCATCGACATGGCGACCTTGAAGGCCTGATCAGGCCTTAGCGCCCAACTCCGCTGACAGCCGCGCTGCGACCTGCTTGATCACAGGGATCAGCTCGGCCATCTTTTCCAGCGGCATGTAGGGCACGGTACTGGCGATGCTGATGCCGGCGACGATTCGCCGGCTGGCATCGCGCACCGGTGCCGCCACACAACGGATCGACGGTTCGTTGTCTTCCAGGTCGAACGCATACCCACCCTCCACGTATTCGCGCATGCGCTGCTCGAACTGCGCCCAGGATTGCTCCGGGTGCGCTGGCCATTGCTGGCTCTTGCCCTCGGCGGGCAGGCTGGCTTCATACAGGCGCTGCCACTCCTGCACAGAGTCATCCAGCAACATTGCCTTGCCCACACCGGTGCGCGCCAGCGGCATGCGATGGCCGACTCGCGAGCGCATTTCCGGGCCGTAGCGGCCGGGGTTCTTGTGCAGGTAGAGCACATCGTCGTATTCACGAATCGCCAAGTGGATGGTGTCGCCAGTCAGCGCCGACAGTTCATCCAGGTACGGCACCGCCAGGGTCACCAGCGGCAGTTCGTCACGGGCCTGAAAACCCAGTTCGATCAGTTTCGGCCCGAGCAAATAACCTACTTGCGGCACCACACGCAGGTAACGCTCCTCAACCAGGCAACTGGCCAGCCGGTGGGTGGTACTGCGGGTGGTGCCGATGCGCCTGGCGATCTCTTTCAAATCGCGCGCACCCGCCGCCACCGCTTGCACCACGCCCAGGCCACGCAGCAGGGTCTGGGTGCCGGTGGGGGCGGCGTCTTTGACGGGGATGTGGGCGTTTTCCTGCATATCGGGCCTATTGGGAAGTACGAAAACGGCGCCATTATGGCAAATGCAGCCCTGCTGAACAGAGGAGATCCATTGTGGGAGCTGGCTTGCCTGCGATGGCGGTGCATCAGCCTACAAATAATTAGCTGACTCACCGCTATCGCAGGCAAGCCAGCTCCCACATTTGGATCTTCATAGGGCGAGAGTTCAGCGTTGCTTCATGCGGTCGATGATGACCGCCAAGAGCAGGATCGAGCCCCGGATCACATACTGGTAAAACGTGTCGATGTTCTTCAGGTTCATCGCGTTCTCGATGATCGCCAGAATCAACACCCCGGCAATCACATGGCGGATCATGCCGATACCGCCGCTCAACGACACACCGCCCAGCACACACGCCGAGATCACCGTCAGCTCGAAGCCCTGGCCGATCATCGGCTGGCCCGAGGTCATGCGCGAGGCGAGGATCACCCCGGCCAATGCGCCGATCAAGCCGTGCACGGCAAAGATGATGATCTTGGTGCGGTCGACATTCACCCCGGCCAGCAACGCCGCTTCCTGGTTGCCGCCGATGGCCATGGTGTTGCGCCCGTAGGTGGTGTAGTTGAGCAGCCAGCCGAAGAACACAAAGCACAACACGGTGATGATGATCGGCACCGGCACGCCCATCAGTTGGCCGTTGCCGAACACAAAGAAGCGTTCGTCCATCACGCCGACCGCCTTGCCGTTGGAAAAGATATAGGCCAGCCCGCGCACGATCTGCATGGTCGCCAAGGTTGCGATCAACGCGTTGATGCGCAGCTTGGCGATCACGATGCCGTTGATCAGCCCCACTACCAGGCCCATGGCCAACGCAGCGGACACGCCGAGTACCACACTGTCGGTGTCACGAATCACAATCCCCGCGACCACACCGGCACAGGCGATCACCGAGCCGACTGACAAGTCGAAATGCCCCGACGCCAGGCAGAACAGCATGGTGCACGCAGCGATGCCCACCGTCGAAATCGCCAGGCCCAGCCCGCGCATATTCAGCGGCGAGAGGAAGTTGTCGATAAACAGCGCGCTGAGCACAAAGATGCTCAATGCCGCGAGTAGCATCACCCAATCATCGAGAAATTTACGTTGGTTGAAACCCGGCCAAAAGCCCTTTGCAGTTTTTACCTGTGACATACCTATACCCTCGAATTCTTCAAGCCCGCGAACGCGGGAGAGCCAGTTGCAACAGCTTCGCTTCATCCGCCTGGTCGCGGGTCAACTCGCCAGTCAGCGCGCCTTCACTCATCACCAGGATGCGATCAGAGATGCCCATCACTTCCATCAGGTCGCTGGACACCACAATCACCGCAATGCCGCTGGCCGCAAGGTTATGAATGATCTGGTAGATCTCCGACTTGGCGCCGATATCGATGCCGCGTGTAGGCTCATCCAGCAGCAACACTTTCATCGGCATCGACAGCCAGCGGCCAAGAATGGCCTTCTGTTGATTGCCGCCGGACAGGTACATGATTTTCTGCTCGGCGTTCGGCGTTTTGACTTTCATCGCCTTGATCTGCTTGTCGGCGTTGCCCTTCTCCCAGCCTTCACGCAACAGCCAGCCAAAGGTCGAATGCGCGCCACGCGCACTGATGTTGATGTTCTCGGCCACGCTGGACAGCGGGATGATGCCTTCCTTTTTGCGGTCCTCCGGGCACAGCAGCACACCGGCGGCGATGGCATCGCGTGGTGAATGTAATGGCAGGGCTTGCCCAAACAACTCCAACTGCCCGGCCGTTGCGCGTTCCAGGCCACTGAGCAAACGAAACAGCTCGGTACGCCCGGCGCCCACCAGCCCGAAAAGGCCGAGAATCTCGCCCTTGTGCACCTGCAGGCTGACCGCTTCGCGCAGGCCAGGCCCAAGCAAACCGTTAACCTTGAGCGCCACCTCACCGCGTTCGCGCGGGCGGTAATCGTAGATATCCTGGATATCGCGCCCGACCATGCAGGTCACCAACTGGTCGTGAGTCAGTGTGGCCATGTCGTCAAAAGTGCGCACATAACGGCCGTCCTTGAACACCGTCACCGCATCGCAAATACGGAACACTTCTTCCATGCGATGCGACACATACAGCACCACTTTGCCCTCATCGCGCAGGCGCGTGATGATCGCCATCAAGCGGTCGATTTCCCGCGCCGACAGGCTGCTGGTGGGTTCGTCAAAAGCAATCACATGGGCACCACGGGACAACGCCTTGGCGATTTCCACCAGTTGGCGCTGGCCGAGGGACAAGCGCCCGAGCTTCTCTTGGGGATCGATTTCATCGGCCAGGCCTTTAAGGCACGCCAACGCCTGCTTGCGCAGCTGGCCGCCATTGACCACGCCGAAACGCGACGGCAAATGCCCGAGAAACAGGTTCTCGGCCACGGTCATTTCCGGCACCAGATGCAGCTCCTGGTGAATCACCGCCACGCCGTTGGCGATGCTGTCGGCGGCGTTCTTGAACGCCATGACCTGCTCGCCGATCTGCACCGTGCCGCTGCTGGGCGTGTAGGCACCGCCGAGGATCTTGAGCAGCGTGGACTTGCCCGCGCCGTTCTCGCCCATCAGCGCATGCACCGAGTGCGGCCGCGCTTCAAAGCTGATCTGCGCCAGCGCCTTGACCCCGGGAAACTCCTTGCCGATGCCGTTGAAACGCAAGGCCGCGCCGGTCATTTCCACAGACCGATTTTGCTCAACTCTTCCTTGAAGTTGGCGCGGGTGATGAGGGTTACGTTATCCAGGGCGGTGAACTTGGCAGGCTCGGTGCCTTTAGTGACCCACTCGAACATCGCCGTGGCGGTTTTGTAGCCGGATGCATCGGGGCTGAGCAGCATTGAGCCGTAGAAGCCGGTGTCGGTTTTCTTCAACTCTTCAATCGCATCAGTGCCATTGATGCCCACGCCAATCACATTGGCCGCCTTGAAACCGGCGCTTTCGGTGGCGCGCACGCCGCCCAGCACGGTGCTGTCGTTCATGCCGCCGATGATCAGGTTTTTCGCGGTGCCCGGCAGCTTTACCAGCGCCGAGTTGGTGGAATCCATGCTGCCTGGCACGTCGAGGGTTTTCTGCGCGCTGAACAGGATGTGGTCAGCGGGCAAGCCGGCGACCTTGAGGCCTTCGACCGAACCGTCGGTGCGTTTTTTGCCGGTTTCCAGCTCGTCAAAGGTGTTGATGACGGCGTAGGTGTCCTTCCAGTCCCAGTTACGATGCTTGGCTTCGGCGGCCATGGCCTCGCCTTGCTTCTGGCCGATCTTGTAGGCATCCAGGCCCACATAAGGCACGTCTTCCATGGGCTTGCCCTTGGCATCGACGAAGCGGTCATCCACCGCCAGCACTTTCAAGCCGTTGAGCTTGGCCTTGGCCATGATCGCTGGGCCGAGGGACACGTCCGGCGGGCAGATCACAAACCCCTTGGCGCCGTTGGCGGCGAGGGTGTCGATGGCGGACAAGGTTTTCTCGCCGTCGGGCACGGCGATCTTGATCACGGTGAAGCCCTGGTCCTTACCGGCCTTTTCGGCAAAGGCCCATTCGGTCTGGAACCAAGGCTCTTCGGCCTGCTTGACCAGGAAGCCGATCTTCACTTCTTCGGCCGCTGCAAAACCGCTGAAGGCCATCGCCAGCGCCACGGCGCCTAACGTCTTCTTGAACATGAACCACCTCTCTTGATTGTTGTTAGTCGTGGTACATCACGGAACGCCCGCCATCGATCATCAGGCAGGTTGCGTTGATAAAGGGCGCCTCGTCGGTGGCCAGAAACAGCGCCGTCATCGCCACCTCGACCGGTTGGCCGATGCGCTTGGGCGGGTGCAAATCGAAGGCGCGCTGGCGCTCGGCATGCGGGTCAGGGAAGCCGTTCCAGTAATCGACGTTGAGCTGGGTTTCGATATAGCCCGGTGCGATGGCATTCACGCGGATGCCTTTGGGTGCGTATTCGATGCCGAGGGCGCGGGTGAGACCGAGCAGGCCATGCTTGGCTACCGGATAGGGAAAACAGCCGGGAATGATGTGGCTGGAATGGGTGGAGGCGATGTTGATGATGTTGCCGATGCCCTGCTCGATCATGTGCGGCAACACGGTGCGGCAGCCGAACCAGGCACCGTCGAGGTCGATGGCGAAGCAGCGGCGCCAATCGTCGTCGGTCATCTCCAGCGGGTCACGGAACACGTTGACGCCCGCGCAGTTGATCAACACATCCACACGGCCAAAGCGCTCGATGGCCACATTGACTAGCGCCTGCCATTGCTCTTTGGAGGTTATATCGACGGCCTGCGCGACAATCTCAGCGCCGCGTTCGCGCCAGTGGGCGGCGACTTGCTCAACCTTTTCGGCCTGGATATCCGCAATCACCAGCCGTGCCTGCTGGGCCTGGAAGCAGGCGACGATCGCCTCGCCTATCCCTTGAGCGGCACCGGTGATGATCACCACTTTGTTTTTCAGCCGCTCGCCATAGGTGGGTTCGGGCACGGCGGGTAATGACAACGGTTGGGGCTGCATCGCTTCACCTGTTTTATTTTTGGTAGTGAGTGCTGATGCCGCCGACTATAAACCCATCTTTTGAAATATCTCAATATATAAATTTGCATCCCATATAGTGAGACGTGACGCAAAAAAATGGGGGTGCCGATCTCTGTGGGAGCTGGCTTGCCTGCGATACGGACACCTCGGTATTTCAGTTACACCGAAGTGATGCTTTCGCAGGCAAGCCAGCTCCCACACAAGCCCGCCCCCACAGTGGGCCTTCAGTGTTTTTGAAAAAGGGTTTCAGCCCTGGGCAAAGTCGCGCAGTGCATTACCCTCCATGCGATAGCGCACCCACTCCTCCTGCGGCTGGGCGCCGATGGACTTGTAGAAGGCAATCGCCGGCTCGTTCCAGTCCAGCACGCTCCACTCGAAACGCCCGCAACCGTTGTCGCAGGCGATCTTGGCCAGGTGCCGCAAGAGCTTCTTGCCCGCCCCGCCGCCACGTTGCTCGGGGTTGATGTAGAGGTCTTCGAGGTACAGGCAGTTGCTGCCCAGCCAGGTGGAGTAACTGAAAAAGAACACCGCAAAGCCAATCGGCAGGCCATCCCGCGAACAGATCAGGCCATGGGCGGTGGCGCCCTCGCTGAACAGGCTGCGCTCGATATCCACCACACTGGCGATCACTTCGTGCCGGGCCTTTTCGTACTCGGCAAGTTCAGTGATGAAAGTCAGGATCTGCGCAGCATCGCTGGGCACGGCAGGGCGAATCTCGATGGTCATGGGCGGGCCTTGGGCAATGTCAAAGGCCACATACTAAGGCGCTTTGATGACTGATTGCAGTGCAATTTGTTTACTCCGGCCACGCGTAAAGCAAGTACCACCAACCACGCAACATTCGCCATGCACGGGCATGGTAAACAGTCGGGCATGACGCTAATAACTGCATGCTGATAACTGCAAGGTCGCCCGATGCCTTCCACACCCGCCGTGAATACCAAACTGTTCGCCTTTTTCTGCCTCGCCAGCTTCCTGTTGTCACTGTCCTATGGCTCGACGTTTTTGCTGTCGCTGCTAATCCACTCGCGCGGCGGCAATGAACACGACGCCGGCAGCGTGATCTCCATGGCGATGCTCAGTACGTTCGTGGCAGTGCTGTTCTGCGGGCACTTGGCCGATGCGGTCGGTGCGGCGCGCGCGATTGCGGGCATGGGCGTATTGCTGGTGGTGGCGTGCCTGGGGTTTGCCCTGACACCCGGGTTTGGCCAGGGCTTGATGCTGTTCGGTCTGTCGCTTGGGTTGGGCTGGGGCGTGTTCTACACCTTGGGGCCGATCATCGTGACGCTGCTGGTGCAATCGGCGCAGCGGGCCAAATATTTTGCACTGCTGTCGGGCAGTATGTTGAGCGGGATCGGCTCCGGCCCTTTGCTCGGCCGTGCCGCCGACGCGCTGGGCCTACCGCTGACAGCAGCCTTCTATATCGCCGGCCTGGCCAGTCTGGTCGGCGTCCTGATGTTCTGGCGAATGGGCGCACAACTCAACCATCACGCGAATGCGCCCACCTCGAAGATTTCCTGGGCGTCCAGCCGCCGCGTGCTGTCATCCAAAGCCGCGTTTGCGATCCTGATGGTCGGCCTGGGCGGCTGTGTGTTTGGTGGGCTTTCATCGTTTCAAACCAGCTACGCGGCTGCGCAGGGGTTGGACTATTCGTTGTTCTTTGGCGGCTTCCTGAGCGCCGCCATTACCAGCCGGCTGTTGATCGCCGGCCACGTGGTCAAGCGCGATGCGTACTGGGCCGCCTGCGTGCTGTCCGGGATCATGCTCGGCTCGATCGCGCTGTTTGCGTTTGGCGTGAGTGGCAACCTCAGTTACCTGTTGGCAGCCGGCACGCTGGGCGTGGGTTACGGCCTGACGTACTCGGTGATCAATGGGCTGGTGGCCAATGAAGCACCGCCTGGAACGACGTCACAAGCCTTGCTGCTGTTCAGCCTGGCGTACTTTGTCGGGGTGTTCGGCTTTCCGCTGCTGGCGGGCAAAATCATTGTCGACTCTGGGCTGCCGACGCTGCTGGCGAGTGTGTTGGCCGTGGCCTTGTTCAACTGGTTGATCACGGTGGCGCGACTGATCTGGCGCCAGCGTTCGGCTAACAAAATCTTACAGGTGAATTAGCACCGTTCGTCGCCATCAAGGCACGAACCGCAAACTGGGGCGGACCAATAAGGGGTAAGGACATTAATCATATGGAGACACCCCTCATGAAGAATTCCAAATTTGCTGCCCTCGCCCTCACCGGCCTGCTGTCCGCCGCCTCATTGAGTGCCGTTGCCGCCACCTCATCCACCGGCACCACCAACCCTGCTACCAAGGAGTCTCAGGATTCGATGGGCACAGGGATGGAAACCAACGGTGGCGCGATTATCGATAACGGCGCAGACCCTCGCACCAAAGGCGCCGATACCCAACGTCAGGCACCGGCTGCAGTCGGTAACGGCAAAATGGGCCCTGGTGTCAATAAAGAGCCCACCATCAACAAGGGCGATGACAGCAACATCCCGGGCGCGCCAAAACAACCTGCGCCTTGATGCATCGATAGCAACACCGACACCCGATCATTTCCCAGTGAAGAGGTACGCATGAACGTCGATAGAAACCTTGAAAAAGAAGTCCTCACCCGCCTGCTGCACGCCCACCCCAACGGTCTGGGCAAGGAGGTGCTGGATAACTACCGCGGCGAAAAGGTGGTGGCCAGTGTGCTGGCATTTCTGCAAGACCGCGGGTTTATCAAGGATGGGCATGTGACCACCGACGACGCCGGTGAATATTCGTTGAACCTGCCGATCAAGCTGACCGCCTCGGGCGTTGATGAGGCGCGCAAGCTGGAAGGCGAAGGCACCGTTTGAACTAGACGAAGATCAAATGTGGGAGCGGGCTTGCCCGCGATGGCGTCGCATCAGTCACTCTTTTTGTGGCTGATCTACCGTCATCGCGGGCAAGTCCGCTCCCACACTTTGATGTGCAGTGCGCAGCGCACATCAGCACTGAGCCGACACTAGCAGCATCATTGGACGCTCTTGTTCTTCGGCCAGTTCGGGCCTCGCCATCAGGTCCGCTTTGCTCGGCCCCCATTCTTCAATGTGGTTGAGCGTAAACCCCGCCTGTATCAGCAGATTGAGCAACGTGCCCAAGGTGCGGTGCTGCTTGATCACGCCATCGGCCAGCCAATGGGTCACCCGTGGCCCTTCCAATTGATAGCCGTCCACCGGCCAACTTTTGCGCCCCTGGTCATCAACCAGCCACCCCGGATTACGCGGCGCCATGAAGATCGGGTGCTCGATGGAAAACACCAGGCGCCCGCCCGGTACCAGGGCCTGGTGGATGCGCGCAAATAGCCCCTGGAGGTCGACGATGTAATGGAACGCCAGGGAGCTGTAGGCCAGGTCGAATGCGCCCGCCGGCAGGTCGAGCTGTTCCAGGTCGGCGATTGCATAGGTGATGGTCGCCGCCGAAGTCATTTCATTGGCCCGCGCCAGCATCTTCTGCGACACGTCCAACCCCAGCACCTGCGCAGCGCCCTGTTCCTCGGCCCAGCGGCTGAACCAGCCATAGCCACAGCCCAGGTCCACCACCTGCAAGCCACGCATCGGCGGTAGCAAAGCCTGCAAGGCAGGCCACTCCGGCGCACCGGCCAGGCCTTCGACCGAGCGGCCCATCTTGCTGTAGCCCTCGAAGAAGGCCGGGGTGTCGTAGATATTCTGGGTCATGGGCTTATTCCGTGCGGGTAAGCGCCTATTTTGCCAACAACGCATCCACTTCGTCAGTACCGGGTGAAGTCGCCGGCCCCCAACGCGTTACCGCCAAAGCGGCTGCCGCATTCGCGCGACGCGCTGCTTGCGAGGGTTGCAAGCCCTTGGCCAGCCCCGCCAGAAACACACCGGCATGGGCATCGCCCGCGCCGTTGCTGTCCACCGCCTGCACCTTGAAACCCGGCACATGCTCGGCCTTGCCCTGGCGACTCACCCAGCAGCCATTCGGCCCGTCGCGCACCACCAGCAGCGCTTCGGCGGGCAAGTGACGGTTGAGTTCGCGCAGCGCTTCGGCCAGCGTACTGGCGCCGCTAAACGCCAGGGCTTCCGGGCCATTGCTGGTCCAGATATCGATGCGCGGCAGCAAGGCAACCATCAAGGCCGAGTCCGGCGCCTTGACCAACGGCCCCGGGTCGAACACCACGGTGATCTCCCGCGGCAGCGCCAGCAGCCAATCGAGCAATGCCTGGGCCTTGCCTTCGAGCAACAGGCTGTAGCCGCTGACGTACACATAGTCGTCCGCGCGCGGCACCACGCCCGCCAGGTCCTCTGCGCTCAAATCCCCTTCAGCGCCGATATGCGAAATAAAGGTGCGTTCGGTACTGGCCTCGGTCAGCGACACACACAAACCGGTGTCCTTGCCCTCGCTGGCCGGCTGGGCCATTTCCACGCCCTCGGCCTGCATCGCGGCGCGCGCCAGGTCACCGAAGCGCCCGTGGCCATGGCGGCCGAGGTAAACCACCGGCAAACCATTGCGCCGGGCGGCAGCCATCACGTTGAAGCCGCCGCCGGCTTCGAAACTGGCCGATTGCGCCAGCACATCGCCGCCGGTTGCAGGCAGTGTGTCGAGGGCCATGACCAGGTCGACGATGACCTGGCCGGTGTGCAGCAATCTAGACATTAGCGCGCTCTACCAAAGCCGGGCGACGGTCAGCTGCGCCGCCCAGTACTGCATAAATCCCACCAGCCACCAGGAAGGTGACGATCCAGCCCAGGCCGTTGTGGCCCAGCCAGGAGTCGGACAAAGGCCCGGCGAACCAGATATTTTCGGCGGTGGTGCCGATGGTGGTGAAGCTGAAACCCAGCACAATCGCCACAGCCCAGGCGCCGAATGCACGCCATTCCACGCCGCCGCGATACCAGTAGGCGCTGCTTGGGCTTACGTCCAGCAGGTCTTTGGGGCTGTAGTAGTGACGGTGAATCAGGTCGACCACAAAGATCCCGACCCAGGCGGTGATGGGCACGGCCAGCAGCGAGATGAAGGTGATGAACGGGCCATAGAAACTGTCGGCGATCAGCATGAAGTAAATGGAGCCGGCGAAGATCGCCACGATATCGACGATCACCGCGTGCACGCGCTTGACCTTAAGACCCAAGGTCAAGGTGGTGAGACCGGCCGAGTACACCGAGAGGTTATTGGAGAGCAACAGCCCGCCGAACGCGGTGATCAAGTACGGCACGGCCATCCAGGTCGGCAGCATGTCGCGGATCGCGATGATCGGGTCGGTGGCCGACGCCAGGTCGTTGTTGCCCACCGACAGCAGGCCGCCGAGGGTGATCAACAGCACCAGCGGAATGCCCGCACCAAATGCGGCAGACGCCACCAGACGCACGGCCTTGACGCTGCGGTGCTGGTAGCGCGACATGTCGGCACCGGCGTTGGCCCAGCCGATACCGGTACCGGCGGCCATGGTGCCGACGCCAATGATCATGGCGCTCAGCGGCGCCGGGGTGGCGTTGAACACCGCGCTCCAGTCGATAGTGGCGCAGAGGAAGCCGCCCACCAGGATATTCAACGCGCCGAACACGTAGGTGGCCCACTTCTGGATCACCAGCAAGGTGGCGTGGCCGAGGCCGGACACGGACAAGGTCAGCAGCACGAAAATCGCGATAAAGATCAGCGTGAGCACCGGCGCGCTTTTGGCTTCGACCGGCGAGCCGAACAGGATCGAACACAACGACAGCAGCACAAAGGCAGCCGTGGTGGTGTTGACGGTTTCCCAACCCAGGCGCGACATCAGCGAGACCAGCGTGGGACCGATATTGCCGCGCACACCGAAGATGGCGCGCGACAGCGTCAGGCTCGGCGCGCGGCCGCGACGGCCGGCAATCGAGATGATGCCCACCACGGCAAAGGAGCCGGCGGCGCCGAGAATCGCCACAATGATCGCCTGCCAGATCGCCAGGCCACGAAACGCCACCAGGGTCGCGCCGAGCGGCAAGCCGAGGATGCTGATGTTAGCCGCGAACCACACCCAGAACAGTTGCAGCGGATGGCCATTGCACTCGCCTTCGGGGACCGGTTCGATGCCGCGTGTTTCCAATTGCCCGGCACTTTGGCCGGAAGAAGTGCTGCTCATGAGGGGTGCTCCTGGTGCCTGTATTGTTGTGGTTGTGGCAGATAGTCAAAGCTTTAAGCGGTCGTCCTGACTCAAACACGATTTAAGGTGGGGGCTGGCTTGCCTGCGATAGCGGTCTTTCAGTGAGTGCATCAGTGGCTGGCACACCGTTATCGCAGGCAAGCCAGCTCCCACATTTTTTGATCGGTGGTGATCAGCGCAATTGCAGCAGCCCCTGCACCAGTGGCTGCAAATCCAGACCATTGACCTGCTTGACCTGCTCAATCATCGCCTCAGGCCAGCACTGCATCCCAAGACACGCGCCCAACATCGCGCCCAACATGGCGGCAATGGTGTCGGTATCGCCGCCAAGGCTGGCCGCTAGGCACAGCGCTTCGACGGCATTCATGTCGCCCACCGCCACTTGCTGGGCGAGGGCAAACGACACCACCACCGATTCCTGGGAAGCGACCGAGGTGCCGATCAGTTCGTAAAGCAGATCGGCAAACAGGGCTTTGTCGCCGCTGCCGACGCTCAAGGTGCGTGCCCAACTGATGCGCGTGGAAATCCGCCCACCGGCGATCCAGTGGCCATGGCCTTCGGCCTGCTGCGCGAGCTGGGTGCCAATGTTCAGGGCTTCACCCAAATCCACACCGTTGATACCTGCCGAAACCACTGCCGCCACCGCCGCCGCGCTGGAAATGCCCAGGTTGGTGTTATGGGTGACCTGGCAGGCCTGGATCACCGCCTGGATAAACTGCGCCGGGTCGCTGACGTCGGCGGCAATGCCGACCGGCGTGATGCGCATCGCGGCGCCATTGGTGGTGCCGTAGCGCCCGGATTCTTCCGGGGTGTGCCCGGCGAGGATCATGTCGATGGCGCGTTTGGTCGATGGCCCCAGCAAGTCCTGGGAGCCTTTGGCGCGCATCGCCGCTTCCCACTCGATCAGGCGCTGGGCGAGTACCGTGGGTTCGATTTTGCCCTGCCCTTGCACCAGCAACTCACCGACCAGGATCGCCTGCTCGGTGTCGTCGGTGATGGAGCCTGCCGGCATGTTCGGCGCGATGGGTTGGTCGGCACCAGCATCTTGCAGAGCGGTGATGGCCCCGAAGCGCTGCTGCACCTGCTCGCGGCTCAACGACTGGGTGGGCATGCCCAATGCATCGCCCAGGGCCAGGCCGTAGAAGGCACCGAGGGCGCGATTTTGCGCGGTCATTTCGAAGCTCCAAACTGCAGGTGCAGGCGAAAGTGCAAAGGGTCGAGCAAGCTTTCGACATACTCCATGAGACGCTCGCGGCGGTCGTAGGTAGTGCGCGAGGCTTTGAGAAACACCGTACCGGCTGGGCGGCCGAGCAACTCGGCGTCTTCATCGCTCAAGGGCTCGGCACCGATCCACTGGTCCCCTTCGGCGCCCACGTAGCCGTAAGCGGCCAGCGTGATGGTGAGGGAGTTGTCGATCAGGCCGACACGGGGCAGGCTTTCCAGGCCACCGGTAGCAGGCATCAACGAACGCTCCAGAGAAACGGCGGTGCCATCGGTGGTGCGCCGACGGCGGTCGAGGGCGATAAATTGGTCGCTGCCAAAACGGCTGAGCAGGTCCGGTCGAGTCACGGCTTCCAGCCGCAGGATGTCGGTGGTGACCAGTGCGCCGGTATCGGCCAGCGCCTGTGCCCAGCCACTGCGTTGGTCGAGCACCATGCCATCAAAGGTGACGATGGAGCCGACGCCGCTTTGCGTGGCGATGTAGTTGCGCCGTTTGAGCTCAGCCAGGGCTTCGCGCAAGGTGCCACGGCTGACCGCAAACTCCTCGGCCAGTTGATGCTCGCCCGGCAGCAGGAAACCGTCGGCCATTACTCCACCTTCGATACGGCGGATGAGTTCGTCGACGACGCGTTTTTTCTTATCAAATCGGACATGTCTAATCATGTACAAATTGATAACCGAAAGCGCCCGACAACAGCAAGCGAATTATTTCAGGGTGATGAAAAAGCCAGTCTCAGGGTTCGAGGCCAATGCGGAAAAATTCCCCGCCGCTCCAGACACCAAGCCAGTTCTGACCGTTGATCGGACGGCTGACCGCCAGTTCGACCAACTGGTAAAACACGTTGCGATGCACAAGGGCTTCAAGGTTGGTGCGCACTCGCAGGTAGGGCGCGGGTTCTTGGGTGATCGGGTCGATTACCACGCGCAAGGGGTGTTCAAGGCCCGCTTCAATGTCCTCGTCGACATTGGTGGTGAAGCGCAGCACCTGGCTTTCGCCCTGCCCTTCGACTTCCAGCGTTACCGCGACAAAGGGCGCATCATCGACGCTGATACCGACCTTTTCCACGGGAGTGACCAGGAAATACTCATCGCCATCGCGGCGAATGATGTTGGAGAACAACTTGACCATCGGCTTACGCCCGATCGGCGTGCCTTGGTAAAACCAAGTGCCGTCACGGGCGATGCGCATGTCGATGTTGCCGCAAAAATCCGGGTTCCACAGGTGTACCGGCGCCGGCCCCTTGCCCTTGGGCAGTTGGGCCAATAGATCATTGGCCTTGGCGGAATCGGTCATAGGGTTCTCCTCTGGATTTTTATTGATCACCCATCCCCAACAGGCCACGGGCGTATTGGGCCAGCGGGCGGGCAATCAAGTCTTCTGGCTTGTTGTCGTGGAACGTCAGTAAACCGCCACGACTGCGAATGCGTGCAGTATCAATCAAATACTGGGTGCTGGTCTCGATCAACATGATCTGGATCACGCCGCTGTCCAGGCCGACACGGTCCAACGCTTGCTGGTCGGTCCACTCATCGGCATTGCCAATACGGTCATCGGCTGCCGCAAAGCGGCAATAGAGCAGGTAGTGAGCGCCTGCCGCACGGGCTTCGGCCATGGCTTGTTCGAGGCCTTCCGGCTTGCGGGCGCGGCGCACCATCGGGAAATATTCGACGAAGCCGTTGAAGGCTTCTTCGGCCACCACGTTAGGTCGCGGATAGGCACTGCCCGGCGGTACAAAAGCGCCTTGGGCAATAAACACAAAGGAGTCCGGCTGTATGCGCACCGACGCGGTACGGCGGGTATCACTGTGGTCCAGCAGCCCGGCGTCGCTCATTTGATAGCGGGTGCCTTCGGCCATATCGCTGACGGTCATGCAGCCACTCAGCGCCACTGACGCCAGCAACAAAACCAGACTACGCATCCTAATCCTCCAGAAGCCGGTGACGGAAAACCGGCGAATGGGCACTTAATGCAGAATCCGCGCCATTCAAGAACGATGCATAACCAAATGTGGGAGCTGGCTTGCCTGCGATGCAGACACCCAGGTACATCAAGTACACCGAGGTGATGCAATCGCAGGCAAGCCAGCTCCCACAAAAAGCCTGCTCCTACATTCGATTGTGTGCGGTGTTAGCCGCCGATGATCTTCATGACCGTGGCGCCGCCAGAGAAGGCCACTTCCTGCTTGTCACCCAGGGCCTTCATCAATAAACCTTGCAAGGCCGGCAGCGCCTGATGACGTGGCTGGTCCAGCAGGTCGCCCACGTAATGGCGGTTACTCGACGACAAACAGCCATGCAACCAACCGGTAGACGACAAGCGCAAGCGCGAGCAGGTGCGGCAGAACGGCACGCTTTCATTTGCGATCACGCCAAAGAAGCCCTTGCCCGGCACTTCATAGCGCACCGCCGTGGCATCAATCGGCGCGTTGGCTTGCAGGTATTCGTGATGTTCGCCGATCAGGCTGAGCAGTTGCTGCAAGCTGACGAACTGCTGCAGGAACGCATTGGAATCCTTGGCCAGGTGGCCCATGCGCATCAATTCGATAAAGCGCAGCTCGTAGCCGCGCTCCAGGCAGTAGTCGAGCAGCGGCATCACCTGGTCCAGGTTCTGCCCGCGCAACGGCACCATATTGACCTTGATCTTGATGCCGGCGGCGCGGGCCTGGTCCATGCCATCGAGCACGGTGGCCAGGTCGCCGCCACGGGCGATACAGCGGAAAGCGTCCGCATCCAGGGTATCAAGGGACACGTTGATGCGCCGAATACCGGCGTCGACCAGCAGTGGCAACTTGCGCGCCAGCAGTTGGCCGTTAGTGGTCAGGCTGATATCACTGAGGCCCATGCCGCCCACGGCGCCCATGAAGGCTTCCAGCTTGGGGCTGACCAGCGGTTCACCGCCGGTGATGCGCAAACGTTCGATGCCGGCAGCTTCGATCAGATAGGCAACGCCACGCGCCATGGCCTCGGCCGAGAGTTCGTCCTGGGCAGCCACCAGCCGCTTGCCGTTTGGCACGCAGTAGGTACACGCGTAATTGCAGGCTGAGGTCAGGCTGATCCGCAAATTGCGAAATCGCCTGCCTTGACGATCAACGATCATGGAACACTCCGGCAGAGGATGGTTCAGGCGCGCTAAAAGCTGACTGAAAAATCAGCTTTTAGCAAGCGTCCTTGCCTGAGTATATTCCTGGGGTACTGCAAGCGGCAGCAAATCATTGCGCCATCACTGTCGGGAATAGCTTAAACAGCGGGAGCGTCGCCGCTCTTGGGCTCAGCGCTCGGCAGCTCAGTGCTGTGCTTGCGCTTGTTGCCCATGCGTACGCCAATGTCCATCAGGAACTGGAAGAAACCTTCCTGATCTTCCAGCACATTGCTCCAGAACGGCGAGTGGTACAGCGCAACGGCGCCATGTACCAATGCCCAGGCGGCGCAGTAGTGGAAATACGGCGGTACGTCTTCCAGCTTGCCTTCGCTGATGCGGCCCTTGATCAGCAGGGTGAGGCGCTCGAAGTTCGAGGCGCGGATCTTGTGCAGCTCCTCGACCATTTCCGGCACCTGATGCCCCTTGACCACCTTTTCTTCCAGGCGGTCAAACAGGCGGTAGCGCTGCGGGTCACGCATGCGGAACTCGAAATAGGCGCGTGACAGCGCCTCCTTGTCCTTGTCCACATCAGCCGAATGCAACAGCTCGTTCAAATCGCGCTCGTAGTCGAGCATCAGCCGCAGGTAGATCTCGGCCTTGGATTTGAAGTGTTTGTAGATCGTGCCTTTGCCGATACCCACGGCATCCGCAATCATCTCGACGGTGACGCTGTCTTCACCTTGTTCGAGGAACAACTTGAGCGCGGTGTCGAGAATTTCCTGCTCACGGCGGCGAAACTCACGGACCTTACGGGGTTCTTTGTGCATGAGGAAGAGGTCTGCAGAGGTCGGAATTAGGGAGGGTTACGCAGGGCCACGGATACGTGGCGATACGATTTACCCGATGCGAGGGATTATCCCGACTGAACGGTCGTTGGGCAACGCCTATGTGAACCCACCGCGCACTTTAGTTTCAGCGCGCCAACGAATGGCCGGGTATCAGTCAGAAATAATACGCAACAACTACAGCCGTGCATCCGCTCAATGAGAACTCAAGCGAAGCGCGCGTATTCCAAATCTGTTTAAAAAACGACCAATCGCGACTGGACTGAATCGGATACTGATCAATACTTGAACTGTCGGCGTGACATCTCCCCCAAGTGACGCGTCGACCTGGGTACCGACGGACTGTGTGCCCTTGTTTTACTCCTAATGGTCTTAGCCCGGATTCACCCCCCAGAACCCGGGTTTTTTTTGCCTGCGATTTGGTCGCCTCAACCGGCCACGTGCGCCAGCGGAAACAGACGCTTGAAGTTCTCGGTGGTCTGCTCGGCAAAGCGCTCAACGGATTCGCCGCGCAGCATCGCCAGGTAATCGGCTACATCACGCACGTATTCCGGCAGGTTTGGCTTGCCGCGATGGGGAATCGGCGCAAGATAAGGCGAATCCGTTTCCACCAGCAGGCGGTCGGCCGGCACCTGACGCGCCACGTCACGCAAGGCGTCGGCGTTGCGGAAGGTGACGATGCCCGACAGGGAGATATAGAAACCCAGGTCCAGCGCGGCCTTGGCCATGTCCCAGTCTTCGGTAAAGCAATGCAGCACGCCAGCCTGGGGCAAGGCAGCTTCGCGCAACAGCGTGAGGGTGTCAGCGCGAGCGCCTCGGGTGTGGACGATCACGGGTTTGCCAGTCTGCCGGGCCGCTTGCAGGTGCAGGCGGAAGGAGGCTTGCTGCAGCTCGGCGGCTTCAGGCTCGTAGTGGTAATCCAGGCCGGTTTCGCCAATCGCCACCACGCGTGGGTGGTTGAGTTCGTTCAAGAGCCAATCCAGGGCCGGCGCTTCACCCGGCTTGAGGTCCAGCGGGTGGATACCGACCGAACAATCGACATCGGCATATCGATCAGCCAAGGCTTTGACGTCGGCGGCATTCTCCGCGCTCACGCCGATGCACAGGAAGTGCCCTACCCCACGCTGGCGTGCCGCTTCCAGGGCGGCGTCGAGGGAGCCGCCGTGCTGGGCGAGGTCGAGGCGATCAAGGTGGCAGTGGGAATCTACGAGCATAGGAAAGTACGACTTAATTCATGGGAAGTGTCTGGCCGACGATACACCCGTCGGCCACGGAAATTAACGCCGGCCGAGCAAGCCAACCCATTGCACCAGCAGTGCTTCGAGCAACAGCACGCGGTTGAGGTTGGCCTTGCCGAGGACTTTCTGGCGTTGGGCTAAAATCCAGTCCTGGATGTTCAGCACCTTGTCCTGCGCACTTTTTTGCGCCAGGTACTGCACCACTTTGCGCATGTCCGGCAGGCCGAGGCCATTTTCGTCCTGGGTTAACTGGTAGCGCAGGATCAGGCTCGACCAGTCACAGAACCAGTCGAACAGCAACAGCAACGGGATATCCTTCCAGGCGCCTTCGGCCAGTTGCGTGGCGGACTGTTCCTGCTTGAGCAGCTTCTTGACGCCATCCACCACGAGTGCGCGTTGCTCACGCACGCCTTGGGCCTGCAGCTTAACCGCCGCCAAGGGTGAACCGGCAGCCAGGGTCAGCAACTCGACACGCTCGTCGGCAGAGCATTCCGGCAGCGCCTGCGCCAGCCATTGCAAACTCATGGCCTCGCTCGGCAGCGGGCAGGCCTGCTGCACGCAACGGCTGCGAATGGTTGGCAACAGGCGGCTGGACTGGTGGCTCACCAGCAACAGCACGGTGTCGCCCGACGGTTCTTCCAGGCTCTTGAGCAAGGCATTGGCGGCGTTGATGTTCATCGCCTCCACCGGTTCGATCAGTACTACTTTGCGCCCGCCCATTTGTGCGGTCTGCACCACAAAGCTGACAAGGTCACGCACCTGGTCGACCTTGATCGCCTTATCGGCCTCTTCAGGTTCGAGCAGGTAGTTGTCGGGGTGGCTGCCGGCCTTGAGCAACAGACAGGATTTGCACTCGCCGCAGGCTTCCAGGTTGATCGGTTGCTTGCACAGCAGGCTGGCCATCAGGCGCTCGGCCAGGGCGCGCTTGCCGATGCCGATGGGGCCGTGCAGCAAATAGGCATGGGCATGCTGGGCGCGCCCGGCCAATTGCTGCCAGAGGCTGTCCTGCCACGGGTAGGCTTCAGCCACGGGCGCGCTCCAGAAGTTCGGGCAGCAGAGCATCGATGGCCTGCTGTACCTGCGCCAGTGGCTGGGCTGCGTCCAGTAAGGAGTAACGCGCAGGCTCAGCCTTGGCGCGCTGCAGGAACGCGCTACGGACCGCATTGAAGAATGTCGAACCTTCCAGCTCGAACCGATCCAAGCGCCCACGGGCACTGGCGCGAGCCATGCCGACTTCGATCGGCAGGTCGAACAGCAGGGTCAGGTCGGGGCGCAAGTCGCCTTGGACGAAAGCCTCCAGACTGGCGATGCGCTCAAGGGACAAGCCGCGCCCGCCGCCCTGGTAAGCATAAGTGGAATCGGTAAAACGGTCGCAAATCACCACAGCACCCCGTGCCAGGGCCGGGCGAATCACTTCGGCCAAATGCTGGGCGCGGGCGGCAAACACCAACAGCAGCTCAGTGTCCGGGTTCATCTGTTCTTCACCCGTTGCCAGCAACACTTCACGAATGCGCTCGGCCAGCGGCGTACCGCCGGGCTCACGGGTCAACAGCACCTCGATGCCTTCAGCGCGCAAACGCTCGGCCAGGTAATCGCGGTTGGTGCTTTTGCCGGCGCCTTCCGGGCCTTCCAGGGTAATAAACAAGCCAGTCACAGGCAGTCCTTAGTCAGAGTCATTGCGGGCTTTGCGGCGCAGCGGCGTCCGGCGCTGGCTCGGCGTTTTTTTCAACCGGCGCGGCATCGGCCGGTGGTGTCGCGTCTTCCGGCGGTTTTACCGCCGGTGCCGGGCTGGAGCGATAATCGGCGCGGCGCTTGAGCTGGAACTCACGCACGGCGGCATTATGCGCATCCAGGTCATCGGAGAAAATATGGCTGCCATCGCCCCGGGCGACGAAATACAGGCTGCTGCCGGCCACCGGGTTCAAGGCGGCATGGATCGCCTCGCGGCCGACCATGGCGATCGGCGTCGGCGGCAGGCCGGCAATCATGTAGGTGTTATAGGGGTTGGCTTCCTTGAGGTGCGCGCGGGTCAGCTTGCCGGTGTAGCGCTCGCCCAGGCCGTAGATCACCGTAGGGTCGGTCTGCAGCAGCATGCCGATTTTCAGGCGGCGCACGAACACCCCGGCGATCTGGCCGCGCTCTTGCGGCACACCGGTTTCCTTTTCTACCAGGGAGGCCATGATCAGCGCCTGGTAAGGGTCGGTATACGGTGCATCGGCGGCGCGTTGGCTCCATTCCTGGGCCAGTACATCATCCAGGCGGTTGTAGGCTTTTTTCAGGAATTCGACATCGGTCATGCCGCGCACGAAGCGGTAGGTGTCAGGAAAGAATCGCCCTTCGGGAAACACGCCAGGGTGGCCGAGCTTGTCCATCACCTCGTTGTCGCTCAGGCCAGACAGGGTCTGCACGATCTTTTCGTGTTTGGCCAACGCTGAACGCACCTGGCGGAAGTTCCAGCCTTCCACCAATGTCAGGCTGTATTGCACCACTTCACCACGCTGCCACAAGCCGATCAGGCCTTCGGCAGTCAGGCCTGGGGTCATGCGGTATTCGCCGCTGTGCAGCGGCTGGCCCTCGAGGTTGAAGCGCCAGTACAGGCGCAACCAGAAGGCGCCATCCAGCACGCCTTCGGTTTCAAGGCGATTGAAGGTGCCCGTGGGGGTTGCCCCGGCGGGTACATCCAGCAATTGTTCCTGGGTCAGATTCAGGGGCTGCTTCAGCGCAGAGTCGAGCTTCCAGGCCGAGAAGCCCAGCAGCAAGCCTGCCGAGACCAGGCTGATCTGCAGCAGTAAAACCAGTTTTCGTATCAACTCAAATTTCCAATAGCGCGCGAACAATGCCCTGCAGTTTACGGGTGAGCGGCCCAACCGACCAGCTCATCCCGGCGCAACCACGTACGGGCCAAATGCCATAAACGCTGTTGCACACGAAAACTTCGTCGGCCTGTTGCAACTGGTCCATGCTGATGTCGGCCACGGCCACCGGGATGCCCAGGGTTTGCGCCTGCGCCAGAATCTCCGCGCGCATGACACCGGCAACCCCGCAACGATTCAGATCAGCGGTTAGTAACAAGCCATTGCGCACCATAAACAGATTGCTGAACACCCCTTCGATGACGCGGCCGGACATATCCAGCATCAAGCCCTCGGCATGTTCGGCGTCCTGCCATTCGGCGCGGGCGATCACCTGTTCAAGACGATTAAGGTGCTTGAGACCGGCCAGCAACGGCTGCTCGGCCAAGCGAGTGGCGCACGCAAACAGGCGGATGCCATCGGTTGCATGGGCCAGGGGATAAGCAGCGGGCGGATTGCCCTGCAAGATACGGCGCACGGGGACGCCAGGGTTGATGCCATAGCCGCGCAGGCTGTCGCCACGGGTGAGGATCAATTTGAGTACGCCATTACCCATGGCAGCGGCGTAAGCCAGCACTTCGCTGCGGATCAGGGTTTGATCCGCAATCAAGGCGAGGCGCCTGCACCCCTCTTCAAGGCGTTGTAGGTGACGGTCGAGCAGCACCGGCTGCCCGGCCTTGACGGCGATGGTCTCGAACAGGCCATCGCCGTACGCCAGGCCACGATCTTTCAGGGGCACGCTGTCCGCTGGCTGACCGTCGACCCAGCTGTGCATCACTCGGCGAACCGGCGGAACACCAGTGAACCGTTGGTGCCACCGAAACCGAACGAGTTGGAGATCACCACGTCGATCGGCATCGGCTGCGCTTCGTGAGGCACGAAGTTGAGGTCGCAGCCTTCGTCCGGCTCATCAAGGTTGATGGTCGGCGGAGCGACCTGATCCTTGATGGCCATGACGCTGAAGATCGCCTCGACCGCGCCCGCCGCACCCAACAGGTGGCCGGTCATGGACTTGGTGGAGCTGACCGCCAGCTTGTAGGCGTGCTCACCGAACACCGACTTGATGGCTTCGGCTTCCGCCAGGTCGCCCGTCGGGGTCGAAGTGCCGTGGGCATTGATGTACTGCACCTGGTTGGCGTTGACCTTCGCATCGCGCAAGGCGTTGGTGATGCAACGTGCAGCACCGGCACCGTCGGACGGCGGCGAGGTCATGTGGTAGGCGTCACCGCTCATGCCGAAGCCAATCAACTCGGCGTAAATGGTGGCACCGCGCGCCTTGGCGTGCTCCAGCTCTTCGAGTACCAGCGCACCGGCACCGTCGGACAGTACGAAGCCATCACGGCCCTTGTCCCACGGACGGCTGGCGCGAGTCGGCTCGTCATTGCGCGTCGACAGCGCACGGGACGCGCCGAAGCCACCCATGCCGAGGCCGCAGGCAGCCATTTCGGCGCCACCGGCGATCATCACGTCGGCTTCGTCATAGGCAATGTTACGCGCCGCCATGCCGATGCAGTGCGTGCCGGTGGTGCACGCGGTGGCAATGGCGTAGTTAGGTCCCTGGGCACCCAAGTGGATGGACAGGAAACCGGAAATCATATTAATGATCGAGCCCGGCACGAAGAACGGTGAAATTCGACGGGGGCCGGAATCGTGCAGCGTGCGGCTGGTTTCTTCGATATTGGTCAAACCGCCAATACCCGAACCCATGGCCACGCCGATGCGCTCACGGTTGGCGTCGGTGACTTCCAGGCCGGCATTACGCACCGCCTGAAAACCGGCTGCCAGGCCGTATTGAATGAACAGGTCGAGCTTGCGGGATTCTTTGATCGAGAGATATTCCTCGACATTGAAGCCCTTTACCGAGCCGCCAAAACGGGTGGAATAGGCTGAAAGGTCCGTGTGTTCGATCAGACCGATACCACTGTGGCCAGCCAGAATGCCCTGCCAACTGCTCGGCACATCCGTACCCAGTGGCGACAACATACCCATACCGGTGACTACGACGCGTCTACGCGACACAGCACTCTCCTTTTTCTAATGACGACACTTTGCTTCGCAGCTTACTTTTCATCACCGCTTAAAGAAAAAACCGCACGCCGTTACAGCAGTGCGGTTTTTCCCTGACAGCAAGCGACGACTACAAACTATTACGCTTGGTGGGCAGTAACGTAGTCGATAGCAGCTTGAACAGTAGTGATTTTTTCAGCTTCTTCGTCCGGGATTTCGGTCTCGAATTCCTCTTCCAGAGCCATCACCAGCTCAACGGTGTCAAGGGAATCGGCACCCAGGTCTTCAACGAAGGAAGCGGAGTTGGTCACTTCTTCTTCTTTAACGCCCAGTTGCTCGGCAACGATTTTCTTGACGCGCTCTTCGATGGTGCTCATACCTTGTTTAACTCCTAATGGACAAATTCAGGCAGCTGGCCAGTGGGTAAGTGTATAGAAAGCCTTTTCAGCTTTTCAACTGAAAGCTTCACCCTCGTACCCGACCGACCACCTGCCTATAAATTAAGTTGCAGCTTTATAACGGATTTTAGACAGCTCGTATGACATTTTTTTGAAGCGATCCGTCACAATTTAACTCATGTACATCCCGCCGTTCACCGGGATTGTAGCCCCAGTCACGTATGCCGCACCGTCGGATGCCAGGAAAGTGACCACATTTGCGATCTCTTGAGCCTGGCCCAGACGGCCCAGCGGAATCTGGGTCAGCAAAGCTTCACGCTGAGCTTCCGGCAGTTCGCGGGTCATATCGGTGTCGATGAACCCTGGGGCCACCGAGTTGACCGTAATCGAACGCGAACCGACTTCACGGGCCAATGCACGGCTGAAACCTTCCAGACCGGCCTTGGCCGCGGCATAGTTTACTTGGCCTGCGTTGCCCATGGCACCCACTACGGAGCCAATATTGATAATTCGGCCCCAACGCGCCTTGGTCATGCCGCGCAAAACGCCCTTGGACAGGCGAAACAGACTGTTCAAGTTGGTATCGACCACGTCGTACCACTCGTCGTCTTTCATGCGCATCATCAGGTTGTCACGGGTGATACCGGCGTTGTTCACCAGAATAGCCGGTGCGCCGAACTGTGCAGTAATTTCAGCCAGCACAGCAGCAACAGACTCGTCGCTGGTCACATTCAGCTCAAGACCGGTGCCCTGTACGCCGTTTTCCTTCAAGGTGGCAGCAATACGCTCAGCGCCCGAAGCGGAAGTGGCGGTGCCGATCACAACGGCGCCTTGACGGCCCAGTTCCAGGGCGATCGCCTGGCCAATGCCACGGCTTGCGCCAGTAACCAGTGCAACTTTACCTTGCAGACTCATGCAGGCTTCTCCTAAAGGGTTTCAGGCCAGTGCCGCGCGCGCGGCAGCGAAGGCATCCGGGGTATTGAGGTTGGCAGTCGACACGCCATCGGCGCAGCGCTTGTTCAGGCCGGCCAGGACTTTGCCCGGGCCGCACTCGACCAACTCAGTGGCACCATTGGCAGCCAGGGTCTGTACCGACTCAACCCAGCGTACCGGCTTGTAAAGCTGCTCCAGCAGGTCGCGCTTGAGGGTGTCGAGGTCGGCGGCAACGGCCGCACTGACGTTCTGCACCAGCGGGATCTGCGGCGCTTGCCAATTGATGGCGGCGATGGACTCGGCAAAACGCTCGGCAGCCGGGCGCATCAGCTCGCAGTGGGACGGCACGCTCACCGGCAACGGCAAGGCGCGCTTGGCACCACGGGCCTTGCAGCCTTCAATGGCGCGCTCCACAGCGGCCTTGGCGCCAGCGATGACCACCTGGCCAGGGGAGTTGAAGTTCACCGCGCTGACCACTTCGCCCTGGGCCGCTTCGGCACAGGCTTCGATCACCACAGCGTCGTCCAGGCCGAGGATAGCGGCCATGCCGCCCTGCCCGGCCGGAACAGCTTCTTGCATCAGCTGACCACGACGCTCGACCAGCTTGACCGCTTCAGAGAGGGTCAGGCTGCCGGCGGCCACCAAGGCGCTGTACTCGCCCAGGCTGTGACCGGCGACGTAGGCCGGGCGCGCGCCGCCTTCGGCCAACCACAAGCGCCACAGGGCGATCGAGGCGGTCAGGATCGCCGGCTGGGTTTTATCGGTTTGATTGAGTTGCTCTTCCGGCCCTTGCTGGGTCAGTGCCCACAGGTCGTAACCCAGGGCATCGGAAGCTTCCTTGAAAGTTTCCAGGATCAGTGGATGTTGCGCGCCCAGCTCGGCCAACATACCGAGGGACTGCGAACCCTGCCCTGGAAAGACGAATGCGAGGGATGTAGACATGTAACAAGCCCCTAATGATCTGGTCGTCAAAAATGCTCGCACCGAAGGTGGGCGCGAACGAAACTGACAGATTGGATGGTCAATTGAACTGGCCGGTCACATTTAAGCACTCCCGGGCCGATTCGCCTAAGGCAACAGATCCTCAAGACGCCCGTGCAAGCGTTGCGGCAGGTTTTCCTGGATCTCGATCAATGCCCGCGCAATCGCACTTTGAAAGCCCTGCACACCTGCAGAGCCGTGGCTTTTTACCACAATGCCCTGCAGCCCCAGAAAACTCGCGCCATTATGCCGTGCCGGTGCCAGGTCGGCCTGCAGGCGGCGCATCAACGGTAACGCCAGCGCGCCGACCATGCGTGAGGCCAGGTTCTGCTTGAACAAGGCCTCGATACGCGTGGCAATCATGGTCGCCAGGCCTTCGCTGGACTTAAGCAGGATATTGCCGACAAAACCGTCGCACACCACTACATCCGCCTCGCCTCGGTACAAGCCGTCACCTTCGACAAAACCGATGTAGTTCAAGCCCCGTGCGCCCTGCAACAAAGTCGCAGCCAGCTTGACCTGCTGATTGCCCTTGATGTCCTCGGTGCCGATATTGAGTAACGCCACACGTGGCCGGACCACACCCAACGCCTCAGCGGCCACCGAGCCCATCACAGCAAACTGGAGCAGGTGCTCGGCACTGCAATCGACGTTTGCACCCAGGTCCAGCAGTTGGCAATAGCCTTTCTGCGTCGGAATCGCCGCCACCATCGCTGGCCGATCAATCCCCGGCAACGTCTTGAGCACATGCCGCGACAACGCCATCAACGCCCCGGTATTGCCGGCACTGACACAGGCTTGCACCTTGCCATCACGCAACAACCCAAGGGCCACCCGCATTGAAGAGTCGGGCTTGCCACGCAAGGCCGCCGCGGGCTTTTCATCCATGCTGATGGTTTCGCTGGCCGCAGTAACTGTCAGGCGCGCGCGATCCACCGCCGGATGGCTGGCAATCAGTTCTTCAAGTAGGGAATGTTGACCGACGAGGGTCAGGTGCAGCGAGGGCGTAGCGGACAGGCTGGCAATGCAGGCCTGAACAATGCTGCGGGGACCGAAGTCCCCGCCCATTGCGTCAATCGCGATGACTTGAGCAGACAAGTGATTACTCGTCAGCGCCCTTGTCGATCACTTTACGGCCACGGTATACGCCTTCTGGCGATACGTGGTGACGCAGGTGAACTTCACCGGTGGTTTTTTCTACGGACAGAGTGCTTGCCGTCAGGGCATCGTGCGAACGACGCATGTCACGGGCAGAGCGGGATTTTTTGTTCTGCTGAACAGCCATAATTGATTAACTCCTAAACGTTTGGGTCACGCTTTAACTGCGCCAATACACTGAACGGGTTGGACCGCGTTACCTCGTCCTCGCTCGGCTCGGCCTCGTCATCAAGGCCCTCCGGCTGCTGGCATTCTTCCGGATGATGAGCAGGCACAATGGGCAAGGCGAGCAAAAGCTCCTCCTCGATCAGTGCATGCAGATCCAAAGGATCTTCGCCCAGTTCCAGCACGTCATAACCTTTCGGCAACGACTGGGTATTCGCACCCTCTTTCACCACAGCATAACTGCATTCGCTGTGGATCGGCAGGGTGACCAGCTCAAGACAACGCTGGCAAACCATTTTGACTTCGGTGTCGATAAAGCTGTGTATTACCACAGACTTACGTTCATCTCGTTCAAAAACGAATTTAGCCTGCACCGTACCGACAGTGTCGGAAAGCGGGTCGCAGAGTCTCTCCAAATCGGCCAGCAGCACTTCACCTTGAAGGGTGGTGCCACGATCAGCCAATTTGCGCGGGTCAACGTGAGGTGGAATCGGGTCATTCAACATAGGCGCAGCATTATAGGGATGCACCCAGCCATGTCAAAGGAAATTCAGCCCTGTGCGTCAGCTGGTCGCCCCGCTAGAATCGGCGGCTGCCTCGAGGAGACACCCATGCTGCCTTTATTACTCGCTTCCAGCTCGGTTTATCGCCGGGAATTGCTGGCCCGCCTGCACCTACCGTTCATCTGCAGCTCGCCGGATATCGACGAAAGCCATCGCGCAAATGAATCGGCCATTGAGCTGGTCAAGCGCCTGGCGCAAGAGAAAGCCCGCGCCCTCGCCGCCAGTCATCCAGGACACCTGATTATCGGCTCGGATCAGGTGGCCGCGCTCGATGGCCGCATTATCGGCAAACCTCATACCTTTGAAAACGCCCGCGAGCAATTGCTGGCAGCCAGCGGCAAACGCGTGAGTTTTTTAACTGGCCTGGCGCTGCTCAACAGTGAGACGGGCCACTGCCAGGTAGATTGCGTGCCGTTTACCGTGCAGATGCGCGAACTGAATGTAGAACGCATCGAGCGTTATTTGCGTGTGGAACAGCCTTATGACTGCGCAGGCAGCTTCAAGGCCGAAGGGCTGGGTGTGAGCCTGTTTCAGAGTACCGAAGGGCCGGATGCGACCAGCCTGATCGGCCTGCCGCTGATTCGACTGGTGGACATGCTCCTGGCTGAAGGCGTGCAAATCCCCTAGGCCCACCCCAAAACCACTGTGGGAGCTGGCTTGCCTGCGATAGCGGTGGGCCAGTCACTTTCAATGTCGACTGACCCGGCGCTATCGCGGGCAAGCCCGCTCCCACATTTTGAACTACCACAAAGCTGATATTTCAGCGCAGCGTCGGGCCCTGGAAGCCCATGTAGTAGGCCAGCTTCTGCGCCACACTGGCGCCGAGTTTCTTGGAGAAGCGATCAAACGGCGATTCCTGAACAGTGAAGTCCACCAGCTCCTTCTCACCAATCACATCGCGCGCCACCGAACTGGCACTGCCCAAGCCATCGATCAAACCCAATGGCAACGCTTGCTCACCGGACCACACCAGGCCGGAGAACAGCTCCGGATGGTCTTTGTCTTTCAGACGATCGCCGCGCCCCTGCTTCACGCTGGCAATGAACTGACGATGGGTGGTGTCGAGCACGCCCTGCCAGAACTGGGTTTCATCGGCCTTTTGTGGCTGGAACGGGTCCAGGAACGACTTGTGCTCACCCGAGGTGTAGGTGCGACGCTCCACCCCCAACTTCTCCATGGTGCCGACAAAGCCGTAACCGGCCGCTGTCACACCAATGGAACCGACGAGGCTGGCCTTGTCGGCATAGATCTGGTCAGCGGCGCTGGCGATGTAATAGGCACCCGAGGCGCCCAGATCGGAAATCACCGCGTACAGTTTGATGTCCGGGTGCAGCCCGCGCAGGCGGCGAATCTCGTCATACACATAGCCAGACTGCACAGGGCTGCCGCCTGGGCTGTTGATGCGCAGGATCACGCCCTTGACCTTGGGATCTTCGAAGGCTGCACGCAGGCCGCCGACGATATTATCGGCGCTGGCGGACTCCTTATCGGCAATCACCCCATTCACGTCGATTAAGGCGGTGTAGTTGTTGCCACGGGTGGCGCTTTTTTCCATGTCCATCAGCGGGCTGAACAACGCCAGCATGGCGATAAGCCAGATAAACGTCAGCAGCTTGAAGAAAATCCCCCAACGCCGTGCACGGCGCTGTTCCTGAACACTGGCCAGCAGGGTCTTCTCCAACAACTTCCAGCTTTTATCATCACCGCTTTCGGCCTTTTCGGGCGCTTTCCACTCGTCACTCATGCCATTAACCCCAGCAAAGACTTATCAGGCCCGGCTGAGCCAGGCTTGCAGTTCAGAAAAATGATCAATCGTCAGCCTGGGCTCGTATGCCTGCAAGGCTTCGGCTGCCTGAGCACCGTAGCTGACCGCCACGCTGTCCATGCCAGCATTGCGTGCCATCATCAGGTCGAAGGAAGCGTCACCCACCATCAACGCCTGACGCGGCGCTACGCCGCAATGCGCCAGGATCTGCTCCAGCATCAGAGGGTGAGGTTTGCTGGCGGTTTCATCCGCTGCACGGGTAATACTGAAATAATCTTCAAACCCGTGGGCCTTGAGCACCCGATCCAGCCCGCGACGGGCCTTGCCGGTGGCCACGGCCAAGTGATAACCCTCGGCGCGAAACGCTTCCAGGGATTGCCTTACGCCGTCAAACAGCGGCGAAGGCGTGGCCTCCAGCGCGATGTAGTGATCAGCGTAATGATCACGAAAGGTCACCAGTTGCGCATCGCTGATCCGGGGGTACAAGGTACGGATCGCCTCGGGCAGGCCCAGGCCGATAATGCCTTTTACCGCCAGATCAGTGCATAACTCGAAACCCGAACGGGTCGACGCCGCGTGCATTGAGTCGACGATGCGCCCAATGGAATTGCACAGCGTGCCGTCCCAATCAAAAATCAGCAGCTTGTAGTCAGGGTGCGACACTCAAACGCTCCACGGTCTTGGCCCACATCTCATCGACCGGCGCCTGCAACTTCAGCTCGCCGCCATCGGGCAGCGGTACGGTGAGCATGTAGGCGTGCAGGAACAGGCGCTTGCCGCCCAGGTCACGAATTTCCCTGGAGAAATCCTCATCGCCGTACTTGGTGTCACCGGCGATGCAGTGGCCCGCGTGCAGGGTGTGCACACGAATCTGGTGGGTACGCCCGGTCACCGGCTTGGCCTCGACCATAGTGGCGAAGTCACCGAAGCGGCGCAGCACCTTGAACAGGGTCAGGGCTTCTTTGCCCTCCTCGTCCACTTCGACCATGCGCTCGCCGGAGCGCAGGTTGCTCTTCTGCAGCGGCGCACGCACGCTCTTGATGGAGCTGGCCCAGTTACCACGCACCAATGCCATGTAGCGCTTGTCCACGCCATCGCCACGCAAGGCGGTGTGCAGGTGACGCAACATGCTGCGTTTTTTGGCGATCATCAGCAGGCCGGAGGTGTCGCGGTCCAGGCGGTGGACCAGTTCCAGCTCCTTGGCATCGGGTCGCAACTGACGAAAGGCTTCGATCACCCCGAACGTCAGGCCACTGCCGCCGTGAACCGCAATGCCGCAAGGCTTGTTGATCACGATCAGCTTGTTGTCTTCGAAGACAATCGACGCTTCCAGGCGCTGCAACAGGCCCTGGGCCAATGGCACCGGCTCGTCACGCTCAGGCACGCGCACCGGCGGCACACGGACGATATCGCCCGCCTGCAGCTTGTACTCGGGCTTGATCCGGCCTTTGTTCACGCGCACTTCACCTTTACGCAAGATGCGGTAAATCAAGGTCTTGGGCACGCCTTTGAGCCTGGCCAGGAGGAAATTGTCGATGCGTTGGCCGGCATATTCCGGCGAGACCTCGAGCAGCTGGACGCTGGGGGTCTGGGGGGCGGTATTCGTCATGGCGGCGATGATAACAATTTTTTATGGAATTGAAGCACTTAATCATTGCTGCTATAGTCGCGAACGCCGCCAAAAGCGGCCTGGACAGAGGACTTGCGGCAATCTGCCGGCCCTGACCATCGCAATTCATCAGGACGCGAGGCCGTCCTACGGGGCTTTTGCCACCCTGGAAGGCTCAGGATTGTAACAAGCGCAGGTGACATGAGGCCTGAAGCGAGTGCAGAAAGCAGAGTGAATACTCGCGTTCTGCGCCGATATTTACGGCCAGTTCACAAAGTGCAGTCAGTCTTGAGCCAGACCACGGCGAATGCTTCGGAAACAACGCCTGTTAAGAGCTGAGTGAGAGCGCAGTCGCCCACACCTAGTCTTGTTTAGCCATGAGCGTGGACTCCCCATTGGAGTACACGGTAAATGCCAACCCGCTGCGGATTCTGCGCGCGGCAGCACCCGAATTATCAGGGATACGTGTAGGGTGGAGATGCACAACCGTCGGACCGTGTAGCATTAGGCTTATAAGACGCTTCATCTCGTCCACAGTCGCCGGTTGATTCCTCCTCCTGACCTTAGCTTTTGTTGAAGTGGTGCCTTTGTCACCACCGCTAACAAGCAGGACGCGTCCGTCGCGATACCGGCCCAATTGGCTCGTTATTGCTGGACACTGGAGTGGCCAACCACTCTTGACGCACCTGACACCGACCGTGAGAAGTCGTGTGTGCCGAACGCCGTTTCCGGCAGCCCGGAAACCGACGGTACAACATGAAAAGAATGCTGATTAACGCAACTCAACCCGAAGAGTTGCGTGTTGCACTGGTAGATGGCCAACGCCTCTATGACCTGGACATCGAATCCGGTGCACGCGAGCAAAAGAAGGCCAACATCTATAAAGGCCGTATTACTCGCATCGAACCAAGCCTTGAGGCTGCCTTTGTCGATTTCGGCTCCGAGCGCCACGGCTTCCTGCCCCTCAAAGAAATCTCCCGCGAATACTTCAAGAAAGCCCCCGAAGGCCGCGTGAACATCAAGGACGTCCTGAGCGAAGGCCAGGAAGTCATCGTTCAGGTCGAAAAAGAAGAACGTGGCAACAAGGGCGCTGCCCTGACCACCTTCATCTCCCTGGCCGGCCGTTACCTGGTGCTGATGCCGAACAACCCACGTGCCGGCGGCATTTCCCGTCGCATCGAAGGCGAAGAACGCAACGAACTGCGTGAAGCGCTGAACGGCTTGATTGCTCCTGCCGACATGGGCCTGATCGTGCGCACTGCAGGCCTGGGCCGCAGCAGCGAAGAAATGCAGTGGGACCTCGACTACCTGCTGCAACTCTGGACCGCCATCAAAGAAGCCTCCCTGGATCGCTCCGCGCCGTTCCTGATCTACCAGGAAAGCAACGTGATCATCCGCGCCATCCGCGATTACCTGCGCCAGGACATCGGCGAAGTGCTGATCGACAGCGTTGAAGCCCAGGACGAAGCCCTGACCTTCATTCGCCAGGTGATGCCGCAGTACGCCAGCAAGATCAAGCTGTACGAAGACAGCGTTCCGCTGTTCAACCGTTTCCAGATCGAAAGCCAGATCGAGACCGCCTTCCAGCGCGTGGTAGAACTGCCTTCCGGCGGCTCCATCGTGATCGACCCGACCGAAGCCCTGGTGTCCATCGACATCAACTCGGCGCGCGCCACCAAAGGCAGCGACATCGAAGAAACCGCCCTGCAGACCAACCTGGAAGCGGCTGAAGAAATCGCCCGCCAGTTGCGCCTGCGTGACATCGGCGGCCTGATCGTGATCGACTTCATCGACATGACCCCCGCCAAGAACCAGCGCGCCGTGGAAGAAAAAGTCCGCGAATGCCTGGAAGCTGACCGTGCCCGCGTACAGGTCGGCCGTATCTCGCGCTTCGGCCTGCTGGAAATGTCCCGTCAGCGCCTGCGTCCCTCCCTGGGCGAGAGCAGCGGCATCGTCTGCCCGCGTTGCAACGGCACCGGCATCATCCGTGACGTTGAATCGCTGTCGCTGGCGATCCTGCGCCTGATCGAAGAAGAAGCCCTGAAAGACCGCACCGCCGAAGTTCGCGCGCAAGTGCCGATCCCGGTGGCCGCTTTCCTGCTTAACGAAAAACGCAACTCGATCACCAAGATCGAACTGCGCACCCGTGCCCGCATCGTCATCCTGCCGAACGATCACCTCGAGACGCCGCACTTCGAAGTGCAACGCCTGCGTGATGACAGCCCGGAAGCCCACAGCGGCCAGTCCAGCTACGAAATCGCTGCTGCCGCTGCCGAAGTGGAAGAAGTCCAGCCAGCCGCCGCGACCCGCACCCTGGTTCGCCAGGAAGCGGCCGTTAAGACAGCACCGGCACGTGCCAACGCTCCGGTACCGACCGAAGTGGCTGCACCGGTTGCCGCGCCGGCCGCCATGCCTGAGCCAAGCCTGTTCAAAGGCCTGGTGAAGTCACTGGTCAGCCTGTTCGCCAGTAAAGAAGAGCCTGCTGCGCCGGTTGTGGTTGAAAAACCGGCCACCGAGCGCCCGGCCCGCAACGAAGAACGTCGCAACGGCCGTCAACAGAGCCGTAACCGCAACGGTCGCCGTGACGAAGAGCGCAAGCCCCGCGAAGAACGTGCACCGCGTGAAGAACGCGCACCACGTGAAGAGCGTGCACCTCGCGAAGCCCGTGAAGAGACCCCGACTGTAGCCCGTGAAGAACGTGCACCGCGCGAAGAGCGCGCGCCACGTACTCCACGCGCCCCACGTGAAGACCGCAAGCCACGTGGCGAGCGTGAAGAACGTGTGCGTGAACTGCGCGAGCCGCTGGACGCCGCACCAGCGGTAGCTGCCGTCGCTGCCGAAGCTGCCAGCGAAGAACGCCCGGCTCGCCAGCCGCGTGAAGAACGCGCCCCACGTGAAGAGCGCCAGCCGCGCCCACCGCGTGAAGAGCGTCAACCACGTGCCGAGCAAGCCGCTGCCACCAGCGAAGAAGAAGTGCTGACCGGTGAAGAGCAACTGCAGGAAGACGGTCAGGACAACGCCGAAGGCGATCGTCCACGCCGCCGCTCCCGTGGCCAGCGTCGCCGCAGCAACCGCCGTGAGCGTCAGCGTGATGCCAACGGCAATGTGATCGAAGGCTCGGAAGAGACCGGCGAGAACGGCGAAGCTGCAACCGCAGAACCGACGGGCGCCGAACTGGCTGCCGGCCTGGCTGTGACCGCCGCAGTTGCCAGCACCGTGATCAGCGCACCGGCTGAAGCCCAGGCGCATGAGCAAGCTGAACGCGCTACCGCTGCTGTTGAAGAAACGGCTGCTGCAGAAGCACCGGTTGCCGAGACGCCAGCGGTTGAAGCGCCGGTTGTTGAAGCGCCAGTCGTCGAAGCCACTGCCCCGATCGAAGCCCCAGTGGTTCCGGAAGTGGAAGTTGCCTCGCCAGTGCGCGACGCTCAACCAGAAGTCGAAGTGGCTGCTGTCGAGCCTGCACCGGTAGTCGAGCCTCAGCCAGTGGTTGAAGCCGTCGTTGACGCGCTGGTTGTCGAGGAAGCCGCCCCGGCAGTGCGTGAAGTTCGCGAAGAACAGACCGCTTTCCAGTGGACTGCCGAGCCAGCTGCACCGGCTGAAGCGCCAGCACCTGCCCCTGCGGTGGAAGAAGCGCCTGCACCGGTTGCCGAAGTGGTTGCCGAGCCCGCCCCAGTGGTTGAGCCTGCACCCGTGGTTGAAGCGCCAGTGGTTGCCGAAGTCGCAGCGCCCGTGGTTGAAGCCGCGCCTGCCAGCGCCCTGACCGAAAACGGCCGTGCGCCGAACGACCCACGTGAAGTGCGTCGTCGCCGCAAGGAAGCTGAAGCCGCCGCTGCTGCAGCCGCTGCCGCACCGGCTGCCGAAGTGATCGAGGCTCCAGCCCCGGTTGAGCACAAGGCCTTGGAAACAGAGCACGAGCCTAAACCCCTCGTCTGATTCCATCCGCTACTAAAAAGCCCCGCCTGAGTGATCAGGCGGGGCTTTTTTATGGGCGTTCAACTTTTGCCTTGTGGAGATCAAAGGTGGGAGCTGGCTTGCCTGCGATAGCATCACCGCAGCGTGTCTGACACACCGAGGTGCCTGCATCGCGGGCAAGCCCGCTCCCACAGTTAGTCCGCGCTGAAACTCAATACTTGCGGCAGGTCCACATCCCACAGCACACCGGGATCTTCCACTCGCACCTCCTGCACACTCGCCTGGGCAAATAACGGCTTTGCGCCACGATCACCGCTCAATGCCATCATTCGCGGCCCAAGCGCCCGGCCAAAAGCCACCGGATGCCCGTATTTACCCGCCTGCACCGGCACACTGATGCCATCGTCCTGGACCGCATCAACCACCCGCTCAATGGTCGACGGCTGAATAAACGGCATATCCCCCAACACCACCAACCAGCCATCGGCCTCACCACTGGCTGCGACAGCCGCCGCGATGCTGTCACCCATACCGGCCGATTCGAGCAGCAAGACTTCACAGCCATACGCCTTGGCCAAGCGAATAACGGCCAGGCGGTCCGGCGAAGTGACCAGCCAACGCCTTACAACGCGCCCTGGCAAATTCATCAACACCTGCTCAATCACTGGCCGCGTTACGCCGTCAAGCCCGATGCAATCAGCCAGCAGCTTGTCTTGATCAGCTCCGGCCGCAGCGCGAAAGCGACTGCCCTGCCCCGCCGCCAGCACAATCGCCGTCACCATTACTCAGCCTCCACCGGCAACGGTTTCTTCTGCATCGGTGCCACGCCATTCTTGATCGCGACAATTTCCGCCATCAATGACAGAGCAATTTCGGCCGGCGTATGACTACCGATATGCAGACCGATCGGCCCATGCAGACGCGCGATCGCCTCCGCCGACAGTCCCAGCGCCGTCAGGGTTTCCCGGCGCTTCTGCGTATTGACCCGCGAACCGAGGGCGCCAATGTAGAACGCCGATGAGTTCAGCGCCGTCAGCAGCGCCATATCGTCCAATCGAGGGTCGTGCGTCAGGCAGACGATGGCCGTGCGCTCATCCGTCTGGATATTCAGCACCGCCTCATCCGGCATGCCGGGCACAAAGCGGCCATGCTGCTCTTCCCAGCCGTAGACGAATTCTTCGCGCGGGTCGCAGATCAGCACTTCGAAATCCAGCAGGCGCGCCATTTCAGCCACGTAGCGCGACAGCTGCCCGGCGCCGATCAGCAGCAAACGCCAACGCGGGCCGTAGATAGCCCGCAGGCGCTCGCCATCAAAGGTCACGACGTCGGTCTTGGCCGCGCCGCTCAAGGTCACCGTGCCACTGCTCAGGTCCAGTTCACGCGCGACGATCTGATGGTCTTCGCAGCGCGCCAGCAGCTGCGAGACCCAGCCAAATTCATCCACGCGTTCCTCAGTCAGGCGCAACGTGCCGCCGCACGGCAGGCCGAAACGCGCCGCCTCATCGCGGGTGACGCCGTAGGTCACCAACTGCACCGGCGGGCCATCCTCCGGCAAGCGGCCATCCTGCAAGCGCGCGATCAAGTCGTCCTCGATGCAACCACCCGACACCGAGCCGATCACCACGCCATCGCCACGCAAGGCCAACATCGCCCCCGGCGGGCGTGGGGCGCTGCCCCAGGTCTGGACCACGCTGTACAAAACTACTCGGTGCCCGGCACGGCGCCATTCGAGCACGCTGCGCAGGACATTCAGATCCACACTGTCCATCAGGTCTCCTACGGCGAATGAAGTATTCACTTACTGTAAAGCAAGCAAAACCCAAAGCGCCACGCCAGAAACGCAAACGCCCCGAACCAGTCGGGGCGTTTGCAGGCTTTGGGTGTTGTTCACACCTTGGGCAATTTTTTACTTGATAGCAGGAGCAGGGCCTTCGGCCACACCCAGGTCATCTTCCGGACGGGTATCGGAAATACCGGTGCCGCCGGACGCCAGCTCGCTGTGCAGCTTGTCGGTGTCCAGCTCTTTAACCCACTTGGCCACAACGATGGTGGCAACGGCGTTACCGACCAGATTGGTCAGTGCGCGGGCTTCGGACATGAAGCGGTCGATACCCAGGATCAGCGCCAGGCCGGCAACCGGCAGGTGGCCTACGGCCGACAGGGTGGCAGCCAGTACGATAAAGCCCGAACCGGTCACGCCTGCAGCGCCTTTGGAGGACAGCAGCAGCACCAGCAGCAAGGTGATCTGATGGGTGATGTCCATGTGGGTGTCAGTCGCCTGGGCGATGAACACGGCAGCCATGGTCAGGTAGATCGACGTACCGTCGAGGTTGAAGGAGTAGCCGGTCGGGATCACCAGGCCTACTACGGATTTCTTCGCGCCCAGACGCTCCATCTTGATCAGCATGCGTGGCAGTGCGGATTCGGAGGAGGAAGTACCCAGAACGATCAGCAGCTCTTCACGGATGTAGCGAACCAGCTTCAACACGCTGAAACCGTGCGCACGGCAGATGGCGCCCAGCACCACGACCACGAACAGGATGCAGGTGATGTAGAAGCAGATCATCAGTTGGCCCAACTGCACCAGGGAACCTACGCCGTAGGCACCGATGGTGAACGCCATGGCGCCCAGGGCACCGATTGGCGCGAGCTTCATGATCATGTTGATGATGTTGAACATCACGTGGGCGAAGCGATCGATAAAGTCCAGCACCGGCTTGCCGTAGGCACCCAGGCGATGCAGGGCAAAACCGAAGATCACCGAGAACATCAGCACTTGCAGGATGTCGCCGTTGGCGAAGGCACCGACGATGGTGTTCGGGATCACATTGAGGATAAAGCCAACCACGCTCTGGTCTGCACCAGCGGTCACGTAGGCCGCGACTTTAGAGGCGTCCAGGGTCGCCACGTCGATGTGCATGCCGGCGCCCGGTTGCACAACGTTGACGACGATCAGGCCAATCAGCAGGGCAATGGTGGAAACAACTTCGAAGTACAGCAGCGCGTAGCCGCCGGTTTTGCCCACCGATTTCATGCTTTGCATGCCAGCGATGCCGCTGACAACGGTGCAGAAGATGATCGGGGCAATGACCATTTTGATCAGCTTGATAAAGCCGTCACCCAGTGGCTTGAGGGCCACACCGGTCTGCGGGTAGAAGTGACCGAGCAAAATACCGATAACGATTGCGACGATCACCTGGAAATACAGGGATTTGTAGATTGGCTGACGAGTCGTCATTGCAAAGTTCCTCAATCGCACCGTGTGACAAAGATCCGCCATTGCCCACGACACTTGAATTGCGAACCCTCCTGCACTGGAGGGATTTGTTGTTTGCGAGGTCTGTAGGAATAAACCTGCGCTGTAATCCTTATCGCAAACGCCGTGCCACTTTGCTGAAAACCGCTGACGGCCTTTAGACATCAGGGCCGAGATCAGTAAATACGCCATCGACACTGGGGCCAGGTGGCGGAATTCCGCCCACTCATCCCCTCTCGTCCTACAATTTGGCGGATATCCGCCTTGTCGCCCCACCCGGTGATGGCTAACATCCGCCACTCCATGGACGAGGCCCTCACATGCGTGAACGTACCATCGCCAGTCACTACGCCCGCGCCGCCCTGGGCGGTGCGCGCCGCGCGGGTTACGACTATTCGGGCCTGCTGCTGCAAGTGGGCATCACCCCGGAACTGCTGAGCGAACCCCGCGCCCGCATCGCCCCCGAGCAATTTACCCGGCTGTTGCAAATGCTGTGGCTGGGGCTGGACGACGAATACCTGGGGTTTGCCGAAGGCCCGAGCAAGCGCGGCACCTTCGCCATGATGTGCCACGCGCTGATTCACTGCCGCACCCTGGAGAAGGCTCTGGAACGCGGCTTATTATTTTATAGCCTATTCCCGCAGGGTCCGCGCTGGCTGCTGACCAGAGAAGGCGATTTGGCCCGCTTGAGCCTGGACGATTCGCAGCTGTGGGACCCGGACCACTTTCTCAGCGAGTGCCTGCTGGTGATCTGGCATCGCCTGGGCAGTTGGCTGATCGGCCAGCGCATCCGGCTACAGCAAGCCACGTTCAGCTATCCGATGCCGGCCCATGCGGGCGAATATGACCTGCTGTTCCCCTGCCCTCAGGTATTTGGCGCGCCGAACAGCAGCCTGGTGTTTCCCGCCCGTTACCTGAGCCTGCCGTTGTTGCAGGACGAGCGCACCCTCAAGCACTTTCTCGAGCGCTCGCCCGCTGACCTGTTGTCGCGACCGGATGAGGGCGACAGTTTAAGCAGCCAGCTGCGCCGCTTGCTCAGCCGCGACCGCACGCCCTGGCCGGACCTGGAGGCCGTCGCCCAGCACCTGCACATCAGCCCGCAAACCCTGCGCCGGCATTTGCGTGAGGAAGGCACCAGTTTTCAGACGCTCAAGGATGAGTTGCGGCGGGACATCGCCATTTACCACTTGGGGCGGGCGGATTTGTCGTTACAGGAAATTGCCGAGCAGTTGGGGTTTTCTGAGCCGTCGGCGTTTCATCGGGCGTTCAAGAAGTGGACCGGATTGACGCCGGGGGCTTACCGCGCGCAGGAGAATTAGAGGGGCAGTGCCTGGGCGGGCCTCATCGCGGGCAAGCCCGACTCCCACAGTTGATCGGATTCACACAATCAAAAAGGTGGGAGCTGGCTTGCCTGCGATGGGGCCTGTAAGGACAATAAAGATCACGCCGCCGGAAAGTGAATCCTGAACGCCGCGCCACCCAAAGGCGAATCCCCAAGGGTCAACCGCGCGCTGTAGCTTTCAATGATGTCCTTGACCACCGCCAGGCCAATGCCCTGCCCCGGATGCTGGCGGTCCAGCCGCTCGCCCCTTTGCAGAATCCGCGCACGCTGATCGGGCGGTACGCCAGGGCCGTCATCTTCGATGCACAGCTCAGTGCCTTCAAGGTTCTCCGTCAGGCTGATGCGCACTTCACTCAGGCACAGGCGATAGGCGTTTTCCAGCAGGTTGCCAAGCATTTCCAGCAAGGCGCCCTTCTCGATCGGCACGTCACACTCGGGCGGCAATTCAAAGGTCACGGTCACGCGCTTGTCGCGGTAAACCTTGTCCAACGTGTCGCACAGGCTTTGCAACACCGGTTCCAGGCGCACCTGGTGCCGCACCAGGCCACTTTTACGCAGGCTGGCGCGCTGCAATTGGTAGCCGATCTGCTGGCTCATGCGTTCGATCTGCGATTGCAGCACCCAGGCCTGGCCGCGTTCTTCCGGGCGCTGGGCCATGTCTTCGCTCACGCCCTGCAACACCGCCAGCGGGGTTTTCAGGCTGTGGGCCAGGTCGTCGAGGGAATCGCGGTAGCGCGCCCGTTGCTCGCGTTCGCTGTGGAGCAAACGGTTGAGCGAGCCGGTCAGGCGCAACAGTTCGCGTGGGTGTTCCTCGGTGAGGCTTTCGCGGGTGCCGCCTTCGATCTGGTCTAGCTCCTGGCTCAAGCGCCGCAAGGCTTGCAGGCCCCAGGTCAGGCCCAGCCACAACAGCGTCAACAATACGAGCAAGGCCGCGCCGAAGCCCAGGTAGAGGTTTTCCTGCAGGCCTTCGAGGGTCAGTTGGTATTCACGCACCGGTTGCAGCGCCACGATACTGAACGCCGCGCTCTTGCCGCCCAGCAACTTGACCTCGACGTCGTACACGAAAAACTCCTGGCCATTGGCTTCGCGAATCCGCGCAAATTCATTACCGCGCCCGTCGTAGCGCGGCTTGTAGTTGATGTTTTCTTCCTGGGTCGCCCGCGAGCGCCACACCAGATGCCCCTCACGGTCGTAGATGTAACCGAGCAGGCGACTGTCAGTGAGGTTGAAGCGTTCGTCCGGCAACTGCGCAGGCATCAGCAGGCGGTTGTTTTCGACCCGCGCGGCGGAAATCAGCGTGGTGACATCCGAGGCCAGGCGCTGCTCGATGGAATCCTGCAGCGCCAGGCTGAACGCGCCTTGCATGGCGGGCAACAAGCCCAGCATAAACAGCACGGCCAGGGTGGTGGCCGCGAGCATCAAGCGCACACGTAGCGAGCGAATCAACGGCAGCGCTCATTGAACAGGTAGCCCAGGCCACGCACGGTGTCGATCGGTTTGAACCCGGCCGGGCCTTCCAGCTTGCGGCGCAGGCGACCCACCAACACTTCGATCACGTTCGGATCCCGCTCGTCGTCATCAGGGTAGAGCTGTTCCATCAAGCGGTCTTTGGCGACCACCTGCTGATGGTGACGCATCAGGTATTCGAGAATCCGGTACTCGTAGGCCGTCAGCGCCAACGGTTGCTCATCCAGCGACGCCTGCTTGCGATTGAGGTCGAGCAGCAAAGGCCCGGCGACGATGGTCGACTGGGTGAACCCGCTGGAGCGGCGCAGCAAGGCGTTCATGCGCGCCTCCAGCTCTTCGAACTGGAACGGCTTGACCACGTAATCGTCGGCACCGGCAGCCAGGCCTTCGACCTTGTCTTGCCAGTTGCCGCGCGCGGTGAGGATCAGGATCGGGAAAGTCTTGGCCTGGCTGCGCAGTTGGCGGATCAGGTCCAGGCCGCCCATGCCGGGCAGGCCCAGGTCGATAATCGCCAGGTCATGGTTGAATTGGCCGGTCTGGTAAAGGGCTTCCTCGGCATTGGCCACGGCTTCGACCACGTGGCCGCTGTCGGTCAGGCGGGTGAACAGGTGATGACGCAGCAGCGCCTCATCTTCCACGACCAGCAATTTCATAAGGCTCTCCAAGGCGATTCAACTGTCCGACAGGGGGATATCATAGCGGCCCTGCAAGTCTTGCGGGCGCAGTTTAATGCCATTGTATTGGCCCGTCAGGTGTTCGTAGCCGGTGCGGTAGGCCGGTTGCGGCGTGGTCATGCCCAAAGACTGGCCCCACGGCGCCGCCTGGCCAGCCACCTCGTCGAAGCTCACACGCTGGATCAGGTTGCTGGATTTCCTGGTTTTCTCGCTGCCGAAAGCGGCAAACGCACCGTCCGAAGCCTGAACCCCGGCAGTGGCGCCGAGCATGCTCAAGGCGAGAATCAGCTTTTTGATCGCAGTCATGGGGCTTACCTCTACGCGTTTTGGCTGTTGAAGCCAGACTACGCAGGCGCCCCTGAACTCCCCCTGAACGGGCTCTGAACCAGGCCTGAACCGTTACGGACTATCCACCGGCGCGCCAACTGACGCAAAATACCGCGCATGACGCCTCTACCCGCTTGTTGCACCCCGCTCGATGCCCATTGGCCACTGCCCATCCCGCTGCCGGGCACGGTGTTCTTGAGCACGCGATTCGACCCGGCCTTGTTGCTCGCCGATGACTTCCAGCGCAGCGCCGTGCCGCCTCCGGCCAGCATCCAGCGCTCGGTGGCCAAACGCCAGGCGGAGTTCCTTGCCGGTCGCCTGTGCGCACGGGCGGCGTTGCAACAGCTTGATCAGCTCGATTGCGTACCGGCCATCGGTGACGACCGTGCGCCGGTATGGCCTGGGCATATCAGCGGTTCCATTACCCACAGCACCGGGCACGCGGCGGCCATTGTCGGGCACAAGGCGCAATGGCGCGGGCTGGGGATGGACCTCGAAAATCTGCTGTCACGGGAGCGAGCGGAACGTTTGGCTGGAGAGATTCTGACCGCCGACGAATTGCAGCGCATGTCACTGGGGCCGCGCGAGCAGAATGCCCTGCTGGTGACGCTGACGTTTTCGGTCAAGGAGAGCCTGTTCAAAGCGCTGTATCCGATTGTGCACAAGCGTTTCTACTTTGAGCACGCCGAGGTGCTTGAGTGGTCGCAGGCAGGCCATGTGCGGTTGCGGTTGCTGACGGAGCTGTCTGCTGAGTGGTGTTATGGCACTGAGTTGGAGGGGCAGTTTGCGGTGGAGGGGGAGCAGTTGTTGAGTCTGGTGGCTGTCGGCGCCTGATAGATCGCTATCGCGGGCAAGCCCGGCTCCCACCTTTGATGTGCGCATACATTCAAAATGTGGGAGCTGGCTTGCCTGCGATAGCGGTCTTAAGTCTTGTCCTGATCCCTGGGCCAACTCAAGCTGAAACACGCCCCACCCAGGTTGTTGCTCTTGCTGATCAACGCCCGCCCGCCGTGCCAATAGATAATCCGCCGCACAATCGACAAACCCAGGCCATGCCCGCCTGAAGCTCGCGTGCGGCTATCGTCCAGACGCAAAAATGGCGTGAAAATCCGCTCCCAGGCGCTTTCCGGCACCCCCGGCCCGTCATCTTCCACATCGATGCGGCAACGCACCTGCCCCACTTGATAGCTGATCAGCACCCGGCCCTGGGCATGGCGCATGGCATTGCCCACCAGATTTTGCAGGGCGCGGTGCAAGTAGCGCGGCTCGGCGTCGACCCAGGCATCGTCCCAGTGTGCCGAAGACAGGCAGATGCCACGGGCAACACTGACCTGCGGGCGCAGTGGCGATAATTCGCCGATCACCTGATCGAGCAAGGCGCTGAGGTCGACCCGCTGGAAATTCAGCTCCGGCGCGCCCTGCTCCAGACGGGCGTAGGTGAGCATTTCGTCGACCAGGCCGTCGAGGTCCTGGATATCGCTGTCCATGCCGTCCATATATTTACGCCGCGCCTCTGGGGTGGCGGCGTCGCCGATCATCTCCAGGCCGAAACGCAGGCGCGCCACCGGGGTGCGCAATTCGTGGGAGACGGCGCGCACCAGTTCGCGCTGGATCGCCAGCAATTGCTGCAAGTGCTCGGCCATGCCATTAAAGGCGGCGGCCAAACGCCCCACCGAATCGGCGCCCCGGGCCGGTACGCGCACTTCCAGGTTGCCTTTGGCAATGCGCGTGGCCGCCGCCTCCAGGCCTTTGAGGCGGCGCTCAAGCTGGCGCACCAATAAATAGACGATCAAACCGATCAGCGTGAGGCTGATCAACGCGATCAGGATCAGCCACTGCGGCGGGTACGGGTTCATTTGATACAAGGGGCCGATTTCCAGCACCCACGGCGTGCCGACCATGCCGGCGAATACGCGGATGGAGTCGCCGCCCTTGCCCAGGGCCATCACCGTGTCGCCTTCCGCAACCCGGCGGCGCTGGTCATCATCCATATCCGCCTGATCCAGCGTCATCAGGTGCATCTCAAAACCAAAGCCCTTGGCCTCTTTTATGTCCGCCAGGCGTTGCGGCTGCTCGGCCACCGGGAAACGCACCAGTTCGTCAGCCAACAGGTAAATCGTCGCACGCGCCAGCTGCTCGCTGATCTGCTGCACTTCACCGGTGAGCACAAGCTGCGACTGTTCACTGACCAGGCGCAGCACGCGCGCGGCATGCGGGCCGGTCTGCTCCACCAGCACCTGGCCACGCTGCAGGCGGTTGCGCTGGGTCAGGTCCAACTGCGCGTCCGCCAACGGACGCAGTTCCAGGGGAATGCCGAGCAAGCGCTCCCACACCGCCAGGGCGCGCTGGCGCTCGATCGCGCTCATCGGTTGCAGGTTGTCGCCCATCAACGCAAAGGTGCCGTGGGCCAGGCGCTCACGGTACTGGCCGCTGCGCACTTCATTGAGCAGGTGCAGGGCCAGCACGCCAAGCAACGCCACCAGGATCAGCGCCGCGCACATGCCGCCGTAGATGCGCAGGAAGATCGAGTTCACAGCGGCAAGTCGGCGGCAGCTTCGGGGACGAACAAGTAGCCTTTGCTGCGAATGGTTTTGATCAGGCGCGGGTGAATCGGGTCGTCGCCGATCTTGGGTCGAATACGCGAGATGCGCACATCAATGGAGCGGTCCTGGCCGTCGTAGCCAATCCCGCGCAAGGCAATAAAGATTTCTTCGCGGGACAGGATACGCCCGGCATTCGCCACCAGCAGCCACAGCAGGTCGAACTCGGCACTGGTCAGCTCGATGCCGCCCTCATGCAGCCAGGCTTCGCGCAGGGCGTTGTCCACCACCAGCGGGCCGAATTGCAGGCGCCGCTGGCTTTCCACGGCGGCGGGTAGTACCGGCTCGCTGCGCCGCAACAATGCCTGAATACGCGCCAGCAACAAGCGCGGGCGCACGGGTTTGCACACATAGTCGTCGGCGCCCATGTCCAGGCCCTGAACCTGGTCCATGTCATCGGTGCGGGCGGTGAGCATCAGGATCACGCCGTCGTAGCGTTCGCGGACTTTGCGGCAGATGCTCAGGCCGTCTTCGCCGGGCAGCATCAGGTCGAGGATCACGAGGTCCGGTTGTTCGGCGACAATGCGCGCCGCCGCCTGGGCGCCGTCGCTCTCCACCGACACCTGCAAGCCGTTGCTCTCCAGGTAATCACGGGTCAACTCGGCCAGTCGCTCGTCGTCCTCGACGATCAATATCTGCCAGGCTTCTTGCTCCATGCGCTACCTCGGTTCTCATTATTGTCATGTGCAGCAAACACACTGCTGCCTCTATATGAAGGCCGATTGTAGCCATGGGCCAACCCTTAAACACAAGCCGGGAAATCCATTCGGTGATCGCGTTTTTTTGTGATAGGGTTCGCGCCCTCAAAAAACCAACAGACGGTTTTTGCCTTGGAATATTCGGTGACAAACGGCGTAATCCAGCAGTACTGCGGCCTACACGGGTGTTCCACGTTTCATACACATTTTACCCACAGCGTTATCCACAGGTAGTGCGTTGCTAAGCCCCCCAAAACGCATTATCTTGTACCTCGGCGCTAAAAAAACCCTACATGTAGGGTTTTAAGCAAAAAACCAAACACAAATCAGACAAGAAACTCAAGCGCTTTCTTGCTCCTGTTTGGTTGAACCAAAGCATTTTTTAAAAGCCCAAACCGCGCACGCGGATGGCAACCGTTTTCCAGCCCGATTGGCAGAAAACGGTACGGGTGTTGCAGTGCTTGCAGCGAGCAACTGTCACCCGGCAGGAATACGGCCAAGGGCTCTTTCAAGCCCCGAACCGAAGACTTCGGCATGGAAGCGGCGCGAATAGCTCCCTTCCTCCTGTCCCGAAGTTGTTATGCCAGGCCCAGGCCTGTTGTAAGTGCTTCAGGACGGAACGGTGGGCACCGTGATGGTGCCCAAATAAATATAGAATGTGGAGACAACCCCCCATGCAAACCGACACAACTCGCGAGAACCCGCAAGGCTCCGTGCCGCAGGCCGCTGATTCGAACCTGGATCTGTCCGCCACTGCACCTGGCCAACTGCGTGTGATCAAGCGTAACGGCACTGTCGTTCCTTATACCGATGACAAAATCACCGTCGCCATCACCAAAGCGTTTCTTGCAGTTGAAGGCGGCACCGCTGCTGCCTCGTCGCGCATCCACGACACCGTTGCCCGCCTGACCGAACAGGTTACCGCGACCTTCAAACGTCGCATGCCGTCGGGCGGCACCATCCACATCGAAGAAATCCAGGACCAGGTCGAACTGGCCCTGATGCGTGCCGGCGAGCAGAAAGTGGCACGCGACTACGTGATCTACCGTGACGCCCGTTCCAAGGAACGTGCCGTGCGCTCCCCGGCTGAAGAATCGGCCGTGCAAGCTCACCCATCGATCCGCATCACCCTGGCCGACGGCAGCTTTGCTCCGCTGGACCTGGGCCGCCTGAACACCATCATCACCGAGGCCTGCGAAGGCCTGGAAGAAGTCGACGGTGACCTGATCCAGCGCGAAACCCTGAAGAACCTGTACGACGGCGTGGCCCTGACCGACGTCAACACCGCCCTGGTGATGACTGCCCGTACCCTGGTTGAGCGTGAGCCGAACTACTCGTTCGTGACCGCGCGCCTGCTAATGGACACCCTGCGTGCCGAAGGCCTGGGCTTCCTGGGCGTGGCCGACAGCGCCACCCACCACGAAATGGCTGACCTGTACGCCAAGGCCCTGCCGGCCTACATCGCCAAGGGTATCGAATTCGAATTGCTGAACCCGATCCTGGCCACCTTCGACCTGGAAAAACTCGGCAAGGCGATCAACCACGAGCGCGACCAGCAGTTCACCTACCTGGGCCTGCAAACCCTGTACGACCGTTACTTCATCCACAAGGACGGTATCCGCTTCGAATTGCCGCAAGTGTTCTTCATGCGTGTGGCCATGGGCCTGGCGATTGAAGAGAAGCAAAAAGAAGACCGCGCGATTGAGTTCTACAACCTGTTGTCGTCCTTCGACTACATGTCGTCGACCCCAACCCTGTTCAACGCAGGCACCCTGCGTCCACAGCTGTCGAGCTGCTACTTGACCACCGTGCCGGATGACCTGTCGGGCATCTACCACGCGATCCACGACAACGCCATGTTGTCCAAATTCGCCGGCGGCCTGGGTAACGACTGGACGCCGGTGCGTGCACTGGGTTCTTACATCAAGGGCACCAACGGCAAGTCCCAAGGCGTTGTACCGTTCCTCAAAGTAGTGAACGACACCGCTGTAGCCGTGAACCAGGGTGGCAAGCGCAAAGGCGCTGTATGTGCCTACCTGGAAACCTGGCACATGGACATTGAAGAGTTCATCGAGCTGCGCAAGAACACCGGTGATGACCGTCGTCGTACCCACGACATGAACACCGCCAACTGGATCCCTGACCTGTTCATGAAGCGCGTCTTCGATGACGGCCCGTGGACCCTGTTCTCGCCGTCCGAAGTGCCGGACCTGCACGACCTGACCGGCAAGGCCTTCGAAGAGCGTTACGAGTACTACGAAGCCCTGTCCCAGTACCCAGGCAAGATCAAGCTGTTCAAGACCATCCAGGCCAAAGACCTGTGGCGCAAAATGCTGTCCATGCTGTTTGAAACCGGTCACCCATGGCTGACCTTCAAAGACCCGTGCAACCTGCGCAGCCCGCAGCAGCACGTGGGCGTGGTCCACAGCTCGAACCTGTGCACCGAGATCACCTTGAACACCAACAAGGACGAGATCGCCGTTTGCAACCTGGGCTCGATCAACCTGCCGAACCACATCGTCAACGGCAAGCTGGACACTGCCAAGCTGGAACGCACCGTCAACACCGCCGTGCGCATGCTCGATAACGTTATCGACATCAACTACTACTCGGTGCCACAGGCGCAGAACTCCAACTTCAAGCACCGTCCGGTCGGCCTGGGCATCATGGGCTTCCAGGACGCGCTGTACCTGCAGCACATTCCTTACGGTTCGGACGCTGCCGTCGAGTTCGCCGACAAGTCCATGGAAGCGGTCAGCTACTACGCGATCCAGGCTTCCTGCGACCTGGCCGACGAGCGCGGCGCCTACGAGACGTTCCAGGGCTCGCTGTGGTCCAAAGGCATCCTGCCGCTGGATTCGCAACAGATCCTGATTGAGCAGCGTGGCCAGAAGTACATCGACGTTGACCTGAACGAAACCCTGGACTGGGCGCCGGTACGTGCCCGTGTGCAGAAAGGTATTCGTAACTCCAACATCATGGCCATCGCACCGACCGCAACCATCGCCAACATCACTGGCGTGTCGCAGTCGATCGAACCGACCTACCAGAACCTGTATGTGAAATCGAACCTGTCGGGCGAATTCACCGTGATCAACCCGTACCTGGTTCGTGACCTCAAGGCCCGCGGCCTGTGGGACTCGGTCATGATCAACGACCTGAAGTACTACGACGGTTCGGTGCAGCAGATCGAGCGCATCCCGCAAGAACTCAAAGAGCTCTACGCGACCGCCTTCGAAGTGGACACCAAGTGGATCGTTGACGCCGCCAGTCGTCGCCAGAAGTGGATTGACCAGGCTCAGTCGCTGAACCTGTACATCGCCGGTGCATCGGGCAAGAAGCTCGACGTGACCTACCGCATGGCCTGGTACCGTGGCCTGAAAACCACTTACTACCTCCGTGCCCTGGCCGCGACCAGCACCGAGAAGTCGACCATCAACACCGGTAAGCTCAACGCTGTTTCCAGCGGCAACCACGGTGATGATTCGGTGCTGGCTGCTCCAGCCGGCCCGGCACCCGTGCCAAAGGCTTGCGCGATTGATGAGCCGGATTGCGAAGCTTGCCAATAAGCTGAGTGAGTCCCGGGCTTGAACGCCCGGGATGTAAAAAACCGATAAACCTGAATGCATTTGGGTTTATCGGTTTTTTTTGCGCTACACGAATGCGTAGGCGTTGCCTTCCTGAGGCCCTTCACCGCGCCCACCCCACAATTCAATGCGCCCGCCAATCACCGCCATTGAATGGTGGCCATAATCCACAACACCCAGCTTGCCACTTGCCAGCTCGGAACTCGAAGACCGCCTATAGAGGTCTTTCAGGCCAAGCCGGTCCAGCGCTTCCCAACCCATTTCGCCATTGTTCAAACTTTGCATCGCATGAGCGAAACTCTGTTTTGCAGCATTGGGGTTGTCATCGTAGCCATTGCCCTCCATTTGAGCCCGCTTGGCGCTCGCGGCATACATGAAGTTTGCGTCGGTAATCATGCCCGGATTATCGCCCTTGAACTGCGCGTAAGCGGCTGCATGCCTTAACTCACCCTTAGATAAAGTAAGCTCGAAACCGTCTCGCATTTTTACGTAGTAACCCCCTCCCGTCTCCTTCACATCCTTGAAGACGTCGGTAGGTTTTTGACCAAACTTCATCATCGCTCCCTTTATCGCGGAAACGGTGACGCAATTGCCGTCAGGGCCTTGGCTGAAACCACTCCAGATATTGTCCGGCTTTTTACCTGGGTTGCTTGCATCTGGCTTGTAGTTGAAATGCTTGGAACCGTCGGTAATCGGTAGATTACTCATGGGTTCGCTACCGCCGAAATTCTTCGGATTTACCCTGCCACCACCACCACCACCACCACCACCACCACCACCACCACCACCTGGTGACGGTCCAGGAGCTGGCGCTGGAGACGGCTCATCCGCAAATAAATCCGGAAACAGCCTCTTCAACAACGCGAGCAAATCGGTGGACGCGTCCTTCTTCAACTGCTCAAGGATCTCCTTGAACTTCTCCTCCCCCAGCGCTTTGCGCTTTTCATTGAGCTTGTCCCGCAAGTCCTGGGCAGTTTGGTTCTTGTTGCCCTTTTCGGCGTCATCCAGCTGTTTGAGCATTTGGGCGACGGTTTTTTTATCGGCCTCTATGTCATCCTTTTTTTCCTCTGTAGGGTTAGCGCCCCACAGGTTTTGCCCCGCGCCACTGACGTCATAACGCACACTTCCAGCCCCAGGGCCAGACACCGACAAATTCCACATACCCCGCCCCCTAAGATCCAGCACCTTTAAGTCCGATAAGTGGAAAGAACGGCGAGGTCGGTTCCACAAAGGCCTGTCAGCTCGCAACTGAGCAAAGGGTGGGAATGGTTGCTGATCCAAATAGCAGGCAAAAAAAAGCCCCTCGCTAGAGGGGCTTTCATTCACAGCAGTGTCAGGCCAACCGCATCAGGTCATCTGAATAATGGTCTGCATGATGGTGCTCTGGGTGGAGATGGTCTTGGCGTTCGCCTGGTAGTTGCTCTGGGCCTTGATCAGGTCCACCAGCTCGTTGGTCAGGTTGACGTTGGAGTTTTCCAGGGACTTGGACACGATCGAACCCAAGGTGCCGGATTGCGGGGCGTCATAACCCGGCTGGCCCGAGGCGAAGGTCTCTTTCCAAGTGGTGCCACCCGACGGCTGCAGCCCCTGTTCGTTGTTGAAGCTGGCCAGGGAGAGCTGACCGATGGCCTTGCTCTGCTGGTTGCTGAAGGTGGCGAACAGCACGCCGTTACCGTCGATATTCAGACCGGTGATCTGGCCGGTTGCGTAGCCATCGGTGACCGGTGGGTTACGGTAGGTGGCCGAGTTGTACTGGGTGATGTTGCCCATGTTGATGGCAATACCGCCAGGGTTGGCATTCGCGCCGTTTTTGGTCCACACGCCATTGGTCACTGTACCCGGCACCCAGCCAGTCAGCTGCAAGGTAGTGCTGGAGGTGCCCCCGGTGACAATCCCGGTGAGCTTGCCGGCACCGTCAAAGCTCAACGTCGATGCCACCGGTGGCGTCGAGCCTGTGCCGGTAGGCGCCGAACCGTCTGGGTTACGGCCGTCGATCAGGGTGTAGGACTTCCAGGTATTGGAATCCGTTTTGACCAGGTACTGCACCATCGGGTGCGCGTTACCCTGGGTGTCGTACAGCGTAGTGTTGTACTGGGTGCTGAACGAGCTGGACTCGGTTGGATCGAACGGGTGCGCCGCCTGATCGATCACCGGCGAGGAAGAGTTCAGGTTACTGGTGGAGTCCACTTTGGTGGACGCCTTGGGCGGCAGGTTCGACAGGTTCAATTGCAGGTCGGTCAGCGCGCCCTTGATGATGTTGCCATCGGCGTCCGCGGCGTAGCCTTGCAGGCGCGAGGTGCCGGTGTTGTTGGTGATGTAGCCGTCTTTGTCCGAACGGAAGGTGCCGCTACGGGTGTATTCCAGCGAACCGTCACTGCCCTTCTGCACGAAGAAGCCACCGCCCTGGATCGCCATGTCCAGCAAGCCGCCGGTGTTGTTGACGTCACCTTGGGTGAATTGCTGGGACACCGCCGCCAGGTTCACGCCGCTGCCGACACTGTTCTGGCCAGTGCCCAGTTTGGACGCCGCGTAGATGTCGGAAAACTCCGCACGGGACGATTTGAAACCGGTGGTCGCAACGTTGGCAATGTTGTTGCCCGTCACGTCCAGTTGTTTGTTGGCCGCATAGAGGCCGCTAAGGCCGATGTTAAAAGACATGTTTCTCTCCTTCTGCCGTATTTAGCCGGCTCTATGTACCGATAGTCTGAATTTGCGACAGCTTGACGCTGCCCATGCCGCCTGCAAGGTTGAGCAGCATTTCGCCGCCGGTCTTGCTCAACGTCACGCTGGTGACCGTTGCCGGCAGCGACGTCAACAGGGCAACCGCGTCGCCTTTGTCATTCTTGGTGCTGGCCGCGAAGGTATAAGTGCCGGCGGGGGCGACTTCACCTTTGTCGTTCTTGCCATCCCATATAAAGCTTGAATTGCCGGCGCTTTGGGCGCCCATGTCGATAGTGCGCACCACGTTGCCGTCTTTGTCGGTGATTTTTACCGAGACGTTACCTGTCGCTGCCGTCACCGCCACCGAGCCGGTCATGCTCTTGCTGGTATCAACCATGGCCTTGTCGGTCTGGGTGATGATCGAACGCCCGACCAGTGACGAGGCCTGCAACGCTTGCGAAGAGCTGAAGTTGCTGGAGATCGCATTCACCGAGTCGTTCAGGGTGTTGATGCCTTCCAGGCTGCTGAACTGCGCCAGCTGCGCCACGAACGCGCCGTTGTCCTGAGGCGACAGCGGATTCTGGTTTTTCAGCTGGGTCACCAGCAGTTGCAGGAACGCATCCTTGCCCAGCGCCTGGTTGCCCGTGGCCGCCTTGGCGGCACCATCAAGGCCGCTGTTGTCTGTGGCAGTCTTGACCTTGGAGTTGAACAGGTCCTGAACCGCCGTGTTGGGTGTAGAAGTGGTATCAACAATGGCCATTATTTGGCGCCCCTTATCACTGACCCAGGGTCAGGACCTTCTGCATCATGGTTTTGGCGGTGTTCATCATTTCCGCGTTGGTCTGGAACGAGCGGCTGGCGGAAATCATGTCGGCCATTTCCTCGACCACGTTGACGTTGGGGTAGTACACGTAACCCTTTTCGTTCGCGGCCGGATGGTTAGGCTCGTAGCGGGCTTCCAGGTTGCTCTGGTCTTCGACCACGCCGAGCACCTGCACGCCTTGGCCCGCCGCATCCTGGTTCTGGAACAGCGAATCACCGCTGCCGCTCTGGCCGGCCTGGCCACCCTGGAACATGGTGGCGAACACCGGGTGACGGGCGCGGTAGGTCTGGTCAATGCTCGAAGACACGGTCTCGGCGTTGGCGATGTTACTGGCGACGGTGTTCAAACGCGTGGTCTGCGCGCTCATGCCACTGCCGGCAATATTGAAAACACTGGCGAGGGACATGGCTTACTCTCCGCGCAGGGCTGACATCAGCCCTTTGAATTTGCTGTTAAGCAGGGTGAAGCTGGCCTGAAAATTCACCGAGTTCTCGGCGTAGGCCGATTGCTCCAGCTGGGCGTCGACGGTGTTCTGATCGATCGACGGCTGCATCGGCGTGCGATACAGCAGCGACTCGTCACCATTGCCCAGGCCTTGCGCTTCGATATGACGGCTGTTGGTCATGTTCAAGGCAAAGGTGCCGTTCTTGGTCTTGTCCTGCTGTGCGGCGAGCACGGCGGAGAAGTCCAAATCCCGAGCCTTGTAGTTCGGGGTGTCGGCGTTGGCAATGTTGTTGGCCAGGACTTCGGCACGTTGGGCGCGAAAGCCCAGGGCTTGTTCGTGGATACCGAGCGCTTTATCGAAGCTGATGCTCATGGCGGAAACCTTTAGGCTGACCTGCTTTTCGTATCTGGGTTATAGCAAGGCCCATGCCAATTCGCCGAAGGCCCGTATTACAAGGGTTTGCGCAAGGTTTGCCGGCGGCAATGCCAGAAAAGCGGCAATGGGCTTCCGCGTGGCGCCAGTAAAGCGGCAATGGCGGTTGCCGCTTTTACACCCGGTGGCAATCCTTCAACAGGCTGCCCCAGTGCGCCAGATACCTTGACCGCTCGTCTGCACTGTCATTTCTGACAGTTGTTGCGCCTACGTCTTTGCGTGCCTCATCGGGTGACCCCCTACATGCATAAAGCAGAGGCACACCATGCTGACTATTCCCCCCCTCAGATTCGTCCTGCAGGACAACGCGCTACCCATTCCAAACCTCTCGACCAGACTGCTGATCGGCAATGCGGTTGAATTGTTTTGCCCCTTTGCCGTCAAGCAGGGTGATTTCGTCAACGCAAATTTGATCGGCGAAAGAGGCAGAACGTACAACCTGAGCTTTGAGGTGGAGAAAGACGAGGCCGGGCTCAACTTTCTGACTCACCGTTCAATCATTGTCGGTAAGTCAGGGACCAATGTTGTTTTAATATTACGCGTTCGACGTGGCAGCGACGTGTACTTTGCGCCGAACGCAACCGTGTCCATCGATGCCGGCGGCATCGTTGTGCCTGTTCCTGGCACAGTGTGGGATTTCGCCGATGGCACCTTCCAAAGCTGGGTACCTCAGTCAGTTTATGCAGGCAGGGTGCTGCACATCGTCAACGGCAGCGTGGTCGTTGACCTGCCCAGCAGCCAGGTAACCAAGGCTCACATCATCACCCAACCCGTATCGGTCATCGCTGGGCGCATCTACGATGTCAGCTTTGACGTCCTGGGTGGTACAGCCGCCGGAGATGGCTCGACGCTGTACCTGACGGTTGACGGCAGCCGAATCGGCGCCAACGTACAAAACATAACCAACGCATCAACACAAACCGGAACCGGGACATTTACCGCAAGCAGTACCGGCACCGTGCATTTGGGTATTTTCAACGAGACCATCCCCAGCAGGAACCATCTTCTATTCTTGGGCAATATCCGAATGGCACCCAAACCCTGACCACCGCCCGTAATAAACTGGCGCTTGGCGCGCATAAAAAACGGGAAGCCTTTGCGGGGCTTCCCGTTTTTTTATGCTCAAGCCACCTTTATTTGGCCTGATAAATGATCCCGGGGCTGCACTGCACCATCTGGTAATGATCCGGCAAGCCGTTGAGCGCTTCGGATGCACCCAGGAACAAATAACCACCACGCTTGAGCGTACCGTGAATACGCAACAGGATGTCTTTCTTCACCTCTGCCGAGAAGTAGATCAACACATTGCGGCAGAACACCATGTCGAACTTACCCAGGCTGGCATAGCTGTCGAGCAGGTTGAACGAGCGAAATTCCACCCGGCTCTTGATCGGCGCCTTGACCGCCCAGCGTCCTGCCCCTTTGGGGTCGAAGAAACGTTGCAAGCGTTCCTGGGACAAACCGCGGCCCAGGGCCAGGCTGTCGTACTCGCCGGTCTTGCAGTTGGTGAGCATGGTGCCGGACAAATCGGTGGCGACAATTTGCGCGCCGGCCTTCAATTGGCCCATGTTCGTGCGCTCGAACTCATCGATGGACATCGAGATCGAGTACGGTTCCTGCCCCGAAGAACAAGCGGCCGACCAGATGCGCAGGCGCTGGCCCGGACTGGCCTTGATGGCCTCCGGCAGCACTTTGTTCTTGAGCACTTCAAAGGGGTAGGTATCACGAAACCACAAGGTTTCGTTGGTGGTCATGGCATCCACCACCATTTCCTTGAGCCCGCTGCGCGGCTGACCCTGGATGCGCTGGACCAACTCACCCAGGGATTTAATGCCCTGCTGTTCCATCAGTTTGTTGAGACGGCTGGATACCAGGTACTGCTTGTTTTCACCGAGCAATATGCCACAGGCTTTTTCCAGGAAGACCCGGAACTGTTCGAAATCCAAATTACCCGTAGACAATGATACCGCCTCTTAAATCGTGTGACCGCCAGGAGGAAATCCCCCTAGCCGTGATCTGCTGCCTTGATCCGGTCGACTACCCGGGATGCCAGGTCATCAGGGCGGAATTTGGCCAGGAAGTCATCAGCACCGACCTTCTTGACCATCGCCTGATTGAATACGCCCGACAAGGAAGTATGCAGGATGATATGCAATTTTTGCATGCGTGGATCGTTACGTATCTCGGCCGTGAGGGTATAGCCGTCCATTTCCGGCATTTCAATGTCGGAGATCATCATCAGGAACTCTTCTTCCGGCTTCTTGCCTTCGTCCACCAGCTTGCGCAGGTAATCCAGGGCTTGGCGACCATCGTTCAAGGCCACCACTTCCACGCCGACGGTTTGCAGGCAACGGCTGACCTGCTTGCGCGCCACCGAGGAGTCATCCACCGTCAGCACACGCAGTGACACTGCCTTGTGCGCGGTTTCGGCGTCTACCACGCCAACCGAAATGGTTTCCGAGGTGGGTGCGACTTCGGCGAGGATCTTTTCCACGTCGATGATTTCGACCAACTGGTTGTCGACCCGCGTCACTGCCGTGAGGTAGTGATCGCGCCCGGTGCCCTTGGGCGGCGGATGGATCTCCTCCCAGTTCATATTGACGATGCGCTCCACCGAGCGCACCAGGAAACCCTGGGTCTTGGTGTTGTATTCGGTGATGATCACAAAGGGGCTTTCGCGGTCCTGCAACCCCGAGGAACCGGTGGCCATGGCCAGGTCGAGAATCGGGATGGTCGCGCCTCGGATATTCGCTACGCCGCAGACCACCGGGCTGGATTTAGGCAATATGGTCAGCTTGGGGCACTGCAGTACTTCCCGCACTTTAAACACATTGATGCCGTACAGCTGCTTGCCGTCCAGGCGGAAAAGCAACAGTTCCAGGCGATTCTGCCCTACCAGCTGTGTGCGCTGGTTTACTGAGTCCATTACTCCTGCCATGCCTTGACTCCTACGCTAAAACCTTTGGCTATACCTACAAGGGCAACGACGCTCACCCAACACTAAACGGCACGGGCTTTGCTATTTATTGGTCTATGAACCTTAAAACGACAGTTTTCCGACGCATCCCACGGTATCGCAGATTGCTCTGCGCAACGATGGCTTTGCTTGCCTTGGGCTCGGGCACCACGGCTCGCGCAGATAATGTCACCTTGCCTGATCTCCTTATCGGCGTCACCCAAGGCTTTCTTGAGTTCACTGTAGAAGATTATCTGGCGACCACCCAAACGCCGGGGCGTTACGAAATCCAGGTCAACCAACTGGACCCGCGCCTGCGCATGCCCATGTGCGACAAGGAATTGACGGCCAGCCTCGAAAGCCCGGCCCAGCCCATCGGCCGCGTGACGGTAAAAGTGCGCTGCGAGGGCGCCTCACCCTGGACCGTGTTTGTGCCGGCGCAGGTCAAACTGTTCCGCGATGTGGTTGTGGTCACACGCCCGCTCAAACGCACCGGCATCATTGGTTTTGAAGACGTGGCCCTGCGTGAACGCGACATCAGCCTGATCAATCAGGGCTACCTCACCGCTGTGGACCAAGCGATCGGGCAGAAACTGACCCGACCAATGGTCACCGACCAGGTCATTACGCTGGTGCATCTGGAACAGGCTGAGGTGATTCGCAAGGGCGACCAGGTGGTGATTTCCGCCAGTAGCGGCGGGCTGATGGTAAAAATGCCGGGGGAGGCGCTGTCCAACGGCGGGATGAGCGAGCAGATCCGGGTCAAGAACCTCAATTCCAACCGTGTGATCAAGGCGCAGGTGACCGCGCCGGGCCAGGTTGAGGTGGCGCTATAGAAGATCACCGCTGTGAGATCACTGGTGTGAAACGCCAGGTTTTCCTACACTGTGCGTGGGATGTCGACCTGTACAGGTTTATTGTCAATCGGGCCTAAAGTTTGTCCGGGTATGGCCGAAAACATGGCAAGCGTCCAAATACCCAGAGGTTTTTTTAACATGGTCATTGATTTCAGTCGTTTAAATAACACCCAGGCTTTGCCGGGCAATACGCGCACCAGCGGGGCAAAGGACGGCGTAGAAGCCAAGTCCCAGCCAGCACCTGCCGCCAAGGCAGAACAGGCCAGCGCCAGCCAGAGCGGGGAATCGGTACACCTGAGCAATGAGGCTCAACAGTTGCAGAAGGTCACTGACTCGCTGCGCGATCAACCGGTTGTCAATAAAGCCCGCGTGGCCGAATTGAAACAGGCAATCGCTGATGGCAGCTATAAGGTCGACAGCAACCGTGTAGCCAGCAAGCTGCTTAACTTCGAAGCCGAGCGCTAGGCAAAGGCCTGCGCAGGGCTTGTGGACGCTTAAAACCCAAGGCCAGCCATGCACCACGACGAACATTTGCTTGAACTGATCATTGATGATCTGGCGCCGACGCAACTTCTGCTCGAGCTGCTCAAAGAAGAATCCCTGGCCCTCTATGGCCGGGACATGCGCTTGCTGGAGGAAATCCTGGCGCGCAAACAGTCGCTGATCGTGCTGCTGGAGCAGCATGGCAAGAAGCGCAGCGAAATTCTCATCAGCCTGGGCCTGCCGGCTGATCATGATGGCCTGGCACAACTGGCCAGCCACTCCTCGGTAGGCGATCAGTTGCTGGCGCAGAGCACCGCACTCAATCAATTGCTGGCCCAGTGCCAGGAAGCCAACCTGCTCAACGGCCAGTCGATCCAGCTGCAGCAGGCTACGACCGCCAACCAGTTGCGCATACTCCACGGCGGAGAGCCTCCGGCGCTGTACAACGCCCAAGGGTCGACCTCGCGCCTGGTCAAGCCAAGCACCCGCAGCCAAGCCTGACACCGGTTTACAGCGCGCCCTATCCAAGGCGCGCTACATGCTGGCAAAATGCCGGTTCTTGCGTGTAGTCGTATTTTGCCTGGAGATGGAAGAACCGTGTTCAACGCCCTTAATGCGGAAGATGCTCCGCAGCCACCCAAGGTGCTCACCACGCCTCTGGAAATCGCCAGCACGTTGCGAATGCTGCAAGAAAGCCATGACCCGCTGATTATCACTTTCCATGAACGCAGCCAGCGGTTCCAAAGCTATCTGGTGGATATAGATCGGGACAGCAAAACGCTCGCCCTGGACGAAATGATCCCCCGCGACGGTGAACGCTACCTTGAGAACGGCGAACCGTTCCGCATTGAAGGTTTCCATGACGGTGTGCGTGTCGCCTGGGAAAGCAACGGCACACTGACCATCAGTGAAAAAGGCGGCCACCGCATCTACACCGGCAGCATGCCCGACGAGGTGGTCTACCATCAGCGTCGCAATGCCTTTCGGGCAGCGTTGAAGCTGGCCCAACTGGTAAGCATCGAGCTGGGTGGCGAAAAGCTCAAGGCACCGATCAGCGGCAAACTGCTGGACATCTCCGCCACCGGCTGCAAGCTGCGTTTTGAAGGCGACATTTCCGATCGCCTGCAGCTGGGCCAGGTCTATGACCGCTTTATCGCCGCCCTGCCCTTTGGCAGCATGACCACCTCGGTGGAGCTGCGTTACCTGCACGTCGAAGACAAGATCAACACCACCTTCGCCGGCGTGCGCTTCCATAACATGAGCGGCTTGGTTCAGCGCCAGGTTGAACGTTTTGTGTATCAGTTGCAGCGTGAAGCGCGGCGCTTTGACAAAGACGACGACCTTTAAGCCTTAAAGGCCGTATCAATAAAAACGGGCAGATCCTGATGGGATCTGCCCGTTTTTGCTTTCAGGGGCGTGCCCTGCTCAAGTCGTGGGGATGCTCGTCCGGCCCCAGAGGCTCCGGCGGCCCTTCAAAAGCCGGTTCATCCGCGGGTTGTTGCGGGTCAGTTTCGATTTCAGGTTCCGGGTCGGGCACCACGCTCTGCATTTGCTCCTGCACCACCGCTTCATCCACCCGCGGGTCAAGGCAGGCCACCAGCGGCGAGCTGGACATGCTGTCGGGCATCGCCACGTGATGCAGCGGCGCATCGTCCACCTGATGCAGGTTAGTCACCGCCTTCGGCCGGATCCGCCACACCAGGACCAATGCACACAGGCTGAAAAAGGCGTACAGCATGTGGCTGCCGAACAGCTTCATCACCACACCCGCCAACAGCGGCCCGACACTCGCGCCGATGCCGTAGGTCACCAGCAACATGGCCGTCAGCGACACGCGGCGATCACCTTCCACATGGTCATTGGAGAACGCCACAGCCAACGGATACAGGCAGAACTGCACCAGCGAACACAGGAAGCCAGCCACAAACAGCACTTCCAGCGGCACTTGGGTCATCACGGCCAATGGCAACGCCGCCACCGCCAGGCACAAGGCAAAACAGCGAATCAGCAAGGCACGATCATAGCGGTCCGACAACCAACCCAATGGCCACTGCACCAACAGACCGGCAAAGATGCAGCTACCCATGAACAGACCGACCTGCTCGGTGCTCAAGCCTTGCTGCGAGGCATACAACGGCGCCAGGCCGTAGAACGAGCCAACGATCAGCCCCGCGCCCAGCACCGTACTCAGCGACTGCGGCACACGCTTGATAAAGAAGCGCGGCTCCATAGGCGCAGGGTGCAGCGGCGCCGGGTGAATGCGTCGGGTCATGGCCACCGGCACCAGGCACAAGGCAAAGCACAGCGCCACCAGCATGAGCAATTCGAGGCCAAGCTGCGGGTGCATGACCAGGATCAACTGACCCAATACCAGCCCAAGGTAGGAGGCGATCATATAGCCGCTGAATACCACGCCACGCTGCTTGGCGTCCGCCTGCTCATTGAGCCAGCTTTCGATAACCATGTACTGGCACATCATCCCCAGGCCCACGATCATCCGCAGCACAATCCAGGCCGGCAGCCAGTTGATGAGGCCGTGGCCCAACACCGCCGCGCCGACAATCCCGGCACAGGTGGCATACGCGCGAATATGCCCGACGCGGGCAATCAGGCGATGCCCGATCTTGCCGCCCAGCACCAGGCCGAAGTAGTTGGCCGCCATCAGCGCACCCACCCACAGGCTGTCGACGTGGTCGGCTGCCAGACGCAAGGCAAGGTAAGTGCTGAGCAGGCCGGACCCGATCAACATCATCAAGGAGGCGAAATAAAGGGCTCGAAAAGATTTCCAGATCTGGCGCATCGGCGTTCCGAGCGGCTCCTTGCAGTGAGGGACAGGGCTATCAGCATGATAGTCCGGGGTTGCCGGGAGCGGACAGACGCAGCGGGCCGTTTTCCGGGGAATATTTTGCTTAATCGTTCAGACGCTGCCTGGCCGCATGCAAGGTACATATGCAACGTACAAAAGCGACGAGAAACACACTGCGCACCTGCTGTGAACCCTGACAGGCGGCAAGGTTCGACCGGTGTTGCAGGCACGCACAAAAAAGCCCTGCCAGGACAACCTGTGCAGGGCTTTTGAAGATGGTGTCCCAGGGCCGGTTCGAACGGCCAACCTTCCCCTTAGGAGGGGGATGCTCTATCCAATTGAGCTACTGGGACAAATGACAGCCATTGGGCACGGGGCACAGCGACGGACGGCGTGCATGTTAACGGCCAAGGTGGGTTTTGTCATGTCGTCCGTGGGCTTTTTGAGTGTAGGCCGATCCTTGTTCGACCGAGGCCCGCGTTGCCCCGCAGCCACGGGGCCTGGATGCTGTCGTGCAAAATGCACTACCCCAAAATGCCATCATTGCAAATTGCAACCCGACGCCACTTTAAAGTAGACTCAAGTCATTGATTTTAATGAAATAATAGATTGGCACGGGACCTGCAATACTTCTCCTACAAACCCATCCAGCCACGGCGTTTAGCGGAGAACATGACCATGAACAGTGCCCTTCTGTTAGCCCTCAACACCATAGCCTTGGCTGCACTGGTGATGTTTCATTTCCAATCCACCGGCAGTAATGATCCTGCGCAACTTAGCCAGGCCGTGCCGCACCATCTACAACAACGCCCGCAATTGGCGGTGATGACGCCCAACGCGCAATCGCCGGTACGCCTGACCCAAGGCACCCAGACTGCACCGGCATCCGAACATTGGGTTTTCTAAGGACGCCATTCATGAGCAAATCCGCCTGGCTGTTTTTGTGCCTGACTGTCGCCACTGGCCTCCTGGGCCTGGGCGCCACCTCCGAAGATGGACAAACTGCTGCAATGGTCGCAGCCGGCGTGTTCACGAGCCTGCTTGTGCTGACGCTTTTCATGGGCCGCAAAATCAAATTCGACCCCGTTTTGCGGTAATCTCTGCACCACCTCCCTCCCTCGACCTTATGTCGCCCCGCCCTAGCAAATCGGCAAATTGCCACTAGTCTTAAAGATAAGGGCAAAAGGCCACTTTGCTTTAGGATATGCGGCCTCAATCCCTGCGCGCGCCTGGACTTACGGGAAGTTCCCCTGAGGAATGACGCGTTGAAAAGTTTTCCAACCAGTCCGCAAAAATACAAATGAGTGCTGGCATTAAGCCTTTAGTCAGTTCAATATTTGTCACAGAATTGACGCCAAGGAAATGTCAAATCTGAGGCATGATGCGGCCTCTTTGCAATTCGGGTTGAACTTTGGTCGTGAGCCTTGTCTTAACACTCATCTTGCGGCCAATTCCAAAAACCGCTCCCCTGAACTAACCGGTTAAATATATGCGCCCATTGAAACAGGCAATTTATTCCAGCCGTACGGCTGACAAGTTCGTCGTACGTCTGCCAGACGGAATGCGGGAACGCATTGCCGAGGTGGCTCGCAATCATCACCGCAGCATGAACTCCGAAATCATCGCGCGCCTGGAGCAGAGCCTTATTCAGGAAGGTGCGTTGGGCGAAGAGTTGAGCATGCGCCTGGACAGCCCTGAGCTGTCACTGCACGAACGCGAACTGCTGCAGCGTTTTCGTCAGCTCTCCCACCGCCAGCAAAATGCTCTCGTCTCGCTTATCGCGCACGACGTTGAGGCGGCCGCAGAAGCCAATTGATCTGCAACTGAAAGCCGAAGCCAGCGCTATGCTGGCTTTTTTTTGCGTGAAATTTGAGGGCACCGCAGAGGGCTTGTGTGGGAGCGAGCTTGCATTTGCTAGCAAGCCCGCCCCCACAGGGGATCAGAGCAGAAAGATCGTCGCCAGGCCCAGGAAGATGAAGAAGCCACCGCTGTCGGTCATGGCCGTGATCATCACACTGGCACCCATGGCCGGGTCGCGCCCCAGGCGTGCCAGTGTCATGGGGATCAACACGCCCATCAACGCCGCCAACAGCAGGTTGAGGGTCATGGCAGCCGTCATCACCACGCCCAGCGACCAACTGCCATACAGCAAGTAAGCCACCACGCCGATGACCCCGCCCCACACCAAGCCATTGATCAGGCCCACAGCCAATTCTTTGCGCAACAGGCGCGAGGAGTTGGCCGTACTCACCTGGTCCAGTGCCATGGCACGCACAATCATGGTGATGGTCTGGTTACCGGAGTTACCCCCAATACCTGCCACGATCGGCATCAGCGCCGCGAGGGCGACAAGCTTCTCGATGGAACCTTCGAACAACCCGATCACGCGCGAAGCGATGAACGCCGTGATCAGGTTGATCGCAAGCCACGCCCAACGGTTATGCAGGGAGCGCCAGACTGACGCAAAAATATCTTCCTCTTCACGCAGACCCGCCATGTTGAGGACTTCGGTTTCACTCTCTTCACGAATCAGGTCGACCATTTCATCGATGGTCAAACGGCCAATCAGCTTGCCGTTCTTGTCGACCACAGGCGCCGAGATCAAGTCATAACGCTCAAATGCCTGGGCAGCCTCGTAGGCGTCTTCATCCGGGTGAAAACTCACCGTATCGCTGGCCATCAGATCCGCTACTTTCTTTTCCGGATCATTGACCAGCAGGCGCTTGATCGGCAACACGCCCTTGAGAATGCCTTCGTAGTCGACCACGAACAGTTTGTCAGTATGGCCCGGCAGCTCTTTGAGCCGACGCAGGTAACGCAAGACCACTTCCAGGCTGACGTCTTCGCGGATGGTGACCATCTCGAAGTCCATCAATGCGCCGACCTGATCCTCGTCATAAGACAACGCGGAGCGCACACGCTCACGCTGCTGGCTGTCGAGGGCCTCCATCAACTCATGGACAACATCACGCGGCAGCTCAGGCGCCAGGTCAGCCAGTTCGTCGGCGTCCATCTCCTTGGCAGCGGCCAGGAGCTCGTGATCGTCCATGTCGGCGATCAGGGTTTCACGGACCGAGTCGGATACTTCAAGGAGGATGTCGCCGTCGCGGTCAGCCTTGACCAACTGCCACAGGGTCAGTCGATCATCGAGTGGCAAGGCTTCAAGAATATAAGCGACGTCGGCGGAGTGCAGATCATCGAGCTTGCGTTGCAGCTCAACGAGGTTTTGCCGGTGAACCAGGTTTTCGACGCGGTCGTGGTGCGGACCTTCCTGGCGGTGCGTGAGGTCTTCGACCACGCGCTGACGCTGCAGCAGCTCGATGACTTGAGCCAGGCGATCCTGCAGGCTGTCTTGTGTTTTCTTTACTTCTACTTCGGTCATAGGCGAACTCCACTCCCAGCAGCGGGGCACGCCGGAAGGATCAATCAGTCAATTCATGATTGGTAAAACGGGGTACTGAGCAACTACTGGGTAAGTCCATGGAGGTATTCCACAAGCCCCGGCGGGGCTGACGGGCGCAATGATACACGCTGCGCGCGCTTTAAACGTTAAAAAACTGGAAAGAACAAGCGCTTGCGAGCCAAAGCTGAGCATTGGCTGCATCTATGAACTGCGACGACACAGCCCGAAAGGAAAACACATGAGACAGGAGAAAGAGTTGAAATCCTACACAAACCCCAGACGGCAAAAAGCCCGCACTAGGCGGGCTTTTTGTTTGTATGGTGCACTCGACAGGATTCGAACCTGTGACCGCTCGGTTCGTAGCCGAGTACTCTATCCAGCTGAGCTACGAGTGCAGATTGTGTTTTTAGACCAGATCACAACTGGTTGAAGCCAAGTCACCTGCATTGCTGCAACTGACTCTTAAATGGTGCACTCGACAGGATTCGAACCTGTGACCGCTCGGTTCGTAGCCGAGTACTCTATCCAGCTGAGCTACGAGTGCATTTGTTGCCGCGCATTATAGGCCGTTCAATCTCTATGTAAAGCTATTTTTTCGTTTAATTTCAACAACTTAGCGAAAAAACCAGATTGCAACGTACTAAGCAAATAATGGCGGAGAACGGGGGATTCGAACCCCCGACACCCTTTTGAGGTGTACTCCCTTAGCAGGGGAGCGCCTTCGGCCACTCGGCCAGCTCTCCGCAACACGGGGCGTATATTAACCACGTTCATCCCCGTTTGCAAACATAAAAAACGATAAAAATTAAAGGCTTGGTTCTTCGTCCTTCTCTTTCTTGATCCGCAGGTAGATTTCCTCGCGGTGGACAGCTACCTCTTTCGGAGCGTTAACCCCGATACGTACTTGATTGCCTTTGACGCCGAGCACGGTCACGGTGATTTCGCCATCACCGATAATCAGGCTTTCTGCGCACCGACGAGTCAGAATCAGCATAGCTTTCACCTCACGCATTTCAGTTCAGGAACAACAGTCTGCAAAAAAAAGGCGTTCGACCTACAACCTGATGGCCATAGCCCTAACGACCTAAGTATTGTCGAGCGCACGCAAAAGACCATGCGCTCCACAAAAAATGAAAGGCGCGGTATACCGCGCCTTCCTGGTATCGCATCACTCGCCCGGTCGGGCCGGAGCGTCCAGCTCAAAAGCGGTATGCAGCGCGCGCACAGCCAGCTCCAGGTACTTCTCTTCGATCACCACCGAGACTTTGATTTCCGAGGTGGAGATCATCTGGATGTTGATGCTTTCCTTGGCCAACGCCTCGAACATGCGGCTGGCAACGCCGGCATGGGAACGCATGCCCACGCCCACGATCGACACCTTGGCAATCTTGGTATCCCCGACCACTTCACGGGCGCCAATCTCGCTCGCGGTGTTCTGCAGGATACGCTCGGCAGCATCGTACTCGTTGCGGTGCACAGTGAAGGTGAAATCGGTGGTGTTATCGTGCGAAACGTTCTGCACGATCATGTCGACTTCAATGTTCGCGCCACTGATAGGGCCGAGGATCTTGAACGCCACGCCCGGGGTGTCTGGCACGCCACGGATCGTCAGCTTGGCTTCATCGCGGTTGAAAGCGATGCCGGAAATGATCGGCTGTTCCATGGATTCCTCTTCATCAATAGTAATGAGGGTGCCCGGACCCTCTTTGAAGCTGTGCAATACGCGCAGCGGAACGTTGTACTTGCCGGCGAACTCCACCGCGCGGATCTGCAACACCTTGGAACCGAGACTGGCCATTTCCAGCATCTCTTCAAAGGTGATCTTGTCCAGGCGCTGGGCCACGGACACCACACGTGGGTCGGTGGTGTACACACCGTCCACGTCAGTATAGATCTGGCATTCATCGGCCTTGAGCGCCGCTGCCAGCGCCACGCCGGTGGTATCCGAACCACCACGCCCGAGGGTGGTGATGTTGCCCTGCTCGTCCACACCCTGGAAGCCCGCTACAACTACCACGCGGCCGGCTTTCAGATCTGTGCGGATTTTCTGATCGTCAATCTGCAGGATGCGTGCCTTGGTATGCGCGCTGTCGGTGAGGATGCGCACCTGGCTGCCCGTGTAGGACACTGCCGGCACACCACGCTTGTTCAGTGCCATGGCCAGCAAGGCAATGGTTACCTGCTCACCGGTGGACACGATCACATCCAGCTCACGCGGCAGCGGCTGTTGGTCACCACTGATTGCCTTGGCCAGATCGATCAGGCGATTGGTTTCGCCGCTCATGGCCGACAGCACCACCACCAGGTCATCGCCGGCGTCGCGGAATTTCTTAACCTTGTCGGCGACCTGCTCGATTCTTTCGACAGAGCCGACCGAGGTGCCTCCAAATTTCTGTACGATCAAAGCCATTTCTAAGCCGCCTCAGCCCGTAAAGGGGCGCCCAATAAACAAATCGTCCAGCACCCAAACGAGCCCATGACTAGACCATGGGCTCATTAACAGTGCCTTAAATGCCGGCCTCGACAAACGGCACGGTCAGGGCCAGGGCCGCGTCCAGGGAGCCTGCGTCTACACCACCGCCTTGCGCCATGTCCGGACGACCACCGCCCTTCCCGCCCACTGCCGCAGCGGCTTGCTTCATCAAATCACCGGCCTTGAGTTGGCCAGTCAGGTCTTTGGTTACACCGGCAACCAGAACGACCTTTTCCTCATGGACACCGCCGAGCAGGATCACTGCGCGGCCGAGCTTGTTCTTCAACTGATCGACCAAGGCCAACAGCGCCTTGCCGTCCTGGCCGTCCAGGCGCACAGCCAGTACTTTCACGCCCTTGACGTCCAGCGCGGAGGCCGACAGATCGTCGCCCGCTGCGCTCGCCGCCTTGGCTTGCAACTGCTCCAGCTGTTTTTCCAGTGCGCGGTTGCGCTCCAGCACGGCCGACAGCTTATCGATCAGGTTGTCGCGGCTGCCCTTGACCAGGCCGGCCGCTTCCTTGAGTTGTTCTTCAGCCGCATTGAGGTAAGCCAGGGCCGCAGCACCGGTGACCGCTTCAATACGCCGTACACCAGAGGCCACGCCGCCTTCGCTGATGATTTTCAACAGGCCGATATCGCCCGTACGGTTAGCGTGGATACCGCCACACAGTTCCACCGAGAAGCTGCCGCCCATGCTCAGTACGCGCACTTCGTCGCCGTACTTCTCGCCAAACAGCGCCATGGCGCCTTTCTTCTTGGCGGTTTCAATGTCGGTTTCTTCGGTTTCAACCGGGGTATTCTTGCGAATCTCGGCGTTGACGATATCTTCCAGCGCCTTGATCTGCTCAGGCTTGATCGCTTCAAAGTGGCTGAAGTCGAAACGCAGGCGCTGGCTATCGACCAACGAACCCTTCTGCTGCACATGCTCACCCAGCACTTGGCGCAACGCAGCGTGCAGCAAGTGAGTGGCAGAATGGTTCAAAGCAGTTGCATGCCGCACGTCGGCATCGACTTGAGTGTCGACCGGCGCACCGACCGTCAGGTTGCCCAACACCAGCACACCGTGGTGCAGGAACGCGCCGCCGGTCTTGGTGGTGTCACGCACTTCAAAACGCCCGGAGGTCGAGCTCAGGAAACCACAGTCACCCACCTGGCCACCGGATTCGGCGTAGAACGGCGTCTGGTCGAGGACCACCACCGCTTCGTCGCCTTCGCTCAATACGTCGACCGACTTGCCATCTTTGTAGATGGCCACGATCTTGGCCGCGCCAACGGTCGCCGCGTAACCGGTGAACTCGGTGGGCACGTCAACCTTGACCAGGGTGTTGTAGTCCAGGCCAAAGGAGCTGGCGGAACGGGCACGCACGCGCTGGGCTTCCATCTCACGCTCAAAACCCGCCTCATCGATGGTCAGCTCGCGCTCACGGGCGATGTCGGCGGTCAGGTCCATCGGAAAACCGTAGGTGTCATACAACTTGAACACTACATCGCCCGGCACCACGGTGCCTTTAAGTTCAGCCAGGTCCTGCTCGAGGATCTTCAGGCCGTGCTCCAGGGTCTTGGAGAACTGCTCTTCTTCAGCCTTGAGCACGCGCTCTATGTTGGCCTGCTGCTGCTTGAGTTCCGGGAAGGCATCGCCCATCTCGGCGACCAGCGCGGCCACGATCTTGTAGAAGAAGCTGCCGGTGGCGCCCAGCTTGTTACCGTGACGGCAAGCGCGTCGAATGATGCGGCGCAGCACATAGCCGCGGCCCTCGTTGGACGGCAGCACACCGTCGGCGATCAGGAAGCCGCACGAACGGATGTGGTCCGACACTACCTTGAGCGAAGACTGGTTGTCATTGGCGCAGCCAATGGCGGCCGCCGACGCGCTCAGCAGGTTGGTGAACAGGTCGATTTCGTAGTTGGAATGCACGTGCTGCATCACCGCACTGATCCGCTCCAGGCCCATGCCGGTGTCCACCGACGGCGCCGGCAGCGGATGCAACACGCCATCGGCGGTGCGGTTGAACTGCATGAAAACGTTGTTCCAGATCTCGATGTAACGGTCGCCGTCTTCTTCCGGCGAGCCCGGTGGGCCGCCCCAGATATCGGCGCCGTGATCATAGAAAATCTCGGTGCACGGGCCGCACGGGCCGGTATCGCCCATGGTCCAGAAGTTGTCGGACGCGTAAGGCGCGCCCTTGTTGTCGCCGATGCGAATCATGCGCTCGACGGGCACACCGATTTGCTGGGTCCAGATGTCATAGGCTTCGTCGTCGGTCGCGTAGACCGTGACCCAGAGCTTTTCCTTGGGCAGCTTCAACACGCCGGTCAGGAAGGTCCAGGCGAAGGTAATCGCATCTTTCTTGAAATAGTCGCCGAAGCTGAAGTTACCCAGCATCTCGAAGAAGGTGTGGTGGCGAGCGGTGTAGCCGACGTTTTCCAGGTCGCTGTTCTTGCCGCCGGCGCGTACGCACTTCTGGCTGCTGGTGGCGCGGGTGTAAGCGCGCTTTTCCTGGCCCAGGAAGCAGTCCTTGAACTGGTTCATCCCCGCGTTGGTGAACAGCAGGGTTGGGTCATTGCCTGGGATCAAGGAGCTGGAGGCTACACGGGTGTGGCCTTGCTCTTCGAAGAAGCGAAGGAAGGCTTCACGGATTTCTGCGCTTTTCATTAGGTTCTTCCACGGAGTCTGCGGCCAAAGGCCAGTGCGCAACATCATCAGACGGAGCGACGGCAAAGGGCCGCATTATATCGGCCCTTTGCCGGTGGTACAGCGTGTTTATGCGATAGAAACAGTCAATTAGACGGTCTGCACGATCATTTTCGGGAAAACTCGACAAATGTCTGCACCACCTGCTCCATCTGCACTCGGCTGACATCCAGGTGAGTGACCATGCGCAGACGCGGCGCGGCGCTCAACTTGATCCCGCGTTCGGCGGCAAAGGCCTTCAGCGCCTGGGCCTGATCGCCAATCTGCACGTACACCATGTTGGTTTGCACCGGCTCCACTTCAAAGCCTGCGTCGCGCAGTGCATCGCCCAGCCATTGGGCGTTGGCGTGGTCATCCGCCAAGCGCTGCACCTGATGATCCAGGGCATACAAGCCCGCCGCCGCCAGCGAGCCGGCCTGGCGCATGCCGCCACCGACCATCTTGCGCAGGCGCCGCGCCTTGGCGATCAGCGCGGTGGAGCCGCACAGCACCGAGCCGATCGGCGCGCCGAGGCCTTTGGACAGGCACACCGACACCGAGTCGAAATGCTGGGCAATCTCCCGCGCATCCACACCGAGCTTCACCGCCGCGTTGTAGAGTCGCGCGCCGTCCAAGTGCAAGGCCAGGCCATGTTCACGGGTAAACGCCCGCGCTTTCGCCAGGTACGCCAGCGGCAGCACTTTGCCCTGCATGGTGTTTTCCAACGCCAACAGGCGGGTGCGGGCGAAGTGGAAATCATCGGGCTTGATCGCCGCCAGTACGTGGTCCAGGTCCAGCGAACCGTCGGCTTGCACCTCCAGCGGCTGCGGCTGGATCGAGCCGAGCACCGCCGCGCCACCGCCTTCGTATTTGTAGGTGTGGGCCTGCTGGCCGACGATGTATTCCTCGCCACGCTCACAGTGGGCCATCAAGGCAAGCAGGTTGCTCATGGTGCCCGTCGGCACAAACAACGCAGCGGCAAAGCCCAGGCGCTTGGCCAGTTCGGCTTCCAGATGGTTGACGCTCGGGTCTTCGCCGTAGACGTCATCACCGCTGACGGCAGTGGCCATCGCGTTGAGCATGCCGGCGGTGGGTTGGGTCACGGTGTCGCTGCGCAGGTCTATGACGGTCATCCGGGGGCCTCTGAATAGGGTTGTCGTATTGACGATTACTGCGGGCAAAGCCACGCAATATCAAGCCCCACGTGCATTCAATCGAATACCAACCAAACAAACCGATATAGGTTATCGATACGGCGATCGTGCAGTTTCTGAAAAAGCATGTTAAAAACTCTCCGCCGCCAGGGTTCTGGCGGCAACGTTCTCAGGGCGGGGTGTAATTCCCCACCGGCGGTAATTGCACGCAATGTGCATAGCCCGCGAGCGCTTGGCGCCTCGAACTGCTCACGCAGGACGGCGACAAGGTCAGCAGACCCGGTGTGATCCCGGGGCCGACGGTCATAGTCCGGATGAAGAGAGAACGGGATTGGCACCCAAGGGCCGCGCGATGAACTCATGCCTGCATGATGCCGCTGTTCGTACCCTTGAAATCCCATTCGATTCATAACGCCCTGTTTTTTTCTTAAACAGGAGTCAGAACATGCAACCCACCGCAATCGACAGCAAAAGCAAAAACCACCACGGCGAGCGCGTCGCGTTTATCCAGGCCTGCTGGCACAAGGATATTGTCGACCAATCGCGCAAAGGCTTCCTCGCCGAAATGATCGCCCAGGGCTACCAGGAATCGGACATCGATTTCTTCGAAGTCGGCGGCGCCTTCGAAATGCCCCTGCACGCCAAGCTGCTGGCCAAGACCGGCCGTTACGCCGGTATCGTTGCCGCGGCATTGGTGGTGGACGGTGGCATCTACCGCCACGAATTCGTCGCCCAATCGGTGGTCAGCGGCCTGATGCAGGTTCAGCTGGAAACCGAAGTGCCGGTATTCTCCGTGTCCCTGACCCCGCACCACTTCCACGCGGGCAGCGAGCACCACACCTTCTTCTACGAGCACTTCGTACACAAGGGCCAGGAAGCCGCGCGCACGTGCGCCGACACGCTGCACAAGGTGCGTGCGATCCGTCGCAGCGAGCCGCGTGCTGTAGCGGTCTAAGCAACACCAAAAAACCCGGCCTCAGAGCCGGGTTTTTTGTGGGCGCTTGCTTGTGTGGGAGCTGGCTTGCCTGCGATAGCGGCAGGTCAGTCAACATCACTGTTGCCTGTGCCGCCGCCATCGCAGGCGAGCCAGCTCCCACATTTGATCGCGGCTGTCTTGGGACCTATATCAGGCCAGCATCCGTGGTCGGCACGATCAATATCCCCGCCCGCAAACCATTCTTGACCTTCGGGTTCGGGAAGATGATGCGCGCGCCCTCCTCCTCGATCACCCAGCGGGTCTTGGCCACTTCTTCGGCCAACAGGTAGCCCTTGGCCAATGGCGAAAAGTTTTCTACATCCGCCGGCAGGTGCAGCAGGAAGGCATCACTGTGCTTGATCACTTCGCGAGAGACGGCAAACAATTGCAGGCCATCGAGGCTCTCGGTTTCGGGCTCATCACCTTCGATGATCTGCTTCAACCGTGTCTCCAGGCGTGACACATCCACGCCCTGGTTCTGCCCGAACGGTCGGGCCTTGCCCAATTCCAGGGTGAAGGCTTCGGCGTCGAGTTGCTCGTAGGTGAACGCGGTGAACGTGATCGAGGTTTTGTTCTGCAACAACACCGCCTGCATACCGGCAGCGTTCAGGCGCGCCAGCTCATGGCGCGAATGCTGGCGCCCGTTCTTGAACGGGTACAGCGCGAACTGCTCGATCTTCGAGCCGCGAATGGCCGTGTGCAGGTCGTAATGCAGGCGCGAACGGCCCGGCAGGCTGAAGAAGCTGCGAGCCAGTTGCTCAAGCTCGGCGGCGCGCATGGCCTCCGGGCCGATGTTTTGTTCGTGACGGCCGTTGAACAGCCGGTTGACGTCCAGCTCAAGGTAACGCTCGCCGCGGCGCATGGCCTCGGGGTTGCCGAACAGGAACAGAATACGATTGCGGGGTTTGATCTCCCCACGGGCAATGCCATGCAACAGGCGGTCGAGCAATTCGATCGGCGCGGTTTCGTTGCCATGGATGCCGGACGACAACAGCAGGTCGCCGCCGTTGTCCAAGGCCTGCGGAGGGCGCACTTCAAGCGCGCCTTCGCTGAGCCAGCGCATCTGCACGCCGTCGACAGTCAGTTGAATTTTTTGCGCCGGTTCGCGACCGGCGAGGGTCAGTTCAAGCAGTTTGCCGAGGGCGAGCATAAGCAGCTTCCTTAGTGGTTGCAGCCAGGACCGTGAACGTGATCGTCGTCATCACCTTCAACGTCGGCCGGTTCCATTTCCAATTGCAGGCTCATCAGGTTGGTGGCCAGTGGGCGCATCAGCAGGTTGGCGTATTCAGCGTCACCTTCTTCCACGTCCACGCCGATCAGCAGTTGGCCACGGCCGTCGTGCTGGATCCAGATTTCCTTGCCCTGCCACACCACGGCGACGCGGGTGCAGGAGGTTTCCAGCTGGGTGCCGTCGGTGTCTTCAAGGATCAGTTTGAGGGTGTCGGTGGTCATAAATTGTTCTCAGCATAGGGTGTAAAAAGAGGCAGATTTAATTGATCTGGAAAGGATAAACCGAGCCCAGTTTAAGGATTTGCGTCAGTTCATCCAGTGCCGTCCGGCACTCAAGCAGCAATTGCGGGTCAGCCAGGTCGCTTTCACGCAGGCTGTCGCGGTAGTGCTTGTCGACCCATTGGGTCAGCGTTTCGTACAACGGCGCGGTCATGATAACGCCTGGGTTCACCGCCGCCAGTTCCGATTCATTCAAGGCCACGCGCAAGCGCAGGCACGCCGGGCCACCGCCGTTCTGCATGCTTTGCTTGAGGTCGAAGACCTTGACTTCGCGGATCAGCCCACCGGAGGCCGTCAGGCCTTGCAGGTACTGCCAGACGCGCTCGTTGGCGCGGCATTCTTCCGGCACGATCAGCAGCATCGAGCCGTCGGCGCGGGTCAGCAACTGGCTGTTGAACAGGTAGGAACGCACCGCGTCTTCGACGCTGACCTCGGCGCGTGGCACACACACCGACTGGAAGTTGCCACCCAGCTTGCCCAACTTGCCTTGCAGTTCGGCGAGCATCTGCTCGGTATTGAGGAACGCGTCCTCGTGGTAAAACAACACCTCGCCGTTGCCCACCGCGATCACGTCATTGTGGAACACACCGGCATCGATTACCGCCGGGTTCTGCTGGCCGTACACCACGCCGTCATCTTTCAAGCCGTGCAGGCGTGCAACCGCCTGGGAAGCTTCAAGGGTCTGGCGCGCCGGGTATTTTTGCGGCGCCGGGTAACGGGTGTCGAACGCACTGCGCCCGAACACGAAAAACTCAACCCCGGCCTCGCCGTAGTCACGGCAAAAACGCGTGTGGTTGGCGGCGCCCTCATCGCCGAACTGCGCCACCGCCGGCAACGCGGCGTGATGGGCGAAGTGCTTCTGGTCGGCAAACATCGCCCCCAGCACACGGCTGGTGGTCGGGTGCTCGATGCTGCGGTGGTATTTGCAGTTGAGGTTGGCGGCGGTGAAGTGCACGCGGCCATCCGCCGTATCGGCGCTCGGGCTGACCGTGGCGGCGTTGGCCACCCACATGCTCGACGCCGAGCAGCTGGCCACCAGCAATGGCATCGCCTGCTTGGCGGCCTGCTGGATCACTTGGGCGTCAGTGCCGCTGAAACCGAGGCTGCGCAAGGCGGCCACATCCGGGCGCTCTTGCGGCGCCAGCACGCCTTGCACAAAGCCCATGTCCATCAGGGCTTTCATTTTCTGCAGGCCCTGCAACGCCGCAACCTTGGGGTTCGAAGACTGCTGGCTGTTGCTCTGGGACGCGACGTTGCCATAGGACAAACCGCCGTAGTTATGGGTCGGCCCCACTAGACCGTCAAAATTGACTTCACAGGATTTCATCGGCGAGGCTCCACGAACATCTGTTTTTATAGGCATCAAGTTACTTGAACACACCACTGACCTTGTGTGGGAGCTGGCTTGCCTGCGATGGCATCACCTCGGTTTTACTGAAAAACCGAGGCGCCTGCATCGCAGGCAAGCCAGCTCCCACACAAGCCCGCACCCACATTTAGATCAGCGTTACCCCTGGCGTCAGTGTCGCTGGCAATACCAAACTCGGGGTCTCCAGCGACGCCACCGGGTACGCGCAATAATCCGCCGCGTAATACGCACTGGCGCGATGGTTGCCCGAAGCACCCACACCACCGAACGGTGCGGTACTGGCAGCGCCCGTCAGCTGTTTGTTCCAGTTGACGATACCGGCGCGGCTTTCCAGCCAGAACTGCTGGTAGCGCGCTTCGGAATCCGACAACAGACCCGCAGCCAGACCATATTGAGTGTTGTTGGCCTCGGCAATCGCCCCGGCAAAATCAGCGTAGCGGATCACTTGCAGCAATGGGCCGAACAGCTCTTCATCCTCACGCTCGGTCACGCCGGTTACATCAATGATGCCTGGGGTCAGCAAGGCGGCCTGAGCCTGCGGCTGAGTCATTTCCAACAGCGCCACCGCGCCATTGGCCAGCATCCACTCCTGGGCATCCATCAAGGCTTTGGCCGCGCCGAGGGAAATCACCGACCCCATGAACGGTGCCGGCTGCTGGTCGAATGCACCGACTTCAATCGTCGCACTGACCGCCACCAGACGCGCCAGCAAGGCATCGCCCCAGGCGCCTTCGGGCACCAGCAAACGCCGGGCGCACGTGCAGCGCTGGCCAGCCGAAATGAATGCCGACTGAATAATGGTGTAGACCGCCGCATCCACATCGGCCACTTCATCGACCACCAATGGGTTGTTGCCACCCATTTCCAGGGCCAGGATCTTGTCCGGGCGCCCGGAGAACTGCTGGTGCAGATGGTTGCCGGTGCGGCTGGAGCCAGTGAAGAACAACCCGTCAATGCCAGGGTTGGCCGCCAGGGCGATACCGGTTTCCCGCGCACCTTGCAGCAGGTTCAACACGCCCGCCGGCAAACCGGCTTCAACCCAGCATTGCACGGTCAGCTCGGCGACTTTGGGGGTCAGTTCGCTCGGTTTGAACAACACCGTGTTACCCGCCAGCAAGGCCGGGACGATATGCCCGTTCGGCAAATGGCCCGGGAAGTTGTACGGGCCGAACACCGCCACCACACCGTGGGGCTTGTGGCGCAATACGGCCGTGGCGTCGCCCAACGGGCCGCTCTTTTCGCCGGTACGTTCGCGGTAGCTTTGCACCGAGATGGCAATCTTGTTGGCCATGCTGGTGACTTCGGTGGCCGATTCCCACAGCGGCTTGCCGGTTTCCTCACCGATGCAACGGGCGATTTCATCGGCGCGCGTTTTCAGCGCAGCGGCAAAGGTTTCCAGCACGCTGATGCGTTCTTCCAGCGGGCGCCTGGCCCACGCTGGAAACGCCTGACGCGCGGCTTGCACGGCCGACTCGACCTGCTCGGCAGTGGCGCCATTACCAGTCCACAGCACCTGCTGGGTCACCGGGTTGCGCGACTCAAACAGCTCACCCTGGCCGGCCAGCCAGCTACCTGCGATATACAGCGAATTCATTATTTCGACTCCCGAGCAGCAGACAGCGCAACAGCGCGCACTTGATCACCCACCACCAGTTGCAGGCGTTTGGCGGTTTGCGGATCGACCACCAACGTGCCTGCCGCCAGCCGGGCCGGAGCGGCAGTAATGCGGCACTCCTCGCGCTTGCGGTTATGGATCAGGAACGGCGTAGCGTCGTCCCCCGGCGTGCCGATGGCCAACACCAGCGACTGGCTGTCGCGCACCGCACGGATTTTGCTGGTTTCACATTCCACCGCCGGGCCGGCGTCGAAGATATCGACATAACCCTGGTAGCTGAAGCCCTCACTCTTGAGCATGCTCAATGCAGGCTCGGTGTCCGGGTGGACCTTGCCGATCACATTACGCGCGTCTTCAGACAAGAAGCAGCTGTACAGCGGAAACTTCGGCATCAGCTCGGCGATAAACGCCTTGTTGCCCACGCCGGTGAGGTAATCGGCCTGGCTGAACTCCATCTTGAAGAAGTGCCGGCCCAGGCTTTCCCAGAACGGTGAGCGCCCGGCGTCGTTGGACACGCCACGCATCTCGGCAATGATCTTGTTGCCGAACAGCTGCGGGAACTCGGCGATAAACAGCAGGCGCGCCTTGGCCAGCATGCGGCCGTTGAGGCCGGTGCGGTAATCGGCGTGCAGGAACAACGAGCACAACTCGGAATTGCCGGTAAGGTCGTTAGCCAGGAACAGCGTCGGAATCTCGCGGTAAATGTTCAGCTCCTGGGAAGCGCTGACCGTGAGGCCGACCCGGAAGTTGTACCAAGGCTCACGCAGGCCGACGGCACCGGCAATGGCAGAAATGCCCACCACACGGCCTTCGTCGTTTTCCAGCACGAACAGGTAGTCGGCATCACCCCGCCCGGCTTCACCGCGAAAGGTTTTTTCCGCCCAGCCAACTCGATGGGTCAGGCGCTCCTCGTTGGCCGGCAAGGTGGTGAGGCCGGTGCCGGTGCTGCGCGCCAGATCAATCAGGGCCGGTAAATCGCTGCTGCGTACGGGACGAACGATCATGCTATCTCCTCAGACGGGCCGCTTTGCAGCCACCCGCGAAACTCTCTTTTTAAACCGCTACCAGACGCACACTTGCGCCTTCGCCAACGCCCAGGGCTTCAGCCGCTTCCAGGTCCAGGGTCACCGGCTTGCCGGGCGCGTAGTCCAGTTCCAGCATCACCGCGCGGTAATCCTGCAACTGCGCGTTGCTCACCAGGTACTGGCGGCCGACACCTTTGACCATCTCGCCGATTTTTACCGGCACCACGCGGCTCTGGGCGATCGAGCGAATGCCCGAAACCCGTGCGTGCAACGTTGGGCCGCCGTCGAAGATGTCGATGTAGTGGTCGGTCTCAAAACCTTCGCGCATGAGGATGTCGAAGGTGATTTGCGCACGCGGGTGCACCTGGCCCATGGCTTCCTGGGCTTCATCCGGCAACAGCGGCACGTAGATCGGGTAATGCGGCATCAGCTCGGCGAGGAAGGTGCGGCTTTTAAGCCCGCACAGGCGCTCGGCGGCGGCGTAATTGAGGTCGAAGAAGTTGCGACCGATGGCGTCCCAGAACGGCGAATCACCGTTCTCGTCGCTGTAGCCGACAATCTCGGTCACCACCGAGTCGGCAAAGCGCTCGGGGTGGCTGGCCACGAACAGCAAGCGGCCACGGGAATTGAGTTCCGACCACGGCGAACCAACCAGCGCAGGCTGCACGTAGAAACTGGTGAGCAGGCTGTTGCCGGTGAGGTCATGGCACTGGGAAAGCACGTGGATCTTGTTGTGGATCTTCAGCTCGCGGGAAGCGTGCACGAAGGTCTCGTTACGAAAGCTGTAGAACGGTTCGGAGTAACCGGCCGACGCGACGATGGCCGAGCAGCCGGCGAGCTTGCCGGTCTCGGTGTCTTCGAGCACGAAGAAATAGCTTTCTTCACCGTTGAAACTCACCTCGGCCGCGAAAGACGCTTCGCTGGCAGCGATTTTATCGCTCAGGCGTTCCACATCGTCCGGCAAGGAGGTGACACCAATCGGGCTGTCCGCAGCCAGACGCTGTACCTCGCCCAGATCAGCCATTTGCGCGGGGCGCATCACCAGCATGGTGTCACTCCTTAACTCGAAAAACTCATAGGGGAAAAAATGCCGGACAGGTTTTCAATCAGAGAGGGCTTGTGTGGCGAGGGAGCTTGCTCCCGCTGGGCTGCGTAGCGGCCCCAAGATTTTGGGAGCGCTTCGCACTCCAGCGGGAGCAAGCTCCCTCGCCACACAAGCGGCTCCCACATTTGATCCGGTCCGGCCTTTAGAATTTTTGTTCGACGCCCGGATCACCAGGCGCCAAGCGGTCCATCAAGCTTGCGTCAACGTCTTCACAGCACGCTCGAAGCGGTCCAGGCCTTCGTTGATATCCGCCTCTTCCACCACCAGGCTTGGGGCGAAACGCACCACGTCCGGGCCGGCTTGCAGGATCATCAGGTTTTCTTTTTCGGCCGCGTTGAACACGTCCTTGGCACGGCCTTTGAACGCGTCGCTCAGCACGCAACCAATCAGCAGGCCCATGCCGCGCACTTCGGTGAAGATCCCGTATTGCTTGCCGATCTGCGTAAGACGCGCCTTGAACAGGTCGTGCTTGGCGTTCACACCGGCCAGTACTTCTGGGGTGTTGATCACGTCGATCACCGCCTCGGCGACCGCACAGGCCAGCGGGTTGCCGCCGTAAGTAGTGCCGTGGGTGCCGACCACCAGGTGCTTGGCCAGGTCTTCACGGGTCAGCATGGCTGCGATCGGGAAACCACCGCCCAGGCTCTTGGCGCTGGTGAGGATGTCCGGCGTCACGCCGTAATGCTGGTAGGCGAACAGGTGGCCGCTGCGGCCCATGCCGGTTTGCACTTCGTCGAACACCAGCAGCGCATTATTGGCGTCGCACAGTTCGCGGGCGCCTTGCAGGTAAGCCAGTTCGGCTGGCAATACGCCGCCTTCGCCCTGGATCGGCTCCAGCACCACGGCGCAAGTCTTATCCGACACGGCCGCTTTGAGCGCGTCCAGGTCGTTATAAGGCACGTGGGTAATGCCGGTGATTTTAGGCCCGAACCCATCGGAGTACTTGGACTGGCCACCGACGTTGACGGTGAACAGAGTACGGCCGTGGAAGCTGTTCAACGCGGCGATGATCTCGTACTTCTCGGTGCCGAAACGGTCGAACGCAACGCGACGGGCCAGCTTGAATGCGGCCTCGTTGGCCTCGGCGCCGGAGTTGCAGAAGAACACGCGTTCGGCAAAGGTGGCGTCGATCAGCTTATGGGCCAGGCGCAACGCCGGCTCATTGGTGAACACGTTGGAGACGTGCCACAGCTTGTTGGCCTGTTCGGTCAGTGCACCGACCAGCGCCGGGTGGGCATGGCCCAATACGTTAACCGCGATGCCGCCGGCAAAGTCGATCAGCTCGCGACCGGCCTGGTCCCAAACGCGCGAACCTGCGCCACGCACGGGAATGAAGGCGGCAGGTGCGTAGTTGGGCACCATCACCTGGTCGAAATCGGCACGTTGCACCGGGGCTTGCTCAACGGACATCGGAGTCTCCTGAAGAGGAACGCCTGCCTGGAACTGGCGGGCGATGCAGGGATTGTAAGGACAGTTTTCAGCGCGGCCTTGCCGCCAAGCGACAACTTCTTATAGCGCCAACCCGCGTTTTTGGCGGGTTTACGCCAATGCGACAAATAGCGTCGCAATGGCGCAGTTTAAACGTTGCATCGTTTGAGAGGCAGGGGCATCGCCTGCTGATTTCGAAGGTTGTATTAACTATCTGCCCCCTGTACGCCAATCAGACTTGCTGTGATGACGGTGACTCAACCCACTGAAGGATCAGCCACGTGCCTCCCCTGACTCAAACCACGCTCACCCAACACCTGACACTCACCGCCAGCAGGGTGCCCGCCGGGGCTCACACCCGCCTGCCGCAATGGCTGGGCAACGCCTCAAGCGCGCGGCGCGAGACTTTGAAAAACACCCGGCTTGAGTTTGCCGATTGGCAGGCCGACACCCGCCGCCAGCAACAAGCCCCCCTCCAGCAAGCCATGGCCGAGAGCTGGGCCACGCAAAACCAGCTCGACACCGCCCTGGCAGCGCTGCAAGCGCCCCAAGCGTTCGCGGCACCCTTGCTGCAACAGGGTCTTACTTCCCGCTTTGGCATTGAGCTGGATGTCACCGCCACTTACCTGCGCCTTTACGCCCCCGTGACGGTTCCGCTGTTCCCTGTGGACTTGGGAGGCGTCAAGGCCTGGACCGTGTCGCTGGTGGACGCAGCGCTGCACAATTTCGACGCCGCCGAAGGCGAAAAAGCCGCTTACACCACCGACTCCACCTTCATCACCCAACCCTCAGCCGCTGGGCAATTCGACACCCTGCCCGCTGTGAGCGAAAAAATCAGCATCGCGCAATTCGTCGGACTGTGCCGCGAGCTGGACATCGGCGCGCAGTACCAACGCTACCTCAAAGGCTTTTTCGGCTTCCAGAACGCCACGCTGCAGGCATCGCTGCGCAGCAAGGTAATCGCCAATCTCAAAGCCGAGGCGCAAACCTGCGTGCACATGGCGCGCCTGAAAAAAGACGCGAGCGAATCGACGCTGCGCACACTCCAGGCGCAGCTCGACGGCCTCAGAGGCTTGACACTCCAGGGCAAGGTACTGCTCAACCACGACCTGAGCCTGATGGGCGCACCGCTGACCGGCATAGTGCTGTTCGCCGCCGACCTGGAGCAGCACCGAAGCGCAGTCCCCATAGTGGCGTACATTCCCGGCGACCCACTGGCGCCCCTCAAGTATTACCCCGACGGCACAGCATTCATGCGCGACCTGGCCGACAAGCTGCGCGACGCCGACTACCAGGCGTTTTTCAGCCGCTTCGTCAACCAAGAATACCGCGGCTACTTCTTTGCAGACCTCAACAGCCGGCTATCCAAAGTCGTCTGGCACTCGCCGCAGCCCGGCGACTCACGCCCCGCCTGGCGCGACGAACCGGTGGTCAACCCGAACCTGCAGTTCTATGCAACGAAAATCACCGGTGATCTTTACGAACACCTGTACGAGACCAAGCTCGACAAGCTGCTCAATGACGCTCGGGTAACCGCCATCTCCACCGCAGACGCCGACAGCAAGGCACGCTGGCAACGCTGGGACATTGTGCAGAAGGTTGCTAACGCCATTCTCGAAGTCGCCGCCTTCATCGTGACCCCTTTCCTTCCACCACTGGGCGCGCTGATGCTGGGCTACACCGCTTACCAACTGCTCGACGACGTATTCGAGGGCATCATCGATTGGGCTGAGGGCCTCAAGCGTGAAGCCTTCGGGCACCTGATGTCGATCCTCGAGCAAATGGTGCAACTGGGTATGTTCGCAGTCGGCGCACCGATTGCCGAAGATTTGCTGCGACAGGCACTGCCCAACGAACTGTGGCGCTTTTTTGAGCGGCTCACCCCGGTCACAACTGACGGCAAGACCCGCCTGTGGAAGCCCGACCTGGCGCCCTACACCCATGACATTCAACTACCGCCCGAGTCACGCCCCAATCACGAAGGGCTATATGCCCATGCGGATAAACAGATCCTGACACTCAATGGACGACACTTCTCCATCAAGCAGCAATTGGGTAACACTTTCCTTGCCCACCCTACCCGCGCGCACGCTTACCGCCCGCAAATCATCAGCAACGGCAAGGGCGCCTGGCTGACAGCAACAGATCGCCCACTGACCTGGGATCGCAGCACCTTGCTGCGTCGACTCGGCCCACCGGCTGACACACTCAGTGAGACGCGCCTGGAATGGGCGCATCGCATCAGCGGCGCCGACGATGCCGCCCTGCGCAAGCTGCATATGGACCGCCAACCACCGCCTCCACTATTGGCCGACACCCTCAAGCGCGTCGCCATTGATCAGCAACTGCAAGACTTTATCGACCAGATGAACAGTGACGACCCTGCGCAGTATCAAAAAGCCGACCCGCAAACCCAGCTTTGGCTGTTGAGTCAGACCGGCCTGTGGCCCGAGTCCAAGACCTTGCGCTTTCTCAACGCGAAAGGTGAGACCGTCTGGGAGCATAAAGGCCAGGAAAACTCGGCGGTGGCGCAGATACATGAAGCCCAGATGAAAAATGGTGATTTTCTCAAAACGCTGCTGGAAACCCTGGACGAATCAGAACGCAAAATCCTGCTTGAGGAAGAATTCGGCACCCCCGCCACCCAACTGCACGTGCGCGCGGCCAAATTGCGTAAACAGCTGGCACGCCAAGCCCAGGCCAAGCGCGCTTCATTGTTTGACTCCCGCTACCGAGGGCTGGAAACCACCGATGACCCGCGCCTGCAAAAAATCATCGACAGTGCGCCCGGCCTGCCCACCAGTGCGGCGCACGAGGTGCTGTTCGGCGCCAGCGGCCAAGACCTGCTGGCCATGGATCAAGGTAGTCTGCCAACGCATCTGGTGGAGCGCGCACGCTGGGCTGCGCATCAGGTCAGGATCAGTCGAGCGTATGAAGGGTTGTACATGGATGCCCTGGAAAGCAACGACACAGAACAACTCGCGCTGCATTCCCTGGAAAAGCTGCCGGGGTGGTCGCCGCAGGTACGCCTGGAAGTGCGCGACTTCAGCCGCACCGGTACGGTACGGGACACCATCGGCCCGTTGCAGGCACCGATCCAACGCACCTTGGTGCGCGCCATTGATGGCGGTTACGTTCCCGAAGACGGCAAGGGCACCCTGTTCGGCGAAACCGACCTCTATACCGCTGTGCTCCAGGCACTGCCCGACGCGCAACGCGACGCGCTGGGTATCCACATTGGCCAAGGCCCACTGCTGAAACAGACCTTGCGCCAGTACGCGCTGGCCCGTGAGCCGCTGGGGGAGCTGCTGGCAACTGCGCCAGTGCGCAAGCCCTTTTACGACCCCAAGCTGATGCGCTTGCCCGGCGGCATGGAGGGTTACGACGCGAGTGCCCCTGGCAACACAAATAACCTTGAGGCGCTGTTAGTACACGAACTGTATCCCCGCCTCGCCCCAGCAGAAGTGGACTATGTACTGAACGCCATGCGAAGCCACCCTGGCTCGCCCTTACAGACGCTTCATTATTTGAAGGCTGAATTTTCACGACTGGAAACCGACCTCGCGACCTGGCGCTCCAACCTCTCTCAAACCTTCCTCAACACCGAAGTACCGCTTTTCTCCTCAACCGTTGCCGAAGAGAAACTTAATCGCTGGATCTGGACCCACCAACTGCTCCGTGCCTGGCGGCACGAGACCCCGGAGGACGGCGAGTTTTCTCTTGGCCGCCAATTGCACCTCGACGCCCCCTTGCAAAGCGAACTGCCCACCATCAGTGCCAACTTCGACCACATCTGCAACCTGAGATTGAAAGGTTATCCCACCACCCAAGGCGTACCCGCCTTTTTGGCCCACTTCCCCAACCTGCGCACGCTGGATATCAGCGACATAGCACTCAACACACTGCCTCCCGAAGTCATGGCGCGCACCCAGCTCAATCGGCTGACGCTGAGCAATTGCAACCTTAACCTGACCACACAAAGCCGTGCACAGCTTGCCACTTTGAGCCAATTGAGAAGCCTGGACCTTTCCCGCAACTACCAGCTGTCACTTTCTCCCAACCTTGGGCAAATGCCTGAGTTGCAGACGCTGAACCTTAGCCAGACGCATATTTCGCTATTCCCCGAACACCTGATCAATCGCCCTCAGCTCACGAGCGCCGACCTCAGCGGCAACTACCTGAGCAGGCTACCCGACGCGCTGTTCAGCCTGCCCGCCGAACGGGCTAGAGCGTTTGATTTGTCGGGCAACCCCCTTTCACGCGCCACCCTGGAAAAGATCAAACGTTACTGCCAGAGAACCGGCGAACACTTCGGCGCAGACGCCAACCCATTCGAGCGTCGCTTGGTTCATGAGCTTTACCCCACCTTCACTGACGACGAGGCGAATAACTTTATCTTCAGGTTGCCCGGTGAGCTGAATGACTCAATGCCCGCACTCCTGCGCTTGAAAACCGACTACGAGCGACTGCAAACAGACTTGCAGGAGTGGGCATTGGATATACCTGAACGGTACCCGTTCATAGACACGCCCATGGACGAAGGCGTACGAGCGCAACAGCAACTGCTTCGCCACCAGCTCAAGGCCTTGCTGGAGGAGAGCTGGCGACGGGAGACCGGTCTGGATTCAAGCCAGGAGCCGCCGACCACCGATCATGAAATGGCGCTGAAACTGCCTTTACTCGGCGATTTACCGGTGCTGAATATGGACTTTAAACATGTGTCGAAACTGGAGTTGAGCGCAGAGCAAGCCACCTCAATTCCCGAAGGCTTTCTTGTGCGTTTTCCCAACCTGGAAACCCTGCATATTCATCGTTATGCCCTGCCGGACATTCCCGCCGATGTGTTCAAACTGACCAAACTCAAGACACTGATCCTGTCCCATAGCCGTATGCGGTTGACCGCAACCAGCGCCGACGCCTTGAGCGACCTGCAAAACCTTGAGTACCTGGACCTCAGTGGTAACCCACTGGGCATCACGCCCGACGTCAGCAAGATGTCCGGGTTATCCACCCTGATCATCGAAAATGCCGGTCTGACCGAGGTACCCAACGGGACGTTCAACTTGCCATCCCTCGATCAACTGGACCTGAGAAACAACCGGATAACCGAACTTCCCACCGACCTGCTTGAGGTGGCGCCGGACAGGGCCGATGGGTTCGTTCTTGGCGGCAACACGTTCTCGCCTGAAACGATCGCCCTGCTGGTGCCGTATTACAACCGCACCGGAGTGGACTTTGGCATCCCGGAGGTCAGGCAGCGCGCGCAACTCAGCCCAGCGTCGTCAACCGACGTATCAGAAGAAGAAACCGAACAATAAAGGCCACTCAACCACGCTCGGACGGCACCGACGACAATTCAAACGGGCTGCTGCTACGCCGCTGGTTACGGTCTTCACGCGGGGTGGCGCCAAAGAAGTTGCGGTAAGCGCTGGAGAAGTGCGGCCCCGAGGAGAAGCCGCACGACAGGCCGATCTGGATGATCGACTTGCTGGTTTGCATGAGCATCTGGCGGGCCTTGTTCAGGCGCAGTTCCAGGTAATACTGGCTGGGAACGCGGTTGAGGTATTGCTTGAAGATCCGCTCGAGTTGTCGTCGTGACACGCACACATGCTGGGCGATTTCGTCGGTGGTCAGCGGCTCTTCAATATTGGCTTCCATCAGCAGCACGGCCTGGGTCAGCTTCGGATGGCTGGAACCCAGGCGGTTTTGCAGTGGGATGCGCTGGCGCTCGCCGCCTTCGCGGATGCGCTCCACCACCAGTTCTTCGGAGACAGCACCGGCCAGTTCGGCACCGTGATCACGGGCCAGCACCGCCAGCAGCAGATCGAGTACCGACATGCCGCCACAGGCGGTCAGGCGGTCGCGGTCCCAGTCAAACAGATGGCTGGTGGCGATCACCTTGGGGAAGCGCTCGGCGAAGTCGTCCTGCCAGCGCCAGTGCACGGCGGCGCGGTAACCGTCGAGCAAACCCAACTGAGCCAAGGGATACACACCGGCCGACAACCCGCCGATCACGCACCCGGCGCGCACCAACTGCTTGAGTGCAGTACTGAGTTGGGACGCAATGACGGTAGGTGGCTCGTCCGCCAGCAGGAACAGCTTCTGAAAGCCTTCAAGCTTGCCGGCCCACGGTTCGCCCGGTAATTGCCAGGCACCTTCGGTGCGCGGCTCGGCCTGCAAGAACGACAGTTCGTACACAACGTCCGGATGCACCCGTTGAGCAACGCGCAAAGCCTCCTCAGCCAGCGCAAGCGTGAGTGCTTTTGTGCTGGGCCAAATTAGGAAACCAATTTTATGGGCGGTCATTTAGGGGCTATCCGAAGCGAGTAACAGTAATGAAGACAAGGGCCAATGCTAGCCGGTAAACGAACACAAATCTCAAAACATATGGAGAACCAATGTGGGAGCTGGCTTGCCTGCGATGGCGGTGGGTCAGTTGCCACACTGGTTACTGATATATCGCTATCGCAGGCAAGCCAGCTCCCACAGGGAACGAGGCGACCTCAAGGCTGCGAAATATGCACTATTTGAGTGCACAAAAGCAGTCTTGATTATTTCAAGCTACCGGAAAGAAACTGCTGCAACCGCTCGGACTGCGGGTTCACCAGCACTTCACGCGGGTTGCCACGTTCTTCGACGATGCCTTTGTGCAAAAACACCAGTTGGTTCGAGACTTCACGGGCAAAGCCCATTTCGTGGGTCACCACCACCATGGTGCGGCCTTCCTGGGCCAGGTCCTGCATCACCTTGAGCACTTCGCCGACCAGTTCCGGGTCGAGGGCCGAGGTCGGTTCGTCGAACAGCATCACCTCCGGCTCCATTGCCAGGGCGCGGGCGATGGCCACGCGCTGCTGCTCGCCGCCGGACATGTGGCCGGGGAACGCATCCTTACGATGGCCCACACCAACTTTGGCCAGGTAGTGCTCGGCCTTTTCACGCGCGTCTTTTTTCGACATGCCCAGCACGTGCACCGGCGCTTCCATCACGTTTTCAAGCGCAGTCATGTGCGACCACAGGTTGAAATGCTGGAACACCATGGACAGGCGCGAACGCATGCGCTGCAGCTGTTTCGGGTCGGCGGCCTTCATGGCGCCGTCCTTGTTGGCCACCAGTTTCAGCTCTTCGTTATTGAGCAGAATCTTGCCGGCGTGGGGTTGCTCCAGCAGGTTGATGCAGCGCAAAAAGGTACTTTTGCCCGAACCACTGGAACCGATGATGCTGATCACATCACCGGCCGCGGCGGCCAGGGACACGCCTTTGAGCACTTCATGACTGCCATAGCGTTTATGCAGGTCTTGGACTTCAAGTTTGTACATGCGGTCGGTTCTCACAAAAACAGGTGGTCAGTCGTTGAGCAAGCGCCCGTGGCGCAGCGCTTCGCGCCCCGCCACCTTGGCCAGCCAGAAACCCGCTTGGGCATAACGTAGCCGTTCAACGGCAAACAACACCCCGGACGTCCCCGCGCAAACAATGCTGACGCGGTCGGTCAGAGGGTCAATCACTTCAAAAATCTCATCGCCCGCCTCTACCCGGTCACCGGCTTTACGCAGGTAACTGATCACACCGGCATGGGGCGCAAACAGCAACTCGGTACCTTCGAAGGGCAAGCCTTCGCACGCGTCGTATTGCGGCGCCGGCCATTGGCCGGTGATCAAGCCTTGCTCGGCGAGGAACGCGAGGATGCCTTCGGCGTGGAAAATCGCTTCATCACGGCCGGTGTCGGCCTGGCCGCCCAATTCCAGGGTAGTCGCCAGGCACGCCAGCGGAACCTGTGCTTCGGGGAACGCCTGTGACAGACGCAACCACGGCAGCGAGCAGGCTTCATCAAACGAACTGCCGCCGGAGTCTTCCGCCAGCAGGCCGACTTTCACACCCAGGTGCGCCGACAACGAGCGCCACTGCGGCCAGTGCTGGGGCAACGCATACATGTGCAACGCGGCTTCGGCGTCGCAATGCAGGTCCAGGACGATATCGGCGGTGCAGGCGTGGCTCAGCAAGATGCGCTGCATGCCTTGCAGCTGGCTGCTCGGCGCGGGCAATGCATTGAGTGCGTCGGTCATCGCCTGGCGGATCATGCGCACATTCGCGTGCGGGTCATCGCCTAGCTTGCCCTTGAGCAACTCGGCAACCGGCGCGCTCAGCTCGACGAAATCACGGTTGAAATTCTTGCCGCTGCCGACTTCGAAACGCCCCTGGTGGCTGCCTTGCAGCAATTGGCCCAGGCCCATCGGGTTGGCCACCGGCACCAGCTCGATCACCCCGTTGAGGGCGCCTTGCTGTTCCAGTTCAGTGAGGCGCTTTTTCAGCTCCCACGCGGCGCGCATCCCCGGCAATTCGTCGGCGTGCAGGCTGGCCTGGATATAGGCCTTGCGCTCGCCACTGCCAAAACGAAACACGCTCAGTTGGCGCTCGCAGCCCAGGTGGCCCCAGGGCAACAGGTGATCGATACGTTCCATATCAATGCTTCCGTGGAGCCAGGTAGCTCAGCCAGCGGCGCTCGGCCAACTTGAACAGGCGCACCAGGATAAAGGTCAGGCACAGGTAGAACACGCCGGCGGTGATATAGGCTTCGAACGGCAAGTAATACTGGGCGTTCACGGTGCGTGCAGCACCGGTGATGTCGATCAAGGTGACGATGGACGCCAGACTGGTGGTCTGCAGCATCATGATCACTTCGTTGCTGTACTGCGGCAGCGCGCGGCGCAAGGCCGACGGCAGCAGGATGCGGCGGTACAGCTTGTAGCGCGACATGCCCATGGCCTTGGCCGCCTCGATCTCCCCGTTCGGCGTGGCCTTGAGGCTACCGGCGATGATTTCGGCGGTGTAGGCGCTGGTGTTGATCGCAAACGCCAGGCATGCGCAGAACGTAGCGCTCGACAGCAGCGGCCACAGGAAGCTTTCGCGCACGGCTTCGAATTGCGCCAGGCCGTAGTAGATCAAAAACAGCTGCACCAGCATCGGCGTGCCGCGGATCACGTAGGTGTAGAGCCAGGCCACACCGTTGATGACCGGCTGCTTGGACACGCGCATCAAGCCCAGCGGCAAGGCGGCGAGCAGGCCAAAGAACAGCGAAATAGCCAACAGTTTCAGGGTGGTTACCAGGCCGCCAAGGTACAGCGGCATGGCTTCCCAGATGACGTTGTAGTCGAAGATCATAGATCAGCCGCCCTTACGCCTACCGAGTAGCGCTTCTCAAGATAACGCAGGGCCAGCAACGACACGCTGGTGATCACCAGGTACATCGCCGCCACTGCGAGGAAGAAGGTAAAAGGCTCACGGGTGGCGTCTGCCGCCTGCTTGGCCTTGAACATCATGTCTTGCAGGCCCACCACCGAGATCAGCGCGGTGGCCTTGGTGAGTACCAGCCAGTTGTTGGTGAAACCAGGGATCGCCAGCCGGATCATCTGCGGCACCATCACCCGGAAAAACACCTGGAAACTGCTCATGCCATACGCAAGGCCGGCCTCGGCCTGGCCCTTGGGAATGGCCATGAAGGCGCCACGGAAGGTTTCCGAGAGGTAGGCGCCAAAGATGAAACCCAGGGTGCCGATACCGGCGGCCAAGGGGTTCAAGTCGATATAGTCGTCATAGCCGAGCATCGGCGCGACGCGGTTTAACAAGTCCTGGCCGCCGTAGAAAATCAGCAGAATAAGCACCAGGTCGGGGATCCCGCGGATCACCGTGGAGTACAAGTCACCCAGCCAAGCCAACCAGCGCACCGGCGACAGGCGTAACGCGACCCCGATCAGACCCAGAACAATGGCCAAGGCCATGGACGACAAGGCGAGCTGAAGCGTCAACCATGCGCCATCGAGGATGACAGCCCCGTAGCCGTTCAACATGATTCAGGTCCTCGAAAAGGGGGATGAAAAAATGGCGCAAACTTCAGAATCTTCTGTTGCTTGCGCCATTTAGGACAGACAGCTGCGACGAGTTACTTAGGGTCAGCGCCGTAAATATCGAAGTCGAAGTACTTGTCCTGGATTTTCTTGTATTCGCCGTTGGCACGGATCGCGGCAATCGCAGCGTTGATCTTGTCCAGCTCGGCCTTGTCGCCTTTACGCACAGCGATACCGATGCCGTCACCGAAGTACTTGGCGTCGGTGAACTGTGGGCCCACGAACGCGTAGCCTTTACCGGCAGGGGTTTTCAGGAAACCGTCTTGCAGCAGGGTGGCGTCGGCCACGGTGCCGTCAAGGCGACCGGCTTCCACGTCCAGGTAGATTTCGTTCTGCGAGCTGTAAGGCACAACCGTGACGCCTTTAGGGGCCAGGACTTCCTTGGCGAAACGATCGTGGATCGAACCGCGTTGCACGCCGATTTTCTTGCCTTTGAGTTCATCCAGGCTGTCGCTGACGGTGGTGCCTTCCTTCATCACCAGCTGCGCTGGGCTCAGGTAGTAGCGGTTGGTGAAGTCCACAGACTTCTTGCGGTCTTCAGTGATGGACATGGACGACAGGATCGCATCGATCTTGCGCACTTTGAGCGCAGGGATCAGGCCGTCGAATTCTTGCTCGACCCATACGCACTTGACCTTCATCTCTGCGCACAGCGCGTTACCGATGTCGTAGTCAAAACCAACGATGCTGCCATCCGGCGCCTTCGAGGCAAACGGAGGGTAAGCCGCTTCGATACCAATCTTCAGGGGCTTTTCATCAGCGAAGGCCTGCATGGACAGCACGGACAGCGCCAGGGCGCCCAACAGCACAAGTTTCTTCATCTTGGGACTCCATCGGTATAGGGCAAAAAGCAGAATGAGCCGTGGCCCACGATGCGACTTAAGTGAAACCGAATAGCGGTGCTGCGTCCTACCCTGAATTGATACAGGAGACGACGAGCGAGTGATCGGCATTCTAACGACAGGCCGGAAGCCGATATTTCCTCAATGCGACAACAATTTACAGAAGCACTGAGAAAGCGGTTCCAGCACATTGACAGCCTCTGGATTTTATGCAGAGACAAAAGATATTAAACCTGTTGATGCTGCAAATTGCGGGCCTATTATTCGCAAACCCTTCTAGCACGGCAAGTCTGGCGTTTAATCTTATTTCTGAGGGTGTCTAAAACGCGGGTTTTCGGGGCGCAGGCGTAGCACATTGCCTCAGGATTGGGCGTGGGGTTACACATTTAGGCTGGACGGTAACATTCAGAAACCTCCTACGAAAGAAACCGATATTTATTGGCCTACACACTGATCGTTCCCACGCTCCGCGTGGGGATGCATCCTGTGACGCTCTGCGTCACGCCTCAAGAGCAGACGCGGAGCGTGGGAACGATCAGACTCCGGCCATGAAACACATTCCAAATGTGGGAGCTGGCTTGCCTGCGATAGCGGCCTGTCAGCTAACCCACCTGCGCCTGATACGCCCTCATCGCGGGCAAGCCAGCTCCCACAGTGATCCGGTTTCGCCAGTGCTATCGAAATCAAACCCCACAAAAAAGCCCCACCCGGCTCACGCCGAATGGGGCTTTATCTGACCCAAGCCCGCCTTACGCGACGTTCATGGTCTTGTGCGTCTCAATCAAATGCGCCACCACACCTGGGTCGGCCAGGGTGGAGATATCCCCCAACCCGTCATACTCGGCCGTGGCGATCTTGCGCAGAATCCGGCGCATGATTTTACCCGAACGTGTTTTCGGCAAGCCCGGTGCCCACTGGATCACATCCGGCGAGGCAATCGGCCCGATCTCTTTGCGCACCCAGTTTTTCAGCTCCAGGCGCAGCGCTTCGTTCGGCTCTTCGCCATTCTTGAGCGTGACATACACATAGATGCCCTGCCCCTTGATGTCATGGGGCACACCCACCACCGCCGCTTCAGCGACTTTCGGGTGCGCAACCATAGCGCTTTCAATCTCGGCGGTGCCCATGCGGTGGCCGGAGACGTTCAACACGTCGTCCACGCGCCCGGTGATCCACCAGTAGCCGTCTTCATCGCGACGCGCACCGTCGCCGGTGAAGTACATGCCACGGAAGGTCTTGAAGTAGGTGTCGACAAAACGGTCATGGTCGCCATACAGCGTACGCGCCTGGCCTGGCCACGAATCGAGGATCACCAGATTGCCTTCGGCAGCGCCCTCGATGATGTTACCGAGGTTGTCCACCAGCGCCGGCACCACGCCGAAGAATGGGCGTGCCGCCGAGCCAGGCTTGAGTGCGTGGGCACCCGGCAGCGGGCTCATCAAGGTGGCGCCGGTTTCGGTCTGCCACCAGGTGTCGACGATCGGGCAACGGGATTGGCCGACGTTCTTGTAGTACCAGTCCCAGGCTTCCGGGTTGATCGGCTCACCCACCGAACCGAGCAGGCGCAGGCTGCTGCCATCCACACCTTCACAGGCGGCGGTGCCCGAAGCCATCATCGCGCGGATCGCGGTCGGTGCGGTGTAGAGGATATTGACCTTGTGCTTGTCGACGATCTTGCCCACCCGCGTGATATCCGGGTAGTTCGGCACGCCTTCGAACAGCAGCGTGGTCGCGCCGTTGGCCAGCGGTCCGTAGACAATATAGGTGTGGCCGGTGACCCAGCCGACGTCGGCGGTGCACCAGTAGATTTCGCCCGGGCGGTAGTCGAACACACGTTCATGGGTCAGGGCGGCATACAACAGATAGCCGCCGGTGGTGTGCTGCACGCCTTTAGGCTTGCCGGTGGAGCCCGAGGTGTAAAGGATGAACAGCGCTTCTTCGGCGCCCATCTCTTTAGGCGCGCACACAGTGCCCGCCACTTTCATCAGGTCTTCGTACCAGATGTCGCGATGCTGGTTCCACTTGATGTTGCCATTGGTGCGCTTGCACACAATGACTTTCTGGATGCTGCTGGTTTCCGGGTTGGTCAGCGCGTCGTCGACGTTGGCCTTCAGCGGAATTTTCTTACCGGCGCGGATGCCTTCGTCGGCGGTGATCACCACCTTCGACTTACAGTCGATGATGCGACCGGCCAGGGCTTCCGGTGAAAAACCGCCAAACACCACGGAGTGAATCGCACCGATGCGGGTACAGGCCAACATGGCGACCACGGCTTCGGGGATCATCGGCATATAGATAGTCACCACGTCGCCGCGATGCACATCCTGGCCGCGCAGGGCGTTGGCGAACTTGCAGACTTCTTCATGCAGCTCGCGGTAGGTGATGGTGCGGCTTTCGGAAGGGTCATCGCCCTCCCAGATGATCGCAGCCTGATCACCACGCTCGGCGAGGTGGCGGTCCAGGCAGTTGTAGGAAACGTTGAGGGTGCCGTCGGCAAACCATTTGATGTCGACATGGTGGTCGTCGAAAGAGGTCTGCTTGACCGCAGTGAAAGGCTTGACCCAGTCAAGGCGCTTGGCTTGCTCGCGCCAGAAGCCATCCGGGTTGACCACCGACTGCTGGTACATGGCCTTGTAGGTCGCCTCGTCGGTCAGCGTGTTGGCTGCTACTTCGGGGCGAACGGGGTACAGGGAAGCCGCACTCATCTTTCTTACCTCGGTGACAATAGTTGTTTTTGTATGCCCTGTTGTAGCCGGGGCGCCCCCATAGAACCATTCGACGATGGTAGTAACAAGCCCCTACAAAATGCCCTGCTATGCCCTTTCAGGGCTCTGGCCCACGGCCTGCGCGGCTTTGGCGCCTGATGAAAAAACCTTTACCACGGGATTGTTACAAAAACCGCCAATAGTGTTTATCAAAAGCACGGGTATATGAATAAAACCCACAGGCCTAAAATCAACTCCGCCAACAAGGCAACGTGATTAACACCGTAACAGCCCCCACGAAGGCAACGTTAATCCGAACTTCCCAACTCTTAAGTTACACACGCGGCCTCATAAGGGCCCCGTGACCCCTTTCGCCCTGAAGAAGGTAAATACAGTAATGAAAGCTCTCGTAGTTATGGCCCTCAGCAGCTTGTGCGCCACCGCCGCCCTGGCCGATGAGGCCCCGACCGAGCTGGCCGGCCAGAACGCCCCGATTGTTGAAGATTACACCTACAGCACACACTTGGATGTGGCCAAAGTATTGTCCATGAGCAACATCCCTGATGTCTGCAACGTTGTACCGGTACAAATGGAATATGAAGACTCGCAAGGTCAGCGTCATATTCTTAATTATCAAGTGATGGGCAATGGTTGCTCTAACGGGTAATAACTTTTTCAGTAAGATTTAAACCCGGATCTTGGTCGCCGCAAGAAATCGTTCTTGCGGCCAAGAACCGCCCTCTGGCCCACCGCCACCCCAATGTGGGAGCTGGCTTGCCTGCGATGGCGATCTCAGCCAAACACCCCCCCTACAGCCCTCCTCAATTCCCCCTCCCACAGCCCTACAAAAACTATCCCACCGCCCGTCAAAAAATTCCTACCCCAGCAAAGCCTTGCAAACACACGCTCTGGCCGAAAACCACAGCATTTTGGCCCTCCATCGTGACCATCGGCCGCAACACAAAGCCGATTTTTTCCCTATAATGCGCGGGTAAATCGGGCCTGCAATATCCCTTTACACCGGGATGAAGAGCCAGACCTGAGGCCTTCGCGCAAGCACGCACCTGTCGCTGCGCACCTCAAGCCTCAAGCAGAACCCGTAACCCTTATTCCGTTTAATTGCCTGCGCGAGCTGTTGCAACAAACGATTCCTTAAGATCCACCGCGGCCTCTGGGCCGTGTGAACACCCAACCATCCGGTTTCACACGGGCACCTTTGAGCCCTCACGCAGGAGACGACACGTCATGCTGAGCTGGGACGAATTCGACAAAGAAGAAGAAGGCGAAGTAGCCGCTAAAGGCGCCAACGCCGGCCACGCCACCGAAGCCAACATGGACCGCCTCGACGGTGCCGGCGCCGCCGCCGCCATCGAAGCCCGCGCCGTCACCGCCAACGACTCCGCCGCCATCGTGCGCGCCAAGGCCGCCCTGGACAAACTCGACGTCGCCGAAGGCCTCGCCGAGCTGGAAGGCTCCGCCGCCCGCGTCGCCGTTGACGAAAAGCGCATGATCAACTGCCGCGCCGACCTCAACCAACTCGTGCCCTTCAAGTACGACTGGGCCTGGCAAAAGTACCTCGACGGCTGCGCCAACCACTGGATGCCGCAAGAGGTCAACATGACCGCCGACATCGCCCTGTGGAAAAACCCCGAAGGCCTCACCGACGACGAGCGCCGCATCGTCATGCGCAACCTCGGCTTCTTCTCCACTGCCGATTCGTTGGTCGCGAACAACCTGGTGCTGGCCGTGTACCGCCTGATCACCAACCCGGAGTGCCGCCAGTACATCCTGCGCCAGGCCTTCGAAGAAGCGATCCACACCCACGCCTACCAGTACTGCATCGAATCGCTGGCCATGGATGAAGGCGAGATCTTCAACATGTACCACGAGATCCCATCGGTGGCTAAAAAAGCCGCCTGGGGCCTGAAATACACCCGTTCGATCTCCGATCCGAAGTTCGAAACCGGCACCGTCGAAACCGACAAAGAACTGCTGCGCAACCTGGTCGCCTACTACTGCGTGCTGGAAGGCATCTTCTTCTACTGCGGCTTCACCCAGATCCTGTCCATGGGCCGTCGCAACAAAATGACCGGCGTGGCCGAGCAGTTCCAGTACATCCTGCGCGATGAGTCGATGCACCTGAACTTCGGTATCGATGTGATCAACCAGATCAAAATCGAAAACCCGCATTTGTGGGATGCTGAAATGAAGGAAGAAGCGACCCAGATGATTCTGCAGGGGACGCAGCTGGAGATTGAATACGCGCGGGATACCATGCCGCGTGGGGTGTTGGGGATGAATGCGGCGATGATGGAGGATTACCTCAAGTTTATCGCGAACCGTCGTCTGTCGCAGATTGGCTTGAAAGAAGAGTATCCAGGCACCACCAACCCGTTCCCGTGGATGAGTGAGATCATGGACTTGAAGAAAGAGAAGAATTTCTTCGAAACCCGCGTGATCGAGTATCAAACCGGCGGCGCGTTGAGCTGGGATTGATTCCTAAGCCAAGCAACATTAAGAAGCCCTGAATTATTCAGGGCTTTTTTATGCCCCCTTGATCTGTATAGGAGCCGTCTTACACCAAAATCATCCATAGAAAGGTTGATACGAATTTCGATGCTGAATAGTCTCGTCTACCGGTGCCTAAGAAACGCCCAACGTAGCTGCTAGCCTCACTCACACAGTCAAGAAATCGCATGGCTAATCATGCGGAATGAATACTGTATCGAGGCCAAGCAAGTTGGAGTTTCTTAAAACCCGCTCTCTACGTTGGGTTCCCACCCTTCTGTAAATCACGTAGAGGTCATAGGAAGTGTCTAGCCAATATCTACTCAACTTGCCTAACGCTGAAGGTATGCTCACATCCGAGCTTTCAATCGCCTTAGTTTTTACTCGTCATAATCTTCAATTACATGCCCTCCTTCTAGAAAACCAAGCGTGGTTCTGTGCGCGTGACCTTGGACGTTTGATGGGGTGGTTCTTAGACGAGCGCACGACTCGCAAGCTCGATGAAGACCAACGAAGAACTCTAAAACTGCTGTTCCACGGTCAGCCCGAAGAAATGCTGATGATCAGCGAATCCGGTGCTTACGCGCTGTTGGTCTATCACTACACACCCGGAAACCGCCTGCTGCGTAGTTGGCTCACTCATGAAGTGGTTCCAATGTTGAGGGACGAGCGTCAGCCACGAACGGTGGAACGACCGTTGTTGAGCATGTTGGATTGGCCGGAGATGTCGTTGAACCTGCTGCATTGGCAAGATGAAGGCTGGATAAGGCTTCGGGATATGCCGTATCTACTGGTTAACCGGACGTACCGGAGGGAGACCATAAAGACTCCATGGTGGCGAAAGCTCACCCAAGTTTTCCGAATAAAGCAGCGAATGTACTGACGCAAACGAACGGCAAGTCCCACCGACTCGTAGGAAATTTCGTAGACGCAATAATGGCTACTCAGTATCGTCCGAGGGTTTTCTACCCTCGGCGGCTGTATGGATACGAAAAAAAGTAATACCGGATGGAGCGACCAGGAGCTTGAAGCGTCCGTCGATGCCTATCTGAAAATGTGGACCCTTGAACGAAGTGGTCAAGCCTTTAAAAAATCAGATGAGAACCGGTTACTGCGAGAGGGGCCACTCAACCTGCGCAGCGCTTCGTCAATTGAATATCGCATGCAGAATATCTCTGCGGTATTTGAACAGCTGGGTTTGCAACGTATCACTGGCTATATGCCTGCGAAAAACATCGGTGCCGGAGTGAGTGAGCGTATTCGCAAGGTGCTAGCAACAAAACCTGGCCTGCACGCTGAGCTTGGTCTGGCAGCCGTAGATAAGCCACTGCCCGACGAGCGCCCCATTTTTTCGAAGCCTTTCCTTGTAATCGAGCCACAAGGCATTCTGAATCCACGGCAGTTGTTTACTGTCAGTCTTTCTTACGCACGCGCCGAGCATGTGCGTAAGCTGGTTCGACAGTTTGCGAATGGGGTCTGCGAAGGCTGCGATTTGCCAGCGCCATTCGCCGGAATTGATGGCCAGCCATTTCTTGAAGTACATCACGTCAAGCACCTCGCCCAGAAGGGTTCGGATCGCACGACCAATGCTGTAGCCTTGTGCCCCAATTGCCATCAGCGTTGTCACCGGTCGAGTGACCGGGAGGCTTTCACTGAGGAGCTTTACTCCAAAGTCGGAAGATTGGCACGGGAGTAAACTCCAGTGGTCACACCTGATGAACGCTCAAAAAACACTAGATAGGACCGAGGCCAACCCGTGAACCCAGACATGCTCGAAGCCGGCCCCATCGACGCCAAAGTACTCTCCGTCTTTGACTTCGACGGCACCCTCACCCACCACGACAGTTTCGTGCCCTTCCTCAAATTCGCCTTTGGCCCCGGCGAGTTTTACGGCCGGATGGTCAAACTCGCCGTGCCTGGGTTGCGCTTTTTGCTGCAGCAGATCAGCCGGGATGAGTTGAAGGCGCAGTTGATCCGCACCTTTATGACGGGCGTGGAGAAGGCGTGGGTGCAGCAGCAGGCTGAGGCGTATTGCCAGCGTTATTGGACCAAGTTGATGCGCCCCAAGGGCTTGCAGTCGGTGGAAGATGAGGTGAAGTCCGGGGCGGTGGTGACGCTGTGTTCGGCGTCGCCGGCGTTGGTGTTGCAGCCGTTTGCGAATCGGCTGGGGATCAAATTGATTGGCACTGAGCTTGAGGTGGTCGACGGCGTGTTGACGGGCAAGCTCACGGGGAATAATTGCCGTTGTGAGAACAAGGTGCTGCGGCTTGAGGCGGTGTATGGGGATTTGGGCGAGTATCGGCTACGGGCCTGGGGCGATACGCGTGGGGATCGGGAGTTGTTGGCGGCGGCGCAGGATGCGCATTTTCGGCATTTTCATTCGAAGAAGAAGCGCGCCAAGTTGCAGCGGTGATGCGGGTGGGTGGGGTCGGCGGGTGGACCGAGGCGATCCTATCGCTGCCTCGCTGGGGCTCGAGAGCTCCCACAGGTTGATCGGCGTCAGGCTGGACGCACTTAGCATGGGTGCCAAGAGGTCAGCTCACACCCAATCTTCTACCCGCAATCCTGGCACGCGGTCGAACTCGCGTCGATTATTCGTGACCAAAATCAGACCCTGCGAACGGGCATGCCCGGCGATCATCTGGTCATAGGGACCTATAGGAGTACCCGCTCTAGCCAGCTCTGCGCGAAGCTGCCCAGTATGTATCGCGGCGTCTTGGTCGTATTTTAAAACCTCCAGGCGCGCAGCAAACCCTTCTACGTCGGCGAGGTTTCGCTCCGGGTTAGCTGATTTTTCAGCACCGTAAATCAACTCCATCAGGGTCACTGTACTAATACCCAGTTGGCCATGGTGCCTTTTGAAGGTTTCACGCACCTGTTGGGGTTTGTTTTTGATGGTGAAGATGCAAATGTTGGTATCTAGCATGAACTTGAGCATTAAAAAGATTCCCGCTCTTGTTCCGCTGGTTGCTCGCGGTCGGTCATGAAGTCAGGCGTGACCCCCTCGCCATCAAACCAGCTGTCCCATGACTCACCGGCTGGGGTGATGATTCTGGCTCTTCCGATAGAGATAACATCTACGCGCTTTACATCGTCCGGCATGGCAGCAGCTTTTGGCAAACGTACCGCTTGGCTGCGGTTGCTTTGGAATACAGAACCTTGGTCCATGATGGCCTACCTCTAGTGATCGTTTAATATCGCAACGCTACACCACAGCCTGGATATGTCAACGGGATATACATTTCGTTACGGGTCGAACCGCTGGTCATACCCTGCATTCACGAAAACACCAAAGAGCATTTGAATTTGATAAAAAATTCACTCTTCGCGCCAAAAACGTTAATGGCTTACTGAGAGGTGATGCAGGTAGGTGGGGTCGGCAGGTTGACCGAGGCGATCCCATCGCTGCCTCGCTGGGGCTCGAGAGCTCCCACATTTGAGCTTTGTTGAGGCTTAGGCCGGCGTCTTCAGGTCCACGCCCAGCGCTGTTGCAAAGGCTTTCACCATCGGGCTTCTCGGCGCGTTGTGGCGCAGGATCAGGTTGAATGCCGTGCTCAGGTAAACCTGTTCCGGGCACAGTGCGCGCAGGCGCCCTTCCCTTACCAGTGGCGCTGCGTAATGTTCCGGCAGGAAGCCCAGGAAGCGGCCGGTGAGGATCAGGATGGCGACGGCTTCCACCTGTGAGGCCGAGGCGGACTGGCTGTCGTAGGTGACGAAGTTGGCTTTGTCGCGATGGATCGCGTACCGGTGGTTGACCACTTCGTACTGGCGCAGCACGTCTGGGGTGATGTCACTCGCGTTGAACAGCGGGTGTCCTACGGCGCAGTAAGCGTGGGCTTTTTCTTCGTAGAGGGGGAAGTAGTCGAATTCTTCACGGCGCTGGTACACCGGCACGATGCCGACAATCAGGCGGCCTTCCACCACGCCGCGTTCAACTTCGTCGAGTTGCGAGGCATGTAGGCGCAATCTAATTTTTGGCGATTCGCTGTGTAGTTTCCCCAGCGCGGTAATTAGCGGGGAATTAACGTCGGACACGGTGTTATCAATTACGCCGACACTAAGGTCACCAATAAGCTCGTTTTGCGCCGAACTAAGCTTGTCGCGAAAACTGTCCACCGAGGTAAATAACTCGATGGACGCTTGATACACTAACTTGCCTTCTTCGGTCAGGCCGAACCCTTCGCGGCCCCGCGTACACAGGCGCATGCCAATGCGAATTTCAAGGTCGGAGATCTGTTTGCTGATGGCCGCCAGGCCCACGTTCAGCTCGTTTTGCGCGGCGCTGAAGCCGCCGGCTTCGACCACGGCCATGAACACGCGCAGCAGTTTGAAGTCCAGCCCGCTCAGTTGCAGGGGCGGTCGTGTGCCGGGTTTTGGCGGTATGTTTCCAGAAGTGGAAAGTGGGGTTTCCATAATACGCGTTGACCTCAAGTGCCATATTCAACAGGCTTCAACCCAGTCCTTGAACATAGCCAGGCGGCGATAATGAACATAAACATCCGCCCTTGGCAACCTTGAATACGGCGCGTCAGACGCTGGTTCAGTCTAGTTGAAATCTTATTTTTACTGCCTCCGACTCTTCTAAAAACAAGCGTGAGGAATACCGATGTCCCAGCCCACCGATCGCCTTTGGGGCGCTCGTTTCAAGACCGGCCCGTCTGCTGCTTTGGCCGCGTTGTCGCGTTGCCCTGAGCGCTATTTCCGCCTGACGCCCTACGACCTCGCTGGCTCCCGTGCCCATGCCCGTGAGTTGCAGCGCGCCGGTTTGCTGGATGAGTCGGAGACCTTGCGTACCCTTGAGGCCCTGGACCGTATCGGTGAGGATTTCGCCGCCGGGCGCCTGCATCCAACCCTGGATGACGAGGACGTGCACACCTTTATCGAACGCGTATTGACCGAGCGCCTGGGCGCCTTGGGCGGCAAGTTGCGCGCCGGGCGTTCGCGTAACGATCAGACCGCCAATGACCTGCGCCTTTTCCTGCGCGACCATGCGCGCACCCTCACCACCGAGGTGTTGGGCTTGCAGCAGGCGCTGGTGGAGCAGGCCGAGCAACACATCGACAGCATTTGCCCAGGGTTCACCCATTTGCAGCAGGCGCAACCGATTGTGTTTGCCCATCACTTGTTGGCCCACGCCCAGTCGATGTTGCGTGATGTGCAACGGTTGGTGGATTGGGATGCGCGTACGGCGTTGTCGCCGTTGGGTGCGGCGGCAATGGCCGGTTCCGCAATTGCACGCCAGCCTGAGCATTCGGCCAAGGAAATGGGCTACACCGGGCCGTGCGAAAACTCCATTGATGCTGTTGCCAGCCGTGACCATGTGGCGGAATTCCTGTTTGTGGCGGGCATGCTCGGGGTGAATATTTCGCGGCTGTCGGAGGAGTTTTGCCTGTGGTCGTCGCGCCAGTTTCGCTGGGTGGTGCTGGACGATGCCTACGCCACCGGCAGCTCGATCATGCCGCAGAAAAAGAACCCGGACATTGCCGAACTGGCGCGGGGCAAGGCTGGGCGTTTGATTGGCAACCTGACCGGGTTGATGTCGACGCTTAAATCCTTGCCGCTGTCGTACAACCGCGATTTGAGTGAAGACAAACACAGCGTGTTGGACAGCGTCGACACCTTGCTGCTGGTACTGCCGGCGATGGCCGGGATGGTGGCGACCATGAAGGTGCAGGTCGAGGAGCTGCGACGTCAGGCGCCGATGGGCTTCACCTTGGCGACCGAGGTGGCGGATTGGTTGGCCACCCGTGGCGTGCCGTTTAAAGAGGCGCATGAGATTACCGGCGCGTTGGTGCAGGCCTGTGAGAAGCATGAGATTGAGTTGTGGGAAGCCTCGCCGGCGATGTTGGCGCAGGTGGATGCGAGGTTGCTGCCTGAAGTACGTGAGTGCCTGACCCTGGAGGCCGCGATTGCGGCGCGCAGTGGGTGGGGTGGCACGGGGCCGGAGCGGGTGCGGGAGCAAATTGGGCGGTTGAAGGTGGCGTTGGCAGCTCAGCAAAAATGGGCTGAGAGTTACACCGGATTCCGAATCTGATCGTTCCCACGCTCTGCGTGGGAATGCCGCCCAGGACGCTCCGCGTCCCGTTGCATGGCTCCAATTCTGCGCAATGGTGACGCGGAGCGTCACGGGATGCATTCCCACGCAGAGCGTGGGAACGATCGTGCAACACCTATATTTTTTGGAGTAGCACCATGAACCAAACCCCGGCGGAGCGCTTGGAAGCCGAGCGCAAGTTGTCCGAGAACAAGTTCGATATTACGCAGTACGAGCATGTGCCGCGGCGGTATTACGGGCGGATGTTTTTTGCCACGTTGATCGTGATCGCATTGGCCGCGCTGTTGCGCGCATTTGCCAATGGCCAGATCGAATGGTCTTACATCGGCCAGTTCCTCACGTCTGAGGCCATCCTCTGGGGGCTGGTGAATACCATTGTCATGTCGATTTTGGCGATGGCGCTGGGCGTGGTGATCGGGGTGATCACAGCGATCATGCGCATGTCGGCCAACCCGATCCTGCGTTATGTGGCCATCACTTACACCTGGCTGTTCCGCGGTACGCCACTGATTTTGCAACTGCTGCTGTGGTTCAACCTGGCGCTGATTTTCCCGGTGATCGCGATTCCCGGCCTGTTCAGCATCGACACCGTCGACCTGATGACGCCGTTCGTGGCCGCCCTGCTCGGCCTCAGCATCAACCAGGGCGCGTACACCGCCGAAGTGGTGCGCGCCGGTTTGCTCTCGGTCGACACCGGCCAGTACGAAGCCGCCAAGTCTATCGGTATGCCGAGCCTGCAAGCATTGCGTAGGGTGATTCTGCCGCAGGCCATGCGGGTGATCATTCCGCCTGTAGGTAACGAGTTCATCAGCATGGTGAAAATGACCAGCCTGGCCAGCGTGATCCAGTACTCGGAGCTGCTGCACAACGCGCAAAACATCTACTACGCCAACGCGCGGGTCATGGAGCTGCTGATTGTGGCCGGCATCTGGTACCTGGCGGTGGTGACTGTTCTTTCATTTGGTCAGAGCCGCCTCGAGCGTCGTTTTGCCCGCGGCGCCGGCAAGCGTTCGTAAGTTTGGGTTGAGGAGATTTGCCCCATGAGAAGCATCGTCAAGGCCGTCAACCTGAACAAGTATTACGACCAGTATCACGCGCTGCGCGACATCAATATTGAGGTCGAGCAAGGCGAAGTGATGTGCATCATCGGCCCGTCCGGCTCGGGTAAAAGTACGCTGCTGCGTTGCGTCAACCAGCTGGAAAAAATCGACAAGGGCGGCCTGTGGGTCGACGGCGAGCTGGTCGGCTACCGGGTGGTCGGCAACAAGCTGCATGAGATGAATGAATCGCAGATTGCCCGCCAGCGCCTGGCCACCGGCATGGTGTTCCAGCGTTTCAATTTGTTCCCGCATATGACCGTGTTGCAGAACATCATCGAAGGCCCGGTGCAGGTGCTCAAGCGCTCACCCAAGGAAGCCATCGAAGATGCGCTGGAGTTGCTGGCCCGCGTGGGTCTGGCGGACAAGCGCAATGCATACCCGGTGGAATTGTCCGGCGGCCAGCAACAACGTGTGGCTATTGCTCGCGCCTTGGCGATGCGCCCCAAGTTGATGTTGTTTGACGAACCCACGTCAGCCCTCGACCCGGAGCTTGTGGGAGAAGTGCTGTCGGTGATGCGTGATTTGGCCACCACCGGCATGACCATGATCGTGGTCACCCATGAGTTGGGCTTCGCCCGCGAAGTCTCCAACCGCATGGTGTTTATGGATGCTGGCCAGATTGTGGAAGCCGGCAGCCCCGAAGAAATTCTAATAAGCCCACAAAACCCGCGTACCCAAAGCTTTATTTCTGCCGTTCGCACTTAACTAAAAAACTAACGAGAACGCCCCCATGAAAAAATTGTTTATCCCCACGTTGCTCGCAGGCCTGATGGCCTCCACCTGTGTATTCGCGGCATTGCCGGCAGCAATCAAGGAAAAAGGCGAGATCAGCGCGGCCATCGTGCCGAACTACCCGCCGATGGATTTCAAGGACACCGCCACCAATAAACTCACCGGCCTGGACTTTGACCTGGGCAATGCCCTGGCTGAGCGCCTGGGTGTGAAGATCAAATGGCAGGAAACCGGCTTCGAGCAGATGCTCAGCGGCCTGACCACCAAGCGCGTCGACATTGTGCTGTCGGGCATGAGCGACACCGCCGAACGCCAAAAGGCCGTGACCTTCATCGACTACTTCACCAGTGGCCCGCAGCTGTACACCCTGGCCAAGCGTGAAGACCTTCAGGCATTGACTGACCTGTGCGGTAAAAAAGTCGGCACCAGCCGCCGTACCACCTGGCCGTCGGAGATTGCCGCATGGAGCAAGGAAAACTGCGAAGCGGCCGGTAAGCCAGCCATTGTGGTGATCGGCACCGAAGGCTCGGCAGATGCGCGCGCGCAGTTGCAGCAGAACCGTCTGGATGCGGCGATGCAGGGCAGCGAGACCATTCCTTATCTGATGGCGCTGGACAAGGGTAAGTACAAGCCGGTGGGCCTGGCGATTTCCAAGCAGTTCACGGGGCTGGGGATTGAGAAGAGCAACACGGAGCTGGTGACGGCGATCAGTGAGGCGCTGCAGGGCATGATTGAGGATGGCACCTACGGCAAGATCCTCAAGAAGTGGGATCTGGAGCAAGGTGCGGTGGAAAAAATCAGCATCAATGCCGGCCAATAAACACAGGATCTAAAAATGTGGGAGCTGGCTTGCCTGCGATAGCGGTGGGCCAGTAAGAAATATTCAAGCTGACCCACCGCTATCGCAGGCAAGCCAGCTCCCACATTAGCTCTGTGTTCACATTGGTTCTGTGTTCACATTGGCTTTGTTTTCACACTTTATCTGTGTTGTCTTGAAGCAATAACAAGGACGCTCGCCCCCACCGTGGCCACCTATTCCCTGGTAATTCGCCGCCTGATGATCTGCTCGGTGACCATCGTGGTCAGCCGCGCCATGACCAGCCCCTTGCTGGCCTTGCTCTTGAGTACCCGACTGGGCCTCAACCAGCAGGACATCGGCCTGTTGATGGGCATTGCCGTGTTTATCGCCACGTTGCTGGGCCTGTATGGCGGCTACATCATCGACCGCCTGGAAAAGCGCAAGCTGCTGATCCTGGCCATGCTCTCCAGCTCCATCGGTTTTCTGTTGCTGACGTTTGCCAGCAACCTCTATCTCACCACCCTGACCCTGGTCATTACCGAAGCCGCCTCGGCGCTGTTCCTGATTGGCTCCAAAGCCATCATCAGCGAGAACCTGCCGGTGGGTGATCGCGCCAAGGTGTTTTCCCTGCGTTACACCCTGACCAACGTTGGCTACGCCACTGGGCCGATGATCGGTGTAGTGATTGCCGGGCATATGCAACTGGCGCCGTTCTTGATCGCCAGCGCCATTGCGTTTGGCAGCCTGTTCCTGATGATCGGCATCCCACCGACCCAACGTGATGACAGCCACAAACCCTTGAGCTTCCTCAGCACGCTGCGCACGTTGCGCAGCGACCGCACGCTGATCCTGTTCACCAGTGGCAGCCTGTTGAGCACCATTGTCCACGGGCGCTACACCCTGTATCTGTCGCAGTTTTTGCTGGTGGCCTACAAACCCGCCGAGGCGCTGAAGATTCTGTCGGCAGTGCTGGCCTGCAACGCCATCACCGTGATTGTGATGCAGTACCAGATTGGCCGGTTTCTCAAGCGCGAACAGTTGCGTTACTGGATCGTGCTGGGCACGTTGCTGTTCATTGCCGGGCTGGTCGGTTTCAGCCAGGCTCACAGCCTGCTCACGTGGTGCCTGGCGATGTTCGTGTTTACCCTGGGCGAGATGATCATTTACCCGTCGGAATTCCTGTTTATCGACACCATCGCCCCAGACGCATTGCGCGGCAGTTATTACGGCGCACAAAACCTGGCGGCGTTTGGCGGAGCGATGAGCCCGGTTATTTGCGGCTATTTGCTGATCAACGCTGCGCCGACCAGCATGTTCTATGCGTTGGGCGCACTCACTGCGATGGGCGGCACTTTGTGTTTCTTGAGCGGCCGCCGTGTAGCTGGCACACCGCTTATCTAAGGTGGGAGCTGGCAAGCCAGCTCCCTCATTTTGCTCTCCGTAATCTCTGGTATTTGCGTAGTATCCAGCTATTCATCTCACGGACCCGAGCCCCATGAAATTCGACACGGCCTACAGCCTGAGTCTCGACGACAAGCTGTCGATCTACGACGTTCGAGACCTGAATTTCGACGAAACCGCCGACTTCGACTCCGATAAGGACAGCTTCCTGTGCCCCAACGATGAATGCCGCGCAGCATTCGAAACGGGCAATACGCTGAGCACGTTCAACGCGAAAAACGTCAATTATCAGCGCACGCCCCACTTCAAGAACAAGACCAGCACCCGGCATATCGACGGCTGTCGCTATGCCAGCACGCATAAGACGGCAACCGGTGAAAGTGACGACGAGCGCGAAGACAATTTCCCATCGGAATTTGTACTGACCCGGCGTCAGTACCCGCGCAACACTGCGCTTGTCGGCAGCGAGGGAAGCGTCCCACAAGATTCAGCGAAGGCGCCTTCGACAAGTACCCGCTCATCCCGCGTCACCAGTGACACAACCCCAGACAAAACCAGCGTCTTCGCACACCCGGTCGAGTGCTATGTGTCCAATATCGACGACAAGGACAAGCTCAAGTCCATGCCGCTGAAGGTTGGCGAACACTCCGCGAATTACTGGACGTTTTTCAAGAAAATCGAATACCTGCAAGACAACAAAGGCCTGATTTACTGGGGCAAGATCAAAGCGATCAAGGATTACACCAGCAGCTTTCGCATCGACTTCGAAAAAAAGGTGTGGCTCGACAAAAAGCCTTATTCAGTGAATGTCTACCTGAGCAAAAAACTCATCGAGAACTACCGCAAGCGCACGGCGTTCCTGGAGCAGATCAAGGCGGCAGCGAGTAGCGAACGGGCCTTGTATTGCTTCTTTTACGGCGTGACGCCGGAGCTCAAACAGGTGCCGAGCAAGAAGAACCCCGAGCAGACATTCGGGGTGTTCAGCGCCAATATCGAGAACCTGGACCACTTGATCATTCGTGAGGCACCGGGAATGCAGGAGCATTAGGCAAGGGCGCGTGATCGCTGAGCTTGCCGGTATTGTTCGCGTGCAGCTCGGGCGGTGGCCGCGTCTATCCCGCCAAATGCTGTCAGCCAGTGAATCAGCATTTCTTCCTCTGGCCAACCATAGCCCTTTATCCCGGGAATGGTTCTGGGTGTACGATTGATGGCTTCGTCATAGCGTCTCGCACTCCACGGCTGCTTCACAAAGTCGAAACCTTCAGCGTCCCATTTAAACACGCGCAGGATTTCATTGATTTGGCCCTGGCTGCTGCGGTCGCTGCGCTGGTACAAGCAATAAGTGCTCCCCAAGCCGCTCAGCAGCGGATCACAAACGGACGGCGAGAGTATGTCCAGCACGCCACACTTCAGCGCTACATTCATCACGCCATCGATCCAGCGATGGGCAAATGTCTTCACAAAACCCGCGTCATCGGCCTTTTTCATATCGAAGAACAGCATGCTATAGCGCGTCTTCAAATGCGTCGCCACCAGCACATGCTTACGCTTAACTATTGCCGCATGGACCAGCCACTGGTTAGGGTCTGTGTGCAGCGCAAGACCCTCGGCGCTCGGTATCGGTGGTTTTTCAACTGGGGTAATTTTCTTACCCTTGTGAATACGGCTGAAAAAGTCGCTGCCGGCTTGTGAGCAATTAAATGTCAGCACACTGTGTTCCTGCGCAAAGTGATCAACGCCAAGTGTGCCCTATTTACTCGCCGGGCAATTGCTCCTCAACCCACTCAAGTTCATAAGGCTGCCTGACGGCATAGCTGATGGCATCAAGCGTTTCTTCGCTGAGTATTGCCAACTCGGCGTCGGTCAACAGGTCATGGTGCACCATCAATGCCAAGCACGGATAGGTTGATGAGCGACTGTAATAGTCGAACATATCGGCCATATCCTTGTTGCGGGCATGAATCACGCCATACAGCATTCCGTACCGGGCGTGAGCGGACAAGGCACCGTGCTCACTGATAGTCCTGGCATCCGCCAGGACACCGAGGCAAAACCGATCAAGGGCCAATGCCCTCAAGCCTTTGAATTTCTTCCAATCACTTTCGGAAATAGACATAGCGTCGTTCTCTCGTCAGCTCAATCGGTCCGCAGATCTTGCTATCGGCCTGCGAGCTTTGCAACGTCCACTGTCCTTCTGGGTAGGGCAAGTGAACCCCCGATAAAAAATCCAGTTGATGAGCGGTACAAACAACTGTACAAAAACACAGTATAGTTTGCCTTCCCCCGTCGAACCTGGAGAAACCCCATGTCCTCTCTGGCAATGAGCTCTTTCGTAGAACAGCAGATCGTCCTGCACCAATTCACCGCCAAACACAGCGCACAGGCCCGCGTGATGCTGGGCTGGAGTCGTGAAGACCTGGCCCGCCAGGCCGGGCTGGCGGTGGAGGTGGTTCAGCGTTTTGAAAGCCTGGGTGAGGTGGAGGATGAAGCTCGGTTAGCCCTCGCGTTCCGGCTGGAGGCTGAAGGCCTGGTGTTTTTTCCAGGGTTTGCCCCGGGCTGGGGGATGAGCGCACGCAAGTTTGCAGCCGCCCCTGCCGAGCTCGCGGCGCCTGGCCTCATCTCGCGGTTGATGGGCTCAGCAGCGGCATCAAATGACTCACCAACGCCTCAGCCGAATGGTGCGTAGAGTCCAACCGAAGCACCGGGCAGGTCAGCGGTTTCAACCAGCTTTCATGCCGACGCAGGCTGCGTAGGCTGTGGTTGCCGCCGTCGTAACGGGCGGCCCAGGCCAGGAATGCGATGCTGTTGGCGTGGCGGCTGCCGCCCTCCAGGATCTGTTCGCCGTAGCGTTGCACTTCGCGCAGTTGCAAGCGGTGCAGGCGCACATGTGGGTCCAACCGCAGGAAGACTACATGGGTGAACTGCGGGATCATCGCATCGCCCCAGCCGCACAGTGAGCCGGACAGTACCCAGCCCTCAAGGCCGGCACTCTGTTCCTGCAACAGGCGGATGCGTTCATCCTTGGGCCGGGCGACCGTGAAAGGCTCTGACGTTTGTTGCCAGTAGAAATAGTCAGAGTCGAAATAGGCGACGCCCAGGCGTTTGGCCAGAGCCTGGCCCAAGGTCGAGGTACCGGCCCCCGCAGCGCCGAGAATGTGTATTTTGTAGGCCATGCTTGCTCTCCATGGCTTTGAGTGTAATACGCGAGGTTTGCAGCACGCAGCACGTCATTTAAAGCTCGGGTTTACACCGGCTTGGGCCGCCTGCTCGTACCCATAAGCCACTGCCAGCAAGGTGGGTTCCGACCAGCGAGTACCGAAGAAGTAGGCACTGGTAGGCAGGCCGTCCTCACTCGTCCCAGAAGGTACGGTGACCCCTGGGTAACCTGCTGCGGCAACCCCGAAGTAACTGTTGGTATCGTAGTCCGACACTATGGCATGCAGGTTTTTCTCCTTGATCGGGTCATCCACGCTGCTGCGAAAATCCTGGATAAGCGCGTCCCACAGCGTTTTGCGTTGCTGCGGTGTGAGAGTGGCTGCGTTGACCTTCTTGAGTACAGATTGGTGATCCGTCTCAGTACCATCACGGGTTTCATTGAATGTTATCAACTCGGCCAATGATGTGACCGGCAGGCCCGGACGCTTGGCCAAGTAGGCATTCAGTTCTTCCCTTACATCCGAGAGCAACAGTTCGTCGTAGCGTGAAGCATCTGCCAGCCGCAGGTTGATCGGTAACAACGTAGCGCCTTGCTCACGAAGTACTTGCAGTGTCTTGCTAAATTGCGGGCTGTTGTCCACCGGCAAACTTTCACCGTTGAACGTAAAGGTCGCGGGATAACCGATACGCTTGCCCTTCAACGCGCCTGGCACCAGCAGTTTGGTGTAGTCGATGCCTTGAGGGGCGCCCAGGCTTTCGGGATCGCCAGGGTCACTGCCGGACATGGCATTGAGCATCAACGCAACGTCATACACCGAACGAGCCATGGGGCCGGGTGTGTCTTGTCGGCGGCTGGCGGGAATAATCCCGTTGCGATCCAACAAGCCAACGCTGGGTTTGAGCCCCACCACACCATTGAGCGCCGCCGGTACGATGATCGAACCATTGGTTTCTGCACCGACCGCCAGGGGTGCCAGCCCGGCCGCTATCGCTGCGGCAGACCCCGAACTGGAGCCACCGACGTCGGCACCCGCACGGTGAGGGTTAAGGGTTTGCCCTCCCCGGCTACTCCAGCCATCGGGGCCACCGCGAAAGCCAGCCAGTTCGCTCATGTTGGTTTTACCCAGGATCACCACCCCTTGCTGGATGAGGTAATCGACAAGAGCAGCATTCTTGCCGGCAGCCGCCCCCACAAGACCAAACGCACCTGCACTGGTTTGCATGCCAGTCGTTTCGATGGTGTCCTTGAGCAAAATGGGTACGCCATGCAACGGGCCACGCACCTTGCCACTGGCGCGTTCACGGTCCAGTTCGCGCGCGACCTCGAGTGCCTCAGGGTTGAGTTCGATGACGGAGCACAGTTGAGGGTCCAGCGTGCGGATACGCTCTTGCAGGAAGTTCACCAGATCAACCGCCGTAAGCCCGTGCGGCCGAGCCATTTGTTCGCCCAGCTCGCGAACGCTTGCGTATGCAGTCTCTGGCGCCACGGGCTTTGCAGCCATTGGTGTTTCTACTACAGGCGAGGTCTGCGCCGGCAAGGTTTGCGCAGCCTGGCGGATCATCGAATAGATGCCGTAAGCAACCGTCATAAAGGTCTCTCCTGAGTTCAGAATTCATGCGGGATCAAGTCCGCCATTCTAAAAACCCCAGGTGTTAAAGACCCTCAGGCAGTCTCTGCTCACATCGTAGGAGGGTTCAGCACTTCCTGTAGTTGTTACGAGTTCTTTGACGCGCAGGCGCTGACCTGGCGATAGGCATGCAACAACAGCGGCAATGCATCACGCGACCATTGTGCGCCGTAAAACCACAGTTTCGCCCCATCTCCCAACGGTTCGCAAAGCGACGGATAGCCGTTGATGCAGGCACGATGAAACGCAACGCTCTCGCTGCCAGAAACCAGCGCATCCAGGCGATGCGCGGTCATGAGGTCGTCGATTTCATTGCTTTGCAGGGAAAATTGCAGGCTGCTGTCTTCACGACGCGCGTCCACTGGCACCAAGTGCGCACCTGCCTGGCGCAGAAGGTCGAAGGCTGCACACAAGGCTTCGCTGTGTTCGACGGCCTCGCGATGACCACCTTGCACATAGCGGTCAGCGAACCCGATACGCCAACCCGATAGCATCTGTGAAGCGGTAAAGCTGGTGTTGTTCAGTACCAGGGGGACTTCCACCATGACCGGCCCAGTAGGGTCGATACCGCTTAAAGCTGCGAGTGATAACGCGGGATCCCGCGCAGGTCTTGCCGGTAGGGCCGGCGCGTTGTAGCCAGGAATGGGCGCCGCGCCAACCACTTGCGCCGCGCCGAAGACGATACCTGCGCGGCTCAGATTCTCGGGTTTAGCATGAACGGACTCAGCCGCGGGCTCTACGCTGCCCGCCTCCTCCGTCACAGGCAAGGAAAGCCCTGGGCGACACTGCATCCCTGATCGCCAATGCGCCCTACAGTTTTTTTCCATCAAAACCCGACCTCCGACAATTGATTGCGCGGGATCATCGCACTCTCATCTGGCGTTTGTCGCAGTCCTGAAACACCCTGAAAATCCTTTTTCCAGGTGGCAACGTTTCAACCCGCTGCGTGTTCTTTTACACCTTGAGTTTCCACCTCCAGCCACCACGCATGCCCGCGCTCCGGCTGGCTAAGGCTGAACGCCTGCCCCATCGCCGGCGTGGTAATCGCCACGTTGCGCTCCCAGGCCAGGGCCATGATGCGATCGAACGGTTCGTGCCAGGCGTGGAAGGCCAGGTCGAAAGTGCCGTTGTGAATCGGTAGCAGCCAACGGCCTTTGAGGTCGATGTGTGCCTGCAGGGTTTGCTCAGGCTGCATATGCACATGGGGCCAGTCGACGTTGTAAGCACCTGTTTCCATCAGCGTCAGATCAAACGGGCCGTATTGTTCGCCGATGCGTGTGAAGCCGTCGAAATAACCGGTGTCGCCGCTGAAAAAGATCCGCCGCGCGCCGTCGATCATCACCCAGGAACACCACAAGGTCTGGTTACCATCAAACAGGCCACGCCCGGAAAAATGCTGGGCCGGTGTGGCGATAAACCGGATGCCCTCGACTTCGGTGCCTGCCCACCAATCCAGTTGCCGGACTTTGCTGGCATCCACACCCCACTTGACCAGCGTGTCGCCCACGCCCAGCGGCGCAAGAAAATAGCGGGTCTTGTCGGCCAGTTGGATCACCGCATTGCGGTCAAGATGGTCGTAGTGATTGTGGGAAAGAATCACCGCTTCCAGAGGCGGTAACTCTTCAAGGCTGATCGGCGGCTGATGAAAGCGCTTTGGCCCAGCCCAACTGAAAGGCGAGGCACGTTCGGCAAATACCGGGTCGGTGACCCAGAACTTGCCGCGCATTTTCAGCAGCACAGTGGAATGCCCCAGGCGAAACACACTGTGATCGGGTGCTGCCAACAACTGCTCACGCGTCAGCGGTTGCACCGGGATCTTGCCTACCGGGCGTGTGCTGCGTGGTTTGTTGAACAGCATGTTCCAGAAAATGCGCAAGGTTTTGCCAAAACCACCGTGCTGCACTGGAGCATCGTTGCTGAATTGCCCTGGCGTATGCTCGGCAGCCTTTGGCGCAGCCGGCGCGGGGTCGAGACGGGTTGAAATCGTGGCCATTGCAGAGTGACTCCGGGGTCGGCTCATAAAAGACACTGCGAAGACTAACTACACTGCACAGTGTAGTTTCTAGATTGCAACAAAACCCTGAGCAAGTAAACTACCGAGTGTAATTTCCTTTTAGAGCCTTAGAGCCGACCATGACTGCACCTCTGCGCCTCACCGATCGTAAACGCGAAGCCATTGTGGCTGCCGCTATTACCGAGTTTCGCGCGAATGGATTCGAGGTCACCAGCATGGACAAAATCGCCGCCACCGCCAGCGTTTCCAAGCGCACGGTGTACAACCACTTCCCCAGCAAGGAAGAGTTGTTTGCCGAAATCCTCCACCAGTTGTGGGCCAGCAGCGTTGCCCAACTGGACGTGAGCTACGCCAGCGACCGCCCGCTGCGCGAGCAATTGCGCGGGCTACTGGAGGCCAAGATGCTGATGATGTCGGACGCCAACTTCCTCGACCTGGCCCGTGTCGCGATTGCCGCCACCATCCATTCGCCGGAACGCGCACAAGACATGGTCAACCGCCTGAGCAAGCGCGAAGAAGGCTTCACCCAGTGGGTGCGCGCCGCGCAGGAAGACGGCCGGCTGTCCTGCACCGACCCCGCCTTCGCCGCCCACCAGATACAAAGCCTGCTCAAGGCATTCGCGTTCTGGCCGCAGATCACCCTGGGCCAACCTGTGCTCGACGCCGCCTGCCAGGCCAGCGTGATCGAGTCAGCCATCGACCTGTTCCTGGCCGGTTACGAAGTGCGCACACCAAGGCCGCAGTAAACCCTGTTACAGACGCGACATTCCAGGTCGCTTTTGGCGTATTCCCACGCTGTGCTGCGCAAATGGCCTGGAAGGACACTGATTATTCCCACGCGAATAACTGACAATATTCACCGTTAATATCCGATCAACGGTTCTACCCGCTGACGCACGTTGTCGTACCCGCAAAACAGAGCTGACCCGGAACACTATGGAAAACAGACGAGGCAAAGGGCTTTCATTTGCCAGACGTATCTACAAGCCAAGGATCATCGGCCTGGGTATCGGTTGTATCAGTGTGGCCGGCGCCCTTTATCCCCTGGCGATGCCGGGCTGGGTGTGGGCGTTCCTGCTGTTCAATGGCTATGCCTGGGCGCATGTGGCGTATCAGCTCTCGACCCGTTCGCAGTTTCCCTATCAGGCTGAACAGCGCAACCTGCTCTATGACTCGTTGTTCGGTGGTTTCTGGGCCGCCGCCACCCAGTTCACGCCCCTGACGGCCGTGACCGTGCTGTCGATGATGACCATGAACAATGTCGCGGCCGGCGGCAAACGCCTGTTTCTGCGCGGGCTGCTGGCGCAAGCGGCAGGTACCGCGGTGGCGTGGGGTTTGTTCGGGGTCAAGTTCAACCCCAATGTCAGCCTAAGCCAGGTCTACACCTGCCTGCCGATGCTGACGCTCTACCCGATGGCCATCGGTATGGTCTGCTACCAACTGGCGATCAAGCTCTCGGAACACAAACGCGCCCTCAGCGCCCTGAGCCGTATCGACAGCCTCACCGGCCTGCTCAACCATGGCTCGTGGAAAGACCTGTTGAACCTCAAGTTCCATAAGTGCCAGCAGCAAAGCAGCCACGCCACTATCGCGCTGATCGACATCGACCACTTCAAGCAGATCAATGACACCTACGGCCATATCGTCGGTGATGCGGTGTTGCGCCAACTCAGCCAAGAGTTGCGCCTGCACCTGCGGGAAAACGACTTGGCCGGCCGCTATGGCGGCGATGAGTTCTGTGTGATTTTGCCGCAAATGCCGCTGGAAGAAGCCGCAAAAGTCATGGAACGCATGCGCGAAACATTCGGCAACTATCGTAATGCCCAGATCCCGGAGTTGCGCGTGAGCCTGAGCATTGGCCTGGCCGACTTCCAGCCACTGTTCAGCGATGCCGCGATGTGGCTCAACGCGGCGGACCGTGCACTGTACACAGCCAAGGAAACCGGGCGTAACCGGGTTAATGTCAGCGATTACGTGGTCGCCCATTCCGCTTGAGTTGTCCGATAACACCTCGTCTGAATCTTCCGCCCGCGCCTCGCAGCGATAGCATAATGCCGCCACTGGTCGCCTGCCCAAAAATGGTCCTGCCCTAACGGCGAACTTCTTGGCAGGCTGATCACTCTGAACCCCTTGTTCCGCCCCCTCTGTCAGCACCAGGAAGCTGACAATGAGCAAGTCAACCGTAAGGCCCAGGGCCATACGGGGTCAGGCGCCTATTCATGGATACCTCTGACGCGTGCTTCCCCGAGCTCTCGAACATGCTATTTAACGCCCATAAAAAAACCATCAGTACCCTGCAATACACCAATGCCCAGCAGGCCAGCCTTCTCGACGCGATTGAGCGCTCCATGGCCGTTATCGAGTTTGACCTGCAAGGCAGCGTGCTGCGTGCCAATGACAACTTCCTCAAGACCATGGGCTACCGCGCCGAGCAGATCCTGGGCCAGTCACACCGGATGTTCTGCACACCCGCGTTCGCCCGCAGCGCCGAGTACAACCAGTTGTGGACGCACTTGCGCAATGGCCAATTCCAGTCCGGCACCTTTGAGCGGCTGGCCGGCAATGGCCAGTCAGTATGGTTGGAAGCGAGCTATAACCCGGTGCGCGATGACACGGGCCAAGTGATCAAAGTGGTGAAGTACGCCATGGATGTCACCCCGCGCCTGCAGGCCGAAAGCGAAGCCAACGCCAAGCTGGGCGCCATCGACCGTGCCATGGCAGTGATCGAATTCAACCTCGACGGCACCATCATCACCGCCAATGACAATTTTCTGCAGCGCATGGGCTACAGCCTGGCGCAGATCCAGGGCAAACATCACCGCATGTTCTGCACACCGGAGCTGGCCAACAGCGCGGCGTATACCGAGTTCTGGAAACGCTTGAACCAGGGCGAACTGTTCAACGGCCAGTTCGAGCGCGTTGATAAACACGGCCAGACCCTGTGGCTCGAAGCCAACTACAACCCGGTGTACGACGCCAGCGGGCGCCTGTGCAAAGTGGTCAAGTTCGCCTCTGACGTCACCGCCAGGGTGCAACAGCACGCAGCCGACGCCGCCAGCGCGGCCCAGGCTTACCATATTTCCCTGAATACCCGGGATGTGGCCGAAAAAGGCGCCGACGTGATTCAGCAAACCGCCAGTGGCATGCGCGAAATCGCTGCAGACATCGACACCTCCTCGCAACTGATCGCCAAGCTGGGTGAGCGTTCGCAGCAGATCACCGCCATCGTCAACACCATTCGCGGGATCGCCGACCAGACCAACCTGCTGGCCCTCAACGCCGCCATCGAGGCGGCACGCGCGGGTGAGCAAGGCCGTGGTTTTGCCGTGGTGGCTGACGAGGTGCGGCAACTGGCAGCCCGCACCAGCGGCTCGACGGCGGAAATCTCCAGCATGATCGCGATGATCCAGGACGAGACCCGCCAAGCCATCGAGAGCATGGACAGCACCCGCGACCGCGCGGCGCTGGGGGTCGACCTGGCCAACCGTGCGGGCACGGTGATCCTGCAGATTCGCGAAGGCACCACCGAGGCGGTGCAAGCGGTGAGCGCGTTCGCCAACGAGCGCGGCAACACCTGACCGGTTCTTCATGTGTGTGTCGGGGGGCGCGGTCTATAGTGCTAGCTTGTCTTAACGCTTAGGATTCGAGCCCGCCATGACCCCCGACAAGCCAGACGCCGTACCTGTCGATCACCTGCGCTTCCACCGCGGCCACGCCCATCTGGCGCCGACCTTTGGCAACGACACCTTTGCCCTCAAGGCCGAAGCCTTCGCACGCTTCTTTGGCACGCCGACCTTTCTCGGCGCGCAAACCGCGATCGTGGTGGTGTGGGTGGTGCTCAACATCACCGGCGTCACGCATTTTGACGTGTACCCGTTCATCCTGCTCAACCTGGCGTTCAGCCTGCAGTCGGCTTACGCCGCGCCGCTGATCCTGCTGGCCCAGACACGCCAGGCCGCCCGCGACAAAGCCCAGTCCGATGCCGATGCGCAACACCGCGAAGCCCTGGCCATTGCCAATACCGAACGCCAGGCCCAGGCCGCGCAAACCACCAAACAGTTACTGGAATTGCTGGAGCAGAACACCCGGCTGACGGAAATGACCAAGCAACTGACCGAGCGTATCGAGACGTTGACGTGCGAGATGCATGAGCAGTTTGTGCGAAAACCCTGAGACGTTTACCCAGAGGAACTCTTCTGGGGCTGGCAAGCGGGCTTGTTGTGGCGAGCGGGCTTGCCCCGCGTTGGGCTGCGCAGCAGCCCCAGTAAAGTCGATGCGGTACTTAAAGCAAAAACCGCGGCGTCTGGTTTTGGGGCCGCTGCGCGCCCCAACGCGGGGCAAGCCCGCTCGCCACAACAAGCCCGTTCGCCACAATGCTCAAGGCAGCCGAATATGCCGCCCCAACTCATCAAACAAGGTCACCACCGAGCGCAGTGCCCGGCAGTCCGGGCGTGTCAGCAGCCATAGCGCCGTATCACGCCCCGCCAGCGCGGGGCCGAGTGGTTGCAAACCGTCCTCCAACAGAAAGTCCGGCAGCGCCGCCACGCCCAACCCTGCCCGCACCAGTTCGGCGACCGACAACATGCTGTTACAGCGATAACTGGGACGCACACCCGGCAGGTGTTCACGCCGCCAGGCTACGGTGGAGTGATCGGGCAAGAAGTCATCCGGCGCGATCCACGCCAGCTCGGCCAACTCACGCCCCTGGTTTTGGCGGGCATAACCCGCGCTCGCGCACACCTGATAGGCCACGGTGCCCAGTCGACGGCCAACCAGATGCTCCGGCGGCGTCTTGGTCAGGCGCAGCGCAATGTCCGCGTCGCGGCGGCTGAGGTTGGCAAAATCATTGGACGTGCTCAACTCCAGGGTCAACGCCGGGTAGGCCGGCATGAACTGCGCCAGCGCCGGTAGCAGCAACCCCTGTAGCACCGAGTCGGTGCAGGTCAGGCGCACGGTGCCGCTGATTACTTCACCACCCTGCTCCACCCCGATGCGCGCCGCTTCCAGCGCTTGCTCGGCCTGTTCGGCCTGCTGCGCCAGGTGGCTGGCCAAACTGGTGGGCAGGTAGCCGGCACGGCTCTTTTCGAACAGGGTCTGGCCCAGGGCCGCCTCCAGCCGTCGCACGGCACGGAACACCGTGGACACATCCACCCGCAGCAGCGCCGCCGCCCGCGCCAAGGTGCCGCCACGCACCAGCGCGAGAATCAGCGACAGGTCCGGGTAATCGAGCTGATAGTGCGTGGCTGCATTGAGCATGTGGGCAAACGCCAATTTTGATTGCGTGAGCGCCAATCTATAGTGCGCCTCAGGACACCACAAGCCATGGGAAGTACACAATGAAAACCACCCCTCTGCACCTCGCCCTGATCGGTGATTACAACCCCGACGTAACGGCCCACCAGGCCATCCCCATGGCGCTGCAACAGGCTGCCGGCGCCTTGGGCCTGAACGTGCAGTTGCACTGGCTGGAGACCGACTCGATCACCCCGGCCACCGAACTGCATGCCTTCGACGGCTTCTGGTGCGTGCCCGCCAGCCCCTACCGTGATGCCGACGGCGCACTGCGGGCGATTCGTTTTGCCCGCGAGCAAAAACGCCCATTCCTGGGCACCTGCGGTGGTTTTCAACACGCGGTCATCGAATATGCCCGCAACGTGCTGGGCTGGGCGGATGCGGAGCATGGCGAACTGGCGCCCGAGGCTAGGCGCGCGGTTATCACGCCGCTTGCGTGTTCCCTGGTCGAAGCCACCGGCAGCATCCGCCTGGCGCCCTACACGCGTATCGCCGAGGCTTACGCCAGCCTGGAAACGGAGGAAGGCTACCGTTGCAGCTACGGCATCAACCCCGAGTTCGCCCAGGCATTACTCGAGGGCGACCTGATCCCCAGCGGCCACGATTCGGCGGGCGATCTGCGTGCCGTCGAACTGCTGGGCCATCCGTTTTTCGTCGCCACCCTGTTTCAGCCCGAACGCGCGGCACTTAAAGGAATTACGCCGCCACTGGCGGTTGCCCTGCTCAAAGCCTGCCAGGCGCAATCGGTATGATCGCCACCACACCCGCCCCGCCCTATTACGCCGTGATTTTCAGCTCGTTGCGTACCGAAGGCGATCAAGGTTATAGCCAGGCCGCCAACCGTATGTTGGAACTGGCGCGCGGACAACCGGGGTTTCTGGGTGTTGAGTCGGCGCGGGAAGACGGCATGGGCATCACCGTTTCCTACTGGGAAAGCGAAGCGGCGATTTTGGCCTGGAAGCAACAAACCGAACACAGCCAAGTGCGCGAGCAAGGCCGCGCCAGTTGGTATTCGGCGTTTCACACCCGCGTGTGCAAGGTCGAGCGGGCTTACACCTTCGAGCGTTGAAACACAGCCTCAAGCCCCCTGCAAAAACCTGTGGGAGCTGGCTTGCCTGCGATAGCATCAACTCTGTGTGCCTGATACACCAAGGTGTCTGCATCGCAGGCAAGCCAGCTCCCACAATTAGACCGAAGTGTCTCAGGACAATGGTGATCGAGCAGGTGGCCGCCTTAGCGAGCAAGCCCCACAGGTTGCTCTCCACTTGCCTGGACCTGACTCACCAAACTGCGCAACGCACTGATCTGCGGGATCTCCACCCGGCGCATATACACGCGCAACGGCTCGGTGATGTTGATACGGTCATCGATATTCTGGTCCAGCAGCAACTGCAGGCGTTCGCGCGACAGGGTCATAGTGTGGTCGGCGGCCGGCAGCCAGACAAATTCGGCAGTGGGGATGATGCCGTCATCGGCCACGTCCATGCCGAAGGCGTCTTCGCTGAAACGCACGATGTAGTAGCCGGTTTTGCGGTTAAGGCCGACAAAACCCTGGAGTTGGTCGGCGGCCTGGCAGATAAGCTCGGAAGTGATGCGCATGGTAAACCTCACTGAAAAGTCCCACAGGGACTGGAAAGATGGTTTACACGCGTGGCAGAAATTACTGCCCTCTAACGGGGCAGCTTTGGCCAAGAATACTGCAACGCAGCACAAAAAAACCCACAAAAATGCCTCGTGAGTACCTTAATGTCGGTTTGGTGATAGCGCCTTTCGCAATCAATTGTTAAAAAGGACGCCTTCTCAAAGTTACCTCCACGAAAGGACTTCGCATATGCCTGTCACGTTTACCAAGAGCGCCCTGCTGCTCGCTCTGATGCTCGGCCTTGGTCAGGCACAGGCTGCCGACCCGATCAGCCCGGCTGAATTGGCGACAAACGAAGGCATTCCGTACCCGGCTGTCATTGCTCACCGTGGCGCATCCTACGACGCCCCCGAATCCACCGCGGCGTCCTACAAGCTCGCCCGCGACCTGGGTGCCGACTACCTGGAAATGGACCTGCAGCGCAGTAAAGACGGCGTACTGTTCGCCCTGCACGACAACAACCTGCAACGCACCACCGACGTGGCCACCAAGTTCCCCGAGCGCAAAGACGCTCCGGCCAACGAGTTCACCTGGGCCGAACTGCGCACCCTGGACGCCGGCAGCTGGTTCAACGCCGCTTACCCGGACCGTGCCCGCCCGGCGTTTGTTGGCCTGAAAATCCAGAGCCTGGACGAGATCATCAAGATCGCCGAAGGCAACCCGCAGCACAAACCAGGCCTGTACATCGAGACCAAGGAGCCCAAGCAGTTCCCGGGCATCGAAGCCGACCTGAAAAACAAGCTGCTGGATAAAGGCTGGTTGAGCTCCGCCGGTTCCAAGCTGGGCAAGAGCAACACCGGCGTGGGCCAGGGCAAAGGCCGCGTGGTGCTGCAGACGTTTGAAAAAGACAGCTTGAAAGAGCTGCAGAAAGAAATGCCCAACACCCCGAAAATCCTGCTGTTGTGGGTTGGCCCAGGCAGCATCGAGCCTAAATCGGCACAAACCTTCGCTGAGTCCGGCGAAACCACCAAGGCCGCCTACTACGCCAAGCAAGAGCCAAAAGACGCCGCCGAGTTCGAAAAGTGGGTGGACGAAGCCAAGAGCCTCGGCGCCATCGGCACCGGCCCTTCGGCCGAGCTGACCAACCACGGCGACCAGAGCTACACCGACCTGGTGAAGCCTGAGATGAACAAGCTGACCCACGACAAAGGCCTGCTGGTGCACGTCTACACCGTCGATGAGCCCGTGGACTTCGAAAAAGTCATGAAAGCCGGCGTTGACGGCATCTTCACCAACCGCGCCGCCGAACTGCTGAAGTTCTACAAGCGCTGGCCTTCGTCGAGCGTGCAGGACCTGCTCAAGGACAACGGCTACTGAGTAATTGGTGGGTGTCATTGCGCCATTAAGGATGAATTAAGTTGCGCTGGTTAATCTGGCGCCACTTAAACAGCTCACCGAAGAAGGACACACACCATGAAAACCCTGACCGCCCTGTTCGCCGCTACCGCCTTGACCCTGACTGCCGGGTTGGCCCAGGCGGATGTTCGCCCGGACCACATTGAAGGTTTGCTCAAGTCCGGCGCCGTGATGCCGTTCGAAAAACTCAACGCCGCCGCCGTGGCCAAACACGCCGGTGCCAGCATCACTGACACCGAGCTGGACCACAAAAATGGTGTGCTGGTCTACGAAGTTGACCTCACCGACACCGCCGGCAAACGGTTTGAAGTGAAGCTCGACGCCAAGACCGGCGCCGTGCTGGAAGACAAACTGGACACCTGAGTCATCGTTTAAAAAAACCGCGCCACGTTTAAAGTGGCGCGGTTTTTTTATGCCTGCTCGCCAGCCATCACGGAGGGTTGATCAAATTACACCGACAAAGCGCAGGCCTGCGCCTGGAAACCCGCTGAGCGAGTTTTCAAACTGTCACAAAATCGTCATCCCGCCTTGCAATGATTCGCCCACGCGAACCTGTGAAACGTCCTACAGGCGCTTTCTCTGCGAGCCTCCATGAACCACAGCATCGACCACAGCCACCAGGATCCCGATCTGTTTGGCTTGCTTTACGGTTTTCGTTTTCGGCCCGGTGAAAAGGGCGAGCAAATTGATTCAGCGACCGCGCTGGCCGCGCTAAAAGCGCCGCAAGACCCGGAAGAATTCCTGTGGCTGCACCTGAACCTGGCCCACGCCGCCTGCGAGCGCTGGATGCAGGCCAACCTGTCATTGCCCGACGAGTTTTTCGAAGCCCTGCACGAAGGCTCGCGCTCCACGCGTATCGAACACGTCGACTCGGCCTTGCTCGCAGTGGTCAACGACGTGGTGTTCAACTTCAGCAGCATGGTTTCGTCGGATATCTCCACGCTGTGGGTCTGCGCCCGCAGCCGTTTGCTGGTGAGTGCACGCCTGCAACCGCTGCACTCGGTGGATAAATTGCGCTCGTCGGTGAAGGCCGGTGAACGCTTTCGTTCGCCCCTGGAACTGCTGGTGCATCTGTTGCGCGACCAGGGTGAGGTGCTCACGCAGATCGTGCGTAAAACCAGTATCAGCGTCGACCATATCGAAGACCAGTTACTGTCCTCGCGCCTGTCCACCAACCGCGCCGAACTGGGTGCCGCACGCCGGGTGCTGGTGCGCCTGCAACGTCTGCTGGCACTGGAGCCGGGCTCGCTCCTGCGCCTGCTCAACCGCCCGCCGCAGTGGCTGCAAAAGGAAGACGTGAAGGAGTTGCGCAAATCCACCGAGGAGTTTGCGCTGATCATCAACGACCTCACGGCCCTGGGCGAACGCATCAAGCTGTTGCAGGAAGAAATCGCCGCCAACCTCAACGAACAAAGCAACCGCACGCTGTTTACCCTCACCGTGGTGACGGTGCTGGCGCTGCCGATCAATATCATCGCCGGTTTTTTTGGCATGAACGTGGGCGGCGTGCCGCTTTCCACCGACCCGGAAGGGTTCTGGATCCTGGTGGCGCTGGTGGCGACGTTTACCCTGATTGCCGGGCGCTGGGCGTTCCGTAAGCGCAAAGACTATTGAATTGCAATACAGTCAAATTGTGGGAGCTGGCTTGCCTGCGATGGCTATCTACCAGCCAACTGTTCATTGCCTGATGCACCGCTAACGCAGGCAAGCCAGCTCCCACATTGATTGCACTCTGACATTAGCCTTCTGGTGTTTTATAGATCAGCGGTAGGCTCAATTCCTTAAACACTGACCTACCGCAGCATCTCTGTAACATTCTGCAATGATCATCAAGACCATCCTCCCCACACTGGATGCTCCGGCATGGCCACCCCTTCCCTGACCGCTTCCAACACCGCCACACACGCAGACCCCAAACCCCGGCTGGATACAAAACCCGGCCTGCTCACCGTGATCATTTTCTTCGCCGTGCTCGCCATGGGCTTGTTGTTTACCGCCTACAGCCTGATGCACGACATGACCGAACTGGGCACCGTGGTCACCACCTGGACGCCGTTCCTGCTGCTGGGCGTGGCGCTGTTGATTGCCCTGGGCTTTGAGTTCGTCAATGGTTTCCACGACACCGCCAACGCCGTGGCGACGGTGATCTACACCAACTCGCTGCCGCCGCACTTTGCGGTGGTATGGTCGGGCTTTTTCAACTTCCTCGGCGTGCTGCTGTCCAGCGGCGCGGTGGCGTTCGGCATCATCGCCTTGCTGCCGGTCGAGCTGATTTTGCAGGTCGGTTCCTCGGCCGGCTTCGCCATGATTTTTGCGCTGCTGATCGCGGCGATCCTGTGGAACCTCGGCACCTGGTGGCTGGGCTTGCCAGCCTCGTCATCGCACACCCTGATCGGCTCGATCATCGGCGTCGGCGTCGCCAACGCCCTGATGCACGGGCGTGATGGCACCAGCGGTGTGGATTGGAGCCAAGCCACCAAGATCGGTTATGCCCTGCTGCTGTCGCCGCTGATCGGTTTTGCGTTTGCCGCCCTGCTGTTGCTGGCGCTGCGCGCCTTTGTCAAAAACCGCTCGCTGTACAAGGCCCCCAAGGGCGACACCCCGCCGCCATGGTGGATTCGCGGTGCGTTGATCGCCACCTGCACTGGTGTGTCGTTCGCCCACGGCTCCAACGACGGGCAAAAAGGCATGGGCCTGATCATGCTGATCCTGGTGGGGACGCTGCCGATGGCGTACGCGCTGAACCGCACCATGCCGGCCGAGCAGTCCTTGCAGTTTGCTGCGGTGGCTGAAGTGACCCAAGTGGCACTGGTGAAAAGCGCACCACAAGTATTACCGGGCGACCCACGGCCGATTCTCTCGACCTATGTGCGCACCAAGGAAGCCACCCCGGAACTGGTGCCGGCCCTCGCCGCCCTCGCCGGCCAGATTGGTGACGAAGTAAAAGGCTACGGTTCCCTGGCCAAAGTCCCCGCTGAAGCCGTCGGCAACGTGCGCAACGACATGTACCTGACCAGTGAAACCATTCGCTTGATGGACAAGGGCAAGGTCGGCAACTTCGACGCCGACACCCAAGGCAAGCTGAAACTGTTCAAAGACCAGATCGACGCGTCCACACGCTTTATCCCGCTGTGGGTGAAGATCGCCGTGGCCATCGCGCTCGGGCTGGGCACCATGGTCGGCTGGAAACGCATCGTGGTCACGGTGGGCGAAAAAATCGGCAAGACGCACCTGACTTACGCCCAAGGCGCCTCGGCCGAGACGGTGGCCATGCTGACCATCGGTGCGGCGGATATGTTCGGGCTACCGGTGTCGACGACCCATGTGTTGTCGTCGGGTGTGGCAGGCACCATGGTCGCCAATGGCGGTGGCTTGCAGATGAAGACCATCCGCAATCTGCTGATGGCCTGGGTGCTGACCTTGCCGGCGGCGATTTTGCTGTCGGGCAGCCTGTACTGGCTGTTCACCAAACTGTTCTGACCTCGGTGGGAGCTGGCTTGCCTGCGATGGCGTCACCTCGGTTCAACTGACAGACCGAGGCGCTTGCATCGCAGGCAAGCCAGCTCCCACACAAACCTGCTCCCACATGGGTTTTAGGGTGTGTCAGTGATTGAACAATCCAGCCATGGCCTTCAAGCGCTTTTTGTAGATTCGCCGCGCCTCCAGTGCTTCCTCCAGTGTCACCGCCACAAACCCCGCCCGCTGGTTCGGCTGCATCTGCCCGATCAAGTCCAGGTCGGCACTGATCACTGTGCCGATCATCGCGTAGCCGCCACCCGACACCGCATCGCGGTGCAGCACAATCGGCTCCAACCCCGCCGGCACCTGGATCGAACCGATCGGGTAGCAACTGTCGACGATATTCGAGGGGTCCGAGCCAGCACCAAACGGTTGTTCGCGTGGTTGAAAACTCAAGGCGCTGCCGCCCTTGAAGCGATAGCCGATGCGATCCGCCTCGGAGCCCACCGTCCACGGCTCAGCAAAAAAACTGCTTTTTGCCGCATCCGTCAGGCGCTCGTAATACAGCCCTGGCACCACGCGCAGGGTCACGTCGCCACCGACCGAACGGCGCAAGGCCATCGGTAAGCTATTGCCCGCGCGGCCTGTTCCACTGGCCTCGCCGATCGGCAGCTCATCGCCTTCCTGCAAGCGCCGCCCTTCAAACCCACCGAGCGCACCAAGGGTGTACGTCGAGCGGCTGCCGAGCACCCGCGGCACGTTGATGCCACCGGCCACCGCCAGGTACGTGCGCGCGCCGGCCTTGGGAAACTCAAAGCGCAGCACTTGCCCGGCGCGGACCTGAAAGGCGGTGTCCTGATGCACCACTTCACCATCCAGACGCGGCGACATCAGCGCACCACTGAGCGCCACCAATGCGTCCTGGCGAAACTCCAGTTCAGGGCCGATCAGTGTGCATTCCAGGCCCGCCGCACCGGCTGGGTTGCCAACCAAGTGGTTGGCCGCACTCAATGCGTACTGGTCCAGGGCGCCCGAAGGAGGAATGCCCAAGTGGTAATAACCTTCACGACCCAGGTCTTGCACAGAAGTGGCGAGGCCGGGTTTGAGGACCTTGATCATGCCAGCGCCTCCTGCAGGGTTTTCGGGTAGCCGATGGGGTCGGCGAGAAACGCATCGAGGGAAAATTCCACCGGGCGGATACGCAAATCAAAACGCCCTGCCTCCACTTCGGCCACCGCCAAATCGTAGGCGTCGCGGTCCATCGGTTTGAACTGCACGATGTCACCCGGGCGGAAAAACACCATGTGTTCCTTGAGGTACGCCAACTGCTGCGCCGGGTCGTAGATTGGCGCCGGGGTTACGCCAAACATCTGGTAACCACCCGCGCCGCGCACTGAGTAAATGCAACCGAAACAGCCGCCATGGCCGAGGGTCAGTTTGGGCGTGTCGGTGCGCGGACGCAGGTACTTGGGCACCTGCAATTGCCGCTCGCGCTCGACCATCTGGAACATGAACGGCAAGCCCGCAACAAACCCGACCATCGACACAAACCACGGCGCGCCACTGTGGGCGGCGATAAACGCGTCCACATCGGCCAGGCCGTTGATGCGTGCGGCGTATTCCAGGTCGGTGCCGCTGGGGTCTTGGTGGCGGTCGCGAAAGCGCATCAGGGTTTCGTGGGTCCAGGGGTCGTTGTAGAGCACCGGGATTTCGATGATGCGCGTGTGCAAGGTGCGCTCGGCCACGGCCTGGGCTTCGGCACTTTGCACGGCGTCGAGCAGCACATGCGGCGCGATACGGTCGGGGTCGAAACGAATCTGGAACGATGCATTGGCCAGGCACACATCCAGCACGCCCTCCAACGCCAGGCGCTCCACGGCGCGGGTCACGGCCATGCCTGTGAAAAAGGCCTCCAGGGACATGCTGTCGCTGACCTCGGCAAACAGGTGTTCATCACCGCCGAAGCTGTAGCGGATGGGGGTGGTTTCAGCCATGTCTGTTCCTCTTGGAATCATTGTAGAAAGGCAGGCAAAAAGTGCTGTTGCGATATTTTTATTGGGGTGCTTATTGAGGTGATCTGACTTCAATCCCAGCCTGGTCCAGGGCTTCGCGGGTGGCTTCCACCAGTTCCAGCGCGCCAGGCGTGTCGCTGTGCAGGCAGATGGAGTCGAATTCGATCAACAGGTCTTCGCCTTCTACGGTTCGCACCCGGCCAGTCTGACAAGCACGCAGGACGCGCGCCGCAACGGTTGCAGGGTCCAGTGCACGCACATTGCGGGTAAACACAATGGACCCGCTCAGGTCGTACTCACGGTCGGCGTAAAACTCGCGCACCACCGGTTGCCCCAGTTCCTTGGCCACGCGCCAGATCACCGAGTTGGGCATGCAATACAGCAACAGCGTCGGCTCGATGATTTGCAGGTTCTGCACCAGCAGCCGAGCGGCTTCTTCGTCGCGGGCCAGGTGCATATAAAGCGCGCCGTGGGGCTTGATATGTTGCAATGTCAAACCTTGGGCACGCGCGATTTCGCGCAGCGCGCCGAGTTGGTAGAGGATGTCATCCACCAGTTCCTGGGCCGGTGCGTTGATGTGCCGACGGCCGAACCCCACCAAGTCACGAAAGCCCGGATGCGCGCCGATGCCCACACCCAGTTGCTTGGCGCGTTCGACGGTGCGGCGCATGGTGCCGGGGTCGCCGGCGTGGAAGCCGGTGGCGATATTGGCCGAGCTGATGTAGGCCATCAGGTCAAAGTCGACGCCATCGCCGATGGTCCAGGGGCCGAAGCCTTCGCCCATGTCCGAATTGAAATCCACTGCCTGCATCGAGGTCGCTCCGCCAAAAGAAGATGACTGAAAGTAGGCTGGGGCTTGACCCCTTGGGAAGATCTATTATCAGATGGCCCATCTTCTGAAAATCAGATACCCAAAGATCGTTCCCACGCTCCGCGTGGGAATGCAGCCCAGGACGCTCCGCGTCCCAAAGCGTGACGCAGAGCGTCACAAGAGGCGTTACCACGCAGAGCGTGGGAACGATCGGAGAAAGCCATGTCCCTGACCTTGCGCCAAGTGCGCTACTTCGTCGCCACCGCCGAAATCGGCCAGATTTCCCAGGCCGCCATTCACCTGAACATCTCCCAGTCGGCGGTGACCACCGCGATCAAGGAACTGGAGGCGATGCTCGGCGTGCAGTTGTTCGTGCGCTCGGCCCAGGGCATGAACCTCACGGACGCCGGGCGGCATTTTCTCAACCGCGCCTATGTGATCGTGCGCAGCGTGGACGACGCCCTCAACAGCCCACTGCCCGACTACCGCGCCAGCGGCGTATTGCGGGTAGCGGCCAGCTACACAGTGTTGGGTTACTTCCTGCCGCATCACTTGCAACGCATGCAACACTGGCACCCGGACGTGACCATCGACGTCTTCGAGCAGGAGCGCCAGGCCATTGAACACGGCCTGCTCGACGGCCAGTTCGACATGGCCGTGGTGCTCACCGCCAACCTGACTCACGCGGATATCGTCTCGGAAATCCTGTTCAACTCCGAACGCCGCCTGTGGCTGCCCAGCCATCACCCGTTGTGCGAGCGCGGTGCCGTGAGCCTGGCGGATGTGGCGCAAGAGCCTTACATCCTGCTGACCGTCGACGAAGCCGAGCACAGTGCCATGCGCTACTGGGAACAGGCCGGGCAAACGCCCAACGTGCGGCTGCGCACCAGTTCGGTGGAGGCGGTGCGCAGCATGGTCGCCAATGGCAGCGGCGTGGCGATCCTGTCAGACCTGGTGCACCGGCCGTGGTCGCTGGAAGGCAAGCGCATCGAAACCCTGACCGTCACCGACCCGGTCACGCCCATGAGCGTCGGCCTGGCCTGGCACCGCGAGCGCGCGTTTACCCCGGCGATGCAAGCGTTCCGCGATTACTTCCACGACGCCTTCCTGGCACCGCAACAGTTGTCGGCTCGGCGTTAAATACGCGCCTGCAAGGTAGCGGCCAGCCACTCCATGAACACCCGCACCCGCAACGGTAAATGCCGCTGGCCGGCGTAGAGCATGGAGACGTCCAGCGGCGGTGCGAGGTAGTCCGGCAACACCGAAACCAACTCGCCACTGGCCAATAAATCGCGAATGCCGAGCAGCGGCACCTGGATAATCCCCAAGCCGCCGAGACAGGCCGCCTGGTAGGCATCGGTGCTGCTGACGGTCACGCGCCCGGCCATGGCCACGCGCTGCACCTTGTTACCCAGCAGGTATTCAAACCCGGCCGAGCGCGCACCCAGCGGGCGCACGTAGTGCACCAGTTGATGCTGCGCCAGATCGGCAATGGTTTCGGGCACGCCATAACGTTGCAGGTACGCGGGGCTTACGCAGTTGACCATCGGCATGCTGCACACCTTGCGCGCAACCACGCTTTGATCGGGTTGCGCGCCCACGCGCACCACGCAATCAAAGCCTTCAGCAATCACGTCGACCTGGCGATCCGAACTGCTGATTTCCATCTCCACCAACGGGTGGCGCGCCATGAACGAGGGCAGCTGCGGCATCACCAGGCCGCGCGCCATGGCGTTGGGCATATCCACCCGAATGCGCCCGGCCAATTGCGCTTCGTCCTGGCGAAACAGGCCTTCGAGCTCTTCCATGTGCGCGAGCAAATCCTTGCTGCGCTCATACAACACGCGGCCGTCCTGGGTGGCTTGCACAGTGCGCGTGGTGCGCTGCAACAGGCGCGCACCCAGCAATGCTTCCAGCGCCTGCACATGCTCGGACACAGTGGAGCGTGGCAGGCCCAGGCTCTCGCCGGCCTGGGTGAAACTCGACAGCTCGGTGACGCGCACGAAGGTGCGCAACAGCTCAAGTTTGTTCATGGGATTGTTCGCCTTATCCGGCCAGTGATTCCGATATCAGCCTGTTTATCACGTTATAGGCGGACAAATACACTCAGTCCCACTGATCACCCATGAGGACTACCGCATGACTCGTAAAATCGCACTCATCACCGGCGCCAGCCGTGGCCTTGGTAAAAGCGCCGCTTTGCACCTTGCCGCACAAGGCGTGGATATCATCGGCACCTACCACAGCGCCGCCACTGAGGCCCAAGCGGTGGTGGCACAGGTTGAAGCGCTGGGCGGCCGCGCCGCCATGCTGCAACTGGACGTCAGCCAGAGCGGCAGCTTCGATGCTTTTGTCGGGCAAATCGCTACGGTGCTCAAGGACGTTTTCGCCCAGCAACATTTTAATTTCCTGATCAACAACGCGGGCATCGGCGCTCACGCAAGCTTTGCCGAAACCACCGAAGAGCAGTTCGACAAGCTGGTGGCCATTCACTTCAAGGCGCCGTTTTTCCTCACCCAAAAACTGCTGCCGCTGATCAGCGATGGCGGGCGCATCATCAACATCTCCAGCGGCCTGGCGCGGTTCAGCCTGCCGGGCTACGCCGCCTACGCGTCGATGAAAGGCGCCGTGGAAGTGCTGTCGCGTTATCAGGCCAAAGAACTCGGCCCGCGTGGCATCACCGTCAACACCCTGGCACCCGGCGCGATTGCCACCGACTTCAGCGGCGGCGCAGTGCGCGATAACCCACAGGTGAATGCGATGGTGGCCGACAACACCGCCCTGGGCCGTGCCGGTTTGCCGGACGATATTGGCGGTGCAATTTCGATTCTGCTGGCCGATGGCAGCAACTGGATCACCGGCCAGCGCATCGAAGCCTCGGGCGGCATGTTTCTGTAAGCATTCTGCGCTAGCATCAATGCCTTCAGATCACTGACGGGCAATCACCGATGAGTTTTGATCCAGGCTTGGCCGGCGGCATGGGCGTATTGGCCGCCGTAGTCGACAGCGGCAGCTTTGCCCGCGCCGCCAACAGCCTGGAGATGACGCCTTCGGGGGTCAGCCGGGCGATTTCCCGCCTGGAAAAACGCCTCGGCATTCGCCTGTTCGACCGCACCACCCGCTCGGTGCAATTGACCGACGAAGGGCGACGTTTCTACCAGCAAATCGCCCCGCTGTTGGCCGGGCTGGAGGAGGCCGCCCATTCGGCGGCCGACAGCGCCCTCACCGTGCGCGGGCGTTTGCGGGTGAACATCGACCCGTATTTTTCGCGGCTGGTACTTGGCCCTGTACTCGGCGACTTCATGCGCCAATACCCGCAACTGCAACTCGACCTGCACACCCGTGACCAACTCGGCGACCTGGTGGCCGACGGCTTTGACTTGGCCATTCGCTTCGGCATCCCACAGTCCTCCTCGCTGATCGCCCGCAAACTGATGGAAGTCCGCGTGCTCACCGTGGCCTCTCCCACTTACCTTGAACAATACGGCCGACCAGCGATCCCGCAAGACCTGGAAACCGGGCACATGTGCCTGGATTTTCGCGACTCGCAAACCGGTCGCCCGTTTGCCTGGGAATTCCACCGGCCCGGCGAGCAAGTGATTGTGCGCACCAGCGGCCGCTTGGTGGTCAACGACGCCAGCACCTTATACAGCGTGTGTGAACACGGGCATGCCGTGGCGCAGATGCTCAACCTCGGCCTGGACTCGGCGATCCAGGCCGGCAGCCTGGTGGAGCTGTTCCCCGATTGGCCGGACGAGCGTTTCCCGTTGTACGCCTATTACCCGTCGCGGCACTTGCCCGCCGCCAAGGTGCGGGCATTTCTGGAGTTTGTGGCCTCGCTCAAGCTTGGCTAGGCAGCCGCTGCTGTACGATTTTTTCCCGCAGCACGTCATAACCCCAGTGGTACACATAGGTGTACGGCAGGAAGAACAACAGCACGCCAATATCGAGAATAAAGGCTTCCAACAGGCTGATCTTCATCAACGCGGCAATCAATGGCACCGCCAGGATGATCAGGCCGCCTTCGAACAACAGCGCATGCACCACGCGGGTCCAGCCGCCGCTGGTCAATTGCAGGCGGGCTTTGAAGCGGTCGAACAGGCTGTTGAAAATGACGTTCCAGCTCAGTGCCAACAGGCTGATGCCCAGCGTCACCGCGCCCATTTCCAGGGCCGGCCGGCCGGTGATCCAGACCAGCAGCGGCGTACAGATCAATAAGGCCAGCCCTTCAAAACCAATGGCCTGGCAAACACGTTCAGTAATCGACTTGGTAGGGTTCATGACCCGGCTCCTTGAGTGACGATGGTTGCCATGATTACCCTTTGACTCGATACTTCATAACTAATAACCATCGATAAAGGCGATAGTCATGGCCTCCAATGAAGTGCTGCAGGCGTTTGTGCAGGCGGCTACCCAAGGCTCGTTTTCGGCGGCGGCGCGCAAGCTGGGTAAAAGCCAGTCCACCGTCAGCGCGGCGGTGGCGAGCCTGGAGATTGATCTGGATGTGGTGCTGTTTGATCGCAGCAGCCGCAAGCCGACGCTTACGCCAGCCGGCCATGTGTTATTGCAACGCGCCGAGCAGGTGCTGGAGGCCAGCAGCCGCCTGGAGTTGGCGGCGAGCCAGTTGTCACAGGGTTTGGAACCCAAGCTGACCATCGCCATGTCCGATACTTACCAGTCCGACCGCTTTGAAATCGCCCTCAAGGCCTTTGAACAGCGCCACCCGGACCTTGAGCTGGAATGCCTGATCGCCGAATGCGAAGACCTGATCGCACTGGTGCAAAGCGGCCGGGCGCAGATTGCGTTTATCGAAAAACAAGACACTTACCCGCCCGACCTGACCGGCGCGCCGGTCGAAGAACGTACCGAAATTGCCCTGTTCGCGGCGCCCACGCACCCGCTGGCCAAGCTGAAGAACATCCCGGCGCAGACCTTGCAGCAACACCGCGAATTGCGCCTGGCCAGCATCATCAACCCGACTGAAACCCGCCCCAGCGGGCGGGTTTGGTCAGCGCCCAGTTACTTGATGTTGATGGAGATGGCACAGCTGGGGTTTGGCTGGGCACCGATTCCGCGTTGGTTGGTGGAGCGTTTTGGTGGCGACCACTTGGTCGAACTCAAGGCGCGCAGTTGGCCGCGCTCGGTGGCGGTGGATGCGCTCTGGTCAAGGCACCACCCACCGGGGCCGGCGGGGAGTTGGTTGCTGGGCAAGATGCTGGAGTGATCCTGGCCAGACACTGAGCTCCCACAGTTTTGATTTTCATTGTAAGGGAAGTTTGAGTTCGGCGAGGCGGCGTTCGAGGAAGCGTTTTTCTGGGGTTTGCTGGGTGAGTGAGAGCGCTTTTTCATAGGCTTCCCGAGCCTCTTCCACCCGCCCCAACTGCCGACAAAACTCCCCGCGCGCCGAATGCGCCAGGTGATAATCGCGCAACTCCCCACGCTGCAAGATGCCCTCCACCAACTGCAACCCCGCCAATGGCCCCTGCCCCATCGCCACCGCCACAGCGCGGTTCAGCTCGATCACCGGCGACGGCACTTCGCGCAACAACACATCGTAAAGCCCGACAATCTGCAGCCAGTCCGTGTCCTCTGCCTGGGGCGCTTCGGCATGCACCGCCGCGATCGCCGCCTGCAGGCAATACGGGCCAAAACGCCGTGTGTTCAACGCCTGCTCCACCAGTGCGCAGCCTTCAGCAATCAAGGAGGCGTCCCACACTGCGCGGTTCTGTTCATGCAATAACACCAACTCACCGTCGGCCGAGGTGCGCGTTGCTCGGCGCGACTCATGCAGCAGCATCAGCGCCAGCAAGCCCATGACCTCCGGCTCTGGCAGCAACTCCAGCAGCAAACGCCCCAAACGAATGGCTTCGCGGGTCAGGTCTTCGCGGGTGAGGTCGGCGCCCATGGACGCCGAATAGCCTTCGTTGAACACCAGGTAAACCACGCGCAGCACGCTGTCCAGACGCTCGGGCAACGCGTCCAGGGTAGGCACCTGGTAGGGGATTTTTGCTTCGCGGATCTTGCCCTTGGCGCGCACGATGCGCTGGGCGATGGTGGTGGGCGTGGCCAGAAAGGCGCGGGCGATTTCTTCGGTGGTGAGGTCGCAGATCTCACGCAAGGTCAACGCCGCCTGGGCGTCGGGTGCCAACGCCGGGTGGCAGCAGGTGAAGATCAGGCGCAGGCGGTCGTCTTCCACGTCTTCCTCACTCCAGTCAGCCGCTTCCAGCGCGTCGGCCTGCTCCTGCAGTAACGGGGTAAAACGTGCCTGTCGGCGTAGGCGGTCGATGGCTTTGAAGCGGCCGGTGGAGACCAGCCAGGCCCGTGGGTTATCCGGAACGCCGTCTTGCGGCCAGCGCTGCAGCGCAATAAAAAACGCCTCGTGCAGCGCCTCTTCAGCCATGTCGAAATCACCCAGCAGGCGAATCAGCGTCGCCAGTACGCGGCGTGATTCGCTGCGGTAAATCGCCTCGACCTGCGGGGTCAATCGGGCATGCCCTGGGTCACCAAAGCCACCAGGCGGTCGAGGCTCTGGCCCCAGCCGTCATGGAAACCCATGGCTTCGTGGGCCTGCTTGTCAGCTTCGCTCCAATGCATGGCGCGGGCGGTGTACTGGGTCTTGCCGTCGACGGCTTCGAAGGTCACTTCGGCGGTCATGAACGGCTTGCCCGACGGTACCCAGCCCGGCGCAAAGGCATCGGTAAACACCAGCCGGTTCGGCGCCTTGATTTCCAGGAATACGCCGGAGGTCGGGTATTCGGCGCCATCCGGCGCGCGCATCAAGGTACGAAACAGACCACCGACCCACAGGTTCATTTCGCACTCCGGCGTGGTCATGCCGTGTGGCCCCCACCATTGCTGTAACAGCTCGGGCGTGGTCCAGGCGCGAAACACCTTGCTTGGCGGTGCGTCGATCAAACGGCTGATGGACAGTTCAAATTCAGCGGGTTGGGTATTCATGGGTAAACCTCCTTAAAATCTTGTGGTTGTTGTGTTCAGAGATTCAATTCACGCACGGGGCGCACTTCCACACTGCCGACCCGGGCTGCCGGTATGCCGCCCGCCACCTGGATCGCTTCGTTCAGGTCTTTGGCCTCGATCAGGTAAAACCCGGCGAGCTGTTCCTTGGTTTCGGCAAACGGCCCGTCGGTGATCGACAGCTTGCCATTGCGCATGCGCACGGTGGTGGCGGTGCTCACCGACTCCAACGGCTCGGCGGCGAGCATTCGGCCGCTGGCCTGGATGGCCTCGGCGTAGGCAAAACACTCCGGGTCCGCCGGGCTGTCGGGCGAGGTGTGCAACACCTCTTCGTTGCTGTAGATCAGGCAGAGGTATTTCATGGCGGTCTCCGTTTTCGGGCTACTGACTATAGTTCGTGGCGGTCAAGGTTTCAGGTCGAACAATGCCGTGCCGCTTTCCATGTCGAAGGGCGCCGACCAGTGCTCATGCACCACCTTCCACTGCCCGTTGATGCGCTGGTAGCCGGCAGTCACGCGCATCCAGCACGCCTTCACCACGCCATCCGGCCCGGCGCCGCCGCAGTGGGCCAGCCAGTGGGCAAACGCGCTGTCGGGCGCCTCAACGATATGCAGCTCATGAAATTCGAAAATGCCCGGGCCAGGGCAATGCTTCATGCATTCGTCCCAATGGGCGCGGTAGGCGGCCTTGCCCTTGAATTGCAGCGCAGTGACAGCGTCGAACGAGACGATATCGTCGGCGTAATAGCTGACAATTTTGTCGATATCACGATCAAGTACGGCTTGTTTCCATTGCTCGATCAGGGTGTTGATTGCAGTGCTCATGGCGATACTCCTGGGGGTTGGAAAATCACAAAGGACACTCCTGGTCGAATGGCCTTGAATGAAATCGACACGCCACTGAAAAATAATTTCGCGTGCATCAAACCCGCTAGAATCCACGCCTCTTTGTAGGATTTCGGATGCGCCCCCGATGGAAACCCGCCTCGTCGCCTATGAGACGCTGAGCCTTGTGCAAAAACAGCACCTCGACACCCTGCAAGTGCACCCCGAGCAACTGGCGTATTCCGGCGATATCTACTGCGCGCTCAACAGCCTGCTGGTCAACCCCAAGCCCGGCGCAATCAAAGGCTTTGCACTACTGGCCGACGAAATGCCCGTGGCCTTCCTGCTGCTCAAACGCCCACCCTGCCTGCCCCATTGGGCCGATGAACACAGCGCCACGCTGCACGCGTTACAGGTGGACCGGCACCAGCAAGGGCGCGGGTTTGGCAAAGCGTGTTTGCAGGCATTGCCGGCGGCGGCCCTGCAGGCGTGGCCGCAGATCAGGGCGCTGGAGTTGTCGGTGGACACGGACAATGTGGCGGCGATGGGGTTGTATCTGGCGGCTGGGTGGGTGGACAGCGGGGAGGCGTATAAGGGGCGGGTTGGGTATGAGCGCAGGTTGAGTTGGGTGTTTGGTCGGGATGGCATTGACAGCTTAAAAATGTAACGTATATATGACTTAAATAATCAAAAGTAATGAATACGTGACATGGACACTTCTATTATCACCCAACGCTTAGGCCAACAAGTTCGCTCCATGCGCCTCAACCGTGGCTATACACAAGCGGACCTGGCGAAACTTGCGGGCGTTACCCGGCAAAAACTGATCGAAATCGAGAAGGGCAGCCTCTCTGTTTCCATGAATGCCTATGCTCGCGTGATTGCCGCCCTGGGCAGTGAGGTCAAATTAGTGCCAGTGACTCTGCCGACACTTGAAGAGTTAGAGGACTTGTTCAATGAATAGCCCCGCTCTTAGCGTTCATACGCCTCAGGGCGACAGCGGCAGCGTCTTGGTGGGCGCTGATGATTACCTGTTTCGCTACGACGCTAAGGCACAGGCCCAAAGCGCCATCAGCCTTACCATGCCCGTGCGTGCAGAAGAATATCGCCGCCGCGAATTGCATCCAATCTTTCAAATGAATTTGCCCGAAGGCTACGTACTGGAGCAATTGCGTAACCGTCTGGCTAAAACGGTAAAAGTGGACCCGATGCTGTTACTGGCCTTATCAGGTAGCAGTGCACCGATTGGCCGGGTTTTCGTGATTTCCGATCAGATAAACGAATTGATCCAACGCAACGGTCCGCCCGCAAACGGAGAGAACCTGGCAGAAATTCTCGCGTGGGATGGAGCAGAAGACCTGTTCGCCGACTTGGTGGACCGTTACATTCTGCGAGCGGGCATTTCTGGCGTGCAGCCCAAAGTGCTGGTGCCAGAAAAACCTCAAACTCCCGAGCAAAAATTCACCTCAAAAACCAACGACCTGATTATCAAAAGCGGGCGCGATGAGTTTCCGGGCTTGGCCATCAATGAATACCTGTGCATGTCCATTGCGCGGGATGCAGGCCTGCCCGTGCCGCCGTTTTATCTGTCGCAGAACCATAAGCTATTCATCATGCGGCGCTTTGATCGCGACGCGCAGCTCAACCCGCTGGGTTTCGAAGACATGACCACACTGATGGGCCTGTCTGCCGAACAGAAATACACCAAGAGCTATGCCGCCATCGCCAAGGCTGTACGCGCGTTTTGCTCACCAGAAAACCAACGCAGCTCGTTGGACCAATTGTTCGATAGCGTGGCTTTGAGTTGCATCGTGGGAAATGGCGATGCTCACCTGAAAAACTTCGGTGTGCTCTACAGTGACCCGATTAAATTTGACGCGCGCCTGGCCCCGGCTTACGACATCGTGAATACCACCGCCTATATACCTGAAGACACACTTGCGCTGGATCTGTCCGGCAACAAATCAATGTTTGCCTCACGCTTGGGCATCCTTGAGTTTGCAAGAACCTGCGAAATTGCAGAACCTCAGGCGCGTATTCAGGCGCTGCTTCAAACCCTTGAGGTCGTGCTCAAGCGCGAAGACGAATACTGTCGGTTAGCGCCTGACGTTGCAAAAGCCATTCGACAATCCGCCCAGAGCTACCAGCAGAGCTTCGGTGGCTGAACGCTTCTGTACTCATCCAAGGACAAGGTGGTGAACATGCTGACAACCCTCGAACAACTCGAAACCCTCTACGGCCTCCCCCACGAGCGGGCGGTGCGCAAGGAGATCGCGTTTCTCAACGAGGACTACCAGGCCATGGTGCGGGCGTCGCCCCTGGTGGTGGTGAGTTCATCCGGGCCGGACGGCATTGATGGCTCGCCACGTGGTGATGTGCCGGGGTTTGTGCGGATTGTGGATGAGCGCACCTTGGCGATCCCGGACCGGCCGGGCAATAACCGGCTCGACACCCTGCGCAATCTGCTGCAAGACCCACGCATTGCCTTACTGTTCATCATCCCGGGGGTTGGCGAAACGTTGCGCGTGAACGGCCGCGCACAGATTTCCATCGAGCCCGAGCTGCTGGAGAGTTTTGCGGTGAATGGCAAACCGGCGCGTTCGGTGATTCTGGTGCAGGTGGAGGCCGCGTATTTCCACTGCTCCAAAGCCTTTGTGCGCTCGGATTGCTGGAACCCCGAGAAGCACTTGGACCGCTCGGCACTGCCGTCGGCCGGAGCGTTTCACAAGCGGCTCAATGCTGGGCAGTTTGATGCCGAGGCCTATGACCGAGAGATGCCGGAGCGGGTCAAAAACACGCTGTATTGATACGTCTGTCGGCGCCGGCTTGCCGGCGCTGACAGCACCGCCGTCAGCCCTTTTCGCCAACCGGCAGCCAGATCTCCACCGTCCCCGTACCCTTGCGCGCGTCGAAATCGGCGCTGTAGCGTTCGAAATCCGCGCCCATCACCTTGTAGCCCGAGTGCGGCAACCACTCGAACATGATGCGTTCGTAGGTTTGCTCAAGTGCCTGCACCGGCCCGTAATGTGGGAACACGGCATAGTTGAGCGGCGCAATTTCGATGAACTCGAAGTTGCTCGGCACGTCGCTTTTAGTCGGGACTTCAACTCCGGCCATGTAGTCGAACTCGCCATGGTGGGGGTTATGGCACACACCATAGGTCACGCCACCGACGCGCTTTTTAATGTCTTTGATGCAAGTGTCGAACAATTCCCACAGCTTTGGGATATCACCCACTGTGGCCTTTGAATAACGCCCTTGTACCCCAGCGATTACCAAGGCTTTACCGGCTTCCATGCGTGGCTCTAACGGTTGTTTTGTCTGCTGATCCATACGAACAGTCTCCTTCTTATGAGGGAACAAACCCGCATCGAGTATAGGGGCATATCCAGGCTTCACTCCAAGTAGAAATTTTTCCTACACATCTGGACAACTGGCCATCATCGACCGTATTGTCTGCCCCGCAGGCCACCGCAGTGGCCGACGTCGCTCGGACGGTTCCGGGCGCTTACGTACCTCGAGGCAACAATGGCAGACCAAGGTTCGCCGCGCCGCTTTGCGCGCATAGATCGACTCCCCCCTTACGTTTTTAATATCACTGCCGAGCTGAAGATGGCTGCGCGTCGGTGCGGCGAAGACATCATCGACTTGAGCATGGGTAACCCTGACGGCGCCACGCCTCCCCACATCGTGGAAAAAATGGTCACCGTCGCCCAGCGTGAAGATACCCACGGCTACTCCACTTCCAAAGGCATTCCGCGGCTGCGCCGGGCGATTTCGCGCTGGTATAAAGACCGCTACGAAGTGGATATCGACCCGGAAACCGAAGCCATCGTGACCATCGGTTCCAAGGAAGGCCTGGCGCATTTGATGCTGGCCACCCTCGACCAGGGCGACACCGTGCTGGTGCCCAACCCCAGCTACCCGATTCACATCTACGGTGCCGTGATTGCCGGCGCCCAGGTGCGTTCGGTGCCGCTGGTGCCGGGCGTGGATTTCTTCGCCGAGCTGGAACGGGCGATTCGTGGCTCGATCCCCAAGCCGAAAATGATGATTCTGGGCTTCCCGTCCAACCCCACCGCGCAGTGCGTGGAACTGGACTTCTTTGAACGTGTGATCGCCCTGGCCAAGCAGTACGACGTGCTTGTTGTCCACGACCTGGCCTACGCCGACATCGTCTACGACGGCTGGAAAGCGCCGTCGATCATGCAAGTGCCGGGCGCCAAGGACATTGCGGTGGAGTTTTTCACCCTGTCCAAGAGTTACAACATGGCCGGCTGGCGCATCGGCTTTATGGTCGGTAACCCGGAACTGGTCAACGCCCTGGCGCGGATCAAGAGCTACCACGACTACGGCACCTTCACCCCGCTGCAAGTGGCCGCGATTGCGGCGCTGGAAGGTGATCAGCAGTGCGTGAAGGACATTGCCGAGCAGTACCGCCAGCGCCGTAACGTGCTGGTCAAAGGCCTGCATGAGCTGGGTTGGATGGTCGAGAATCCCAAGGCGTCGATGTACGTCTGGGCAAAAATCCCCGAGCAGTATGCCGCCATGGGTTCGCTGGAATTTGCCAAGAAGCTGCTGCTGGAGGCCAAAGTGTGTGTGTCGCCAGGGATTGGGTTTGGTGAGTACGGGGATGATCATGTGCGCTTTGCGCTGATCGAGAACCAGGACCGGATTCGCCAGGCGGTACGCGGGATTCGCGGGATGTTCCGGGCGGATAAAGCCTGATCCTGAACGACCTGAAGAAACCGAATCAATGTGGGAGCTGGCTTGCCTGCGATGGCGATGGTGAATCCAACACCGCCATCGCAGGCAAGCCAGCTCCCACATTTGATTGGGTTACCACATAGGTTTTGTGGTGCGCCTGTTACACCACCAACGACAGCAACATGATAAAGATCAGCGCCACCACCGACAGAATGGTCTCCATCGCCGTCCAGGTCTTGAACGTCTCGACCACGGTCATATTGAAGTACTGCTTCACCAGCCAGAACCCCGCATCGTTGACGTGAGACAACACCAACGAGCCCGCCCCCGTCGCCAACACCAGCAGCTCACGGTTAACGCCTGGAATCATCCCGACCACCGGCACCACAATGCCTGCGCCGGTAATGGTCGCGACCGTCGCGGAGCCTGTGGCCACACGAATCACCGCCGCCACCAGCCACGCCAGCAAAATCGGGTTGATCTGCGCGTTCACCGCCATGTGGCCGATCACGTCGCCCACACCGCTGGTCACCAGCATCTGCTTGAAACCACCACCGGCGCCGATGATCAGGATGATCGCAGCGGTCGGCGCGAGGCTGGCGTCGAGCAGCTTGAGGATTTGCTTGGAGTGAATGCCCTGGCGATGGCCAAAGGTGTACAGCGACAGCAGCAACGCCAGCAGCAGCGCAGTGATCGGGTGACCGATCATGTCCATCCAGTTGCGGATGGCATGGCCGTCCGGCAGCGCGACGTCGGCGAAGGTTTTGAGCAGCATCAGGAACACCGGCAGCAGCACGGTGATCAGGGTGATGCTGAAGCTCGGCAAGCTTTTGGACTCTGGCTCGCGGGCCAGTTGGTCAACCAGTTCCTGGGACGGGTTGCCTGGAATGTACTTGGCGATAAACGTGCCGAAAATCGGACCGGCAATGATGGCGGTCGGCAGTGCGACGATCAGGCCGTACAGGATGGTCTTGCCGATGTCTGCGCCAAACACGCCGATGGCCAGCAGCGGGCCAGGGTGCGGTGGCACCAGGCCGTGTACTGCCGACAGGCCGGCGAGCAGCGGGATGCCGATCTTGATCAGCGACACGCCGGTGCGGCGCGCGACGATAAATACCAGCGGGATCAGCAGTACAAAACCGATCTCGAAGAACAGCGGGATGCCCACCAGGAACGCAGCGAACATCATCGCCCACTGGACTTTGTCTTTGCCGAAGGCACGGATCAGTGTCTGTGCGATCTGATCGGCGCCGCCGGACTCGGCCATCATCTTGCCGAGCATCGTGCCCAGCGCGAGGATAATGCCGACAAAACCAAGCACACCGCCAAAACCGTCCTGGAACGCCTTGATGATCTTGTCCACGGGCATGCCCGAGGTCAGGCCGAGAAAGCCGGCCGCGATGATCAGTGCAATGAACGGGTGCACCTTGAATTGGGTGATCAGAACGATCAACCCGATGATTGTGACCACTGCGTCTAGCAGCAGGTAGGACTCGTGGGACATGCCAAACATGGGGGGTCTCTCCTGTTTGTTGTTGTTATTAAAGCGGGTATTGAATCTTTCGCCGGGGGTAGCGCTACCTTTTCCGGCAAAAAATTAATGAGTAGGTTCAAAGCCGTGTTGCAGCCACCAGGCATTGGTTTGCTTGGCCAAGTCCTCAACGCTGTCTTCGCTGGCATTGAGCGCCAGGGTCAGCGGCTCGCCCACGGGCGATTCGAGGGTGGCGAACTGGCTGTCGATCAGGCTTGCCGGCATGAAATGGCCGGGGCGATGGGACACGCGGTCAGCAGCCACGGCGCGGGTCAGCTCCAGGAACACAAACCCCAGGCCCGGCGCGGCTTCGCGCAGGTGGTCACGGTATTTCTTTTTGAGGGCTGAGCAGGTGAGCACCGGATGCTCGCCCGCTTTGAGCGAGCGGCGCAGTTCATCGCAGAGGATATCGAGCCAGCCGGCGCGGTCGTCGTCGTTGAGGGGGTGGCCGGCGCTCATCTTTTCGATATTGGCGGCAGGGTGAAAGCTGTCGCCTTCAATGGCGGTGGCGCCGTTCAGGCGGCACAGGGCTTCGCTGACGCTGGACTTGCCACAGCCGGAAACACCCATGATGACCAGGGCGGTAACAGGTTGACTCATGAAACACCTCAGGACGCAGATAGCGCTACCTTTGCACGCTGTAAGGCTAGTGCAAAAACAGGCTTTTCCCGCGCCGACTTGTCATTTTTATGGAGTGACGCGTGCATCCTCTCCAACTGTTTGAACAGGATCAGGCAACCCAACGTTCAATAATTTGCAGCCATTTGGAGACAGCGCTACCTTAGTGCCTCGATTTTTGTTTGGCAACAGCCTGATGACCTCCAAGAACGATAAAAAATTGCGCACCACCGGTCGCCCGACCCTCAATGAAGTGGCCCGCCTGGCGGGTGTCAGCCCCATTACCGCCTCCCGCGCACTGCGTGGCGTCAGCACGGTTGCTACCGAGCTGGTGGAAAAAGTGCAACTGGCCGCTGCCGAACTGAATTACGTCGTCAACCCCGCCGCTCGCGCCCTGGCCTCGGCGCAAAGCCATTCGGTGGTGGTCATCGTGCCGTCGCTGTCCAACCTGTTGTTTATCGAAACCCTCGAAGCCATCCACGCAGTGCTGCGGCCCAAGGGCTTTGAAGTACTGATCGGCAACTCGCACTATTCGCGTGATGAAGAAGAAAACCTGCTGCGCAACTACATGGCCTACCAGCCACGCGGTTTGCTGCTGACCGGGTTTGATCGCACCGAAAGCGCACGACGGATGGTCGAGGCCAGCAATGTGCCCTGTGTGTACATGATGGATCTGGACCCGAACGCGGGCGTGAATTGCGTGGGGTTTTCGCAATTGAGCGCAGGCGAAACAGCCGCAGCGCATTTGCTCTCCCGTGGGCGCAAGCGCCTGGCGTATATCGGCGCGCAGTTGGACCAGCGCACGTTGCTGCGCGGTGAAGGGTTCCGCCGCGCCCTGCAGCAGGCGGGTATGTACGACCCGGCGCTGGAACTGCTGACGCCACGCCCCTCCTCCGTGGGCTTGGGTGGTGAGTTGTTTTTGCAGCTGCTGGCGGCGCATCCGGACGTGGATGCGATTTTCTTCGGTAACGACGACCTGGCCCAGGGCGCACTGCTGGAGGCCATGCGACACGGCATCAACGTCCCGGAGCGCGTGGCGGTGCTGGGCTTTAACGACTTGCCGGCATCGTCTTTTATGGTGCCGCGTTTGAGCAGCATCAGCACTCCACGGGAAGCGATCGGGCGGCGCTCGGCGGAGCATTTGTTGACGATCATGGCAGGCAACAAGATTGCCAAGCCGGTGGTGGACATGGGGTTTGAGTTGCAGGTGCGCGAAAGCACGTAACTTTCAAAGCCCAAACACAATCAAACTGTGGGAGCTGGCTTGCCTGCGATGGCGGTAGACCTGTCGGCACATCGTTGCCTGACACACCGCTATCGCAGGCAAGCCAGCTCCCACATTTTTTTACCGTGCTCGCTTGAGATGTAGGAAGGCTGTAGGACGCGGCTGACATTGCCGTAAGCGCCTTGCCCGGTTGCCTACGCTTACGTCAGAATCCGCCGGCTTGTGCGCTTGGGGGGTGGTCTCTAAGGTGGGTCGGTCACTGAATTTCTCGGTGATCGGGTTTAGTAGCCCGAACTTCCCAACACAATATGCACAAGCCAATTATGGCGGCTGTGCGTAGGGCGCCTTCGGGCGCGCCGGGTTTGTGTGGGATTACCGGTCTACTAACCTGCGCACAGCTGCCACCCAACTTGTTTAGTAGCGATGCGGGTGTTGGCACAAACCAGGTACTTCAACCATGCAAAGCGTCAATCCCCCAACTACGCTCTTCACTCTCACACCCGACATACCCATCGAATCCCTACTGATCAACAGCTACGAAACCGTGTGCTCCGTCAGCACCTTGTTGCTCGACCTGTCCAATGACCTCACCGGCAAACACCGCGACGTGGCACTCGCCATTCATCAACTCAGCGAGTTATCAGTCTTGATGGTCGGCAAAGCCATGGACCAGCAAACACCACGCACCTAAAGCCTAACTCGGTTAACCCTGTGGGAGCTGGCTTGCCTGCGATGGCGGTAGACCTGTCGGCACATCATTGCCTGACACACCGCTATCGCAGGCAAGCCAGCTCCCACATGTTGTCCGTGCCCACTTAAGATATCGCCGTAAAGTCCTGCCCCTGCTAGATTGACCGCTCGCCATCGTCAGGGAAGCACCATGGGACACTCACTGAAAATCCTCGGCCGCACGTCCTCCATCAACGTGCGCAAAGTGCTCTGGACCTGCCAGGAACTGGGCATCGACTACGTACGTGAAGACTGGGGCATCGGCTTCAAGCCCACCCAGTCAGCCGAATTCCTGGCCCTGAACCCCAACGCCCAGGTGCCGGTGCTGATCGACGACCACGGTGTGTTGTGGGAATCCAACACCATCTGCCGCTACCTGATCGGCCTCTACCAACGCACCGACCTGCTCCCCGCCGAACCCGCGCCACGTGCGCGGGTCGAGCAATGGGTGGACTGGCAAGCCGTGGAACTCAACCGCGCCTGGGGCGACGCCTTCACCGCGCTGGTGCGCAACAACCCCGACGGCCTCGACACAACGCAGATTGCCGCCGCCGTGCAGCGCTGGAATGACAAGATGGGCCTGCTGGAACAACAGTTGGCCAAAACCGGCGCCTATGTGGCCGGAGATGAATTCACCCTCGCCGATATCCTGATCGGCCTCTCGGTGCACCGTTGGCAGAACACGCCCATGGAGCGCCCGCCCTACCCTGCCATTGCGGCGTATTACCAACGCCTGAGCCAACGCCAGGGCTTCAAGACCTTCGCCCTCGACGGCCATCACTAAAACAAGGACTCACTGTGAAAGGACTCAACGTACTGCTTACCGGCGCCTGCGGCAGAATCGGCAAGACATTTTTCGAAGCCTCAAAAGAGCGCTACCGCTTCACCCTCACGGACCGCATCGCGCCGGCGTTCGACCTGGGCGAGCACCGTTTCGTCCACGCTGACCTGAGTGACAAAGCCAGCCTGGCCGCGCTGCTTGATGGCATCGACGTGGTCGTGCACCTGTCGGGCATCCCCCACGCCAGCGCGTCGTTCGACGAGTTGCTACCGAACAATATCCTCGCTACGACTTACCTGTTCGAAGCCGCCGTGGCCGCCGGCGTGAAGCGTTTGGTATTCGCCAGCAGCGCACAAACCATCGAAGGCTACCCGGTAGACCGGCAGATCACGCCCGGCATGCAGGTAATGCCCGCCAACCTGTATGGCGTGAGCAAATGCTACGGCGAGGCGTTGTGCGGCTACTACGCAGCCAAGACGCCACTGTCGACCATTGCCCTGCGCATCGGCGCCTTTGAGTTCCCCGAAACCCACGACCTCAACAACGCCCGCGACCTCAGCGCCTGGCTCAGCCCACGGGACGCGGTGCAATTGCTGCAACGCTCGGTGGAGGCCGAGGGCGTGAAGCACCTGATCGCCCATGGCATTTCCAATAACCGTTTCAAGCGCCTGGACCTGAGCGAAACCACGCGGGTGTTGGGTTACCATCCGGTCGATGATGCATTCCAAGCATTTGAAATCCCGATTACTTATTGAGTTCTGCCCATGCCTGCACTCTCCACCGCCGACGGCATCGACCCGATCCGTGCTGCCCACATCAGCGCGCGCATTGACCGCCTGCCCGCCGTCGCCACCGTCTGGCGCCTGGTGGCGCTGCTGTCGATCGGTGGTTTTTTTGAGCTGTATGACCTGTTCCAGACCGCCTATATCAGCCCCGGCTTGATCAGCGACGGTATTTTCCACACCGGCAGCGAGGGCGTGTTTGGCTTCTCGGACCAGGCCGCGTTTGCTTCCGCGACCTTCCTGGGCCTGTTCCTCGGTGCCAGCCTGCTCAGCCCTATCGCCGACCGTTTCGGGCGCCGGGCGATCTTTACCTTTGCGTTGATCTGGTACACGGTCGCCACGGTGTTGATGGGCATTCAAACCTCGGCGCTGGGCATTATCGGCATGCGTTTTCTGGTGGGCATTGGCCTGGGGATCGAGCTGGTAACCATCGACGCCTACCTGTCGGAACTGGTGCCCAAGCGCATGCGCAGTTCAGCGTTCGCCTTTGCGTTTTTCATCCAGTTTCTGTCGGTGCCGGCGGTAGCATTGATGTCGTGGTGGCTGGTGCCCCAGGCGCCATTCGGGGTGTCCGGCTGGCGCTGGGTGGTGCTCAGCAGTGCAGTGTTTGCGCTGTTTATCTGGCAACTGCGCAAGCGCCTGCCGGAATCACCGCGCTGGCTGGCGCAAAAAGGTCGCTTTGATGAAGCCGGGCAGATCATGGACAACCTGGAGGCGCGCTGCCAAAAGGATCACGGCAAACCGCTGGATGAACCCGAACTGCAGGCCGTCGGCGTGCAAGGCAGCGGCCGTTTTGCCGATATCTGGCAACCGCCGTACCGGCGCCGTGCGTTGATGCTGATTGTGTTTCACGTGTTCCAGGCTATCGGCTTTTTCGGCTTCGGCAATTGGTTGCCGGCGTTGCTGTCGGGCCAGGGCGTGAGCGTGACCCACAGCCTGATGTACGCCTTTATCATCACCCTCGCCTACCCGCTGGGCCCGTTGTTGTTTGTAAAAGTGGCCAACCGTTTCGAAAATAAATGGCAGATTGTCGGCTCAGCCATGGGCGCAATGATCTTCGGCAGCCTGTTCGCCCTGCAAACCACGGCGGTGGGGCTGGTGATCTGCGGGGTGATGATCACCTTCTGCAACGCCTGGCTGAGCTTCAGTTATCACTCGTACCAGAGCGAGTTGTTCCCGACCAATATCCGCGCACGGGCGGTGGGGTTCTGCTATTCGTTCAGCCGCTTGTCCACGGTGTTCAGCAGCTTGTTGATCGGTTTTATTCTGGAGCACCTGGGCACGCCGGGCGTGCTGGCGTTTATTGCCAGCAGCATGTTGATTGTGATGATCACCATCAGTTGGTTCGGGCCGCGCACGCGCAATTTGGCGTTGGAGAATATTGCGCACTGACGGCAACAGTTGGCCGCCTGCGGGACAATGATTGCCGCGACGCCCGCGCCATCCCCAACAAAACCGGGGGTGGTGCACTCGGCATGCTATTTGCTCCAGCTGTCGCACCGAACATTTCCACAGGTGACCGATCATGCTGGTTAATAACAACGCCCAAGCCGTATCGACCGTGCAACAGCTCAAGCGTCCCGACATGGACCCGGCCAACGCTGCCGCCAGCACGCTTTACAGTGGTGCCCTGCAAGCGGCGCAGCAAAGTGTGACCGTGCCGGCCGCGCAGAAGGACCTGGACAAAGCCAACGACCGCATCGACGAAGCCTTCGCCAAGACCCGAGTGCAGCTGCAAGCCACCACCGCCGCCCCTACCGCATCGACGGATGTGCCGGCAGCCGGTTCGAGCACCAGCACCGCACGCGCCGACTTCACCGACTACATGAACAAATCCCCCGCCGAACGCATCCGCGAGCAGTTGCTCAAGGAACAGGGTTTGACCGAGGCGCAAGTGCAAGCAATGCCGCAGGAAAAACAGGACGCGATTGCCAAGCAAGTGGCTGAACGCGTGAAGCAGCAGCAAGATCAGCAGGTAGCGGCGAAGGCCACTGATCCGGCGCAGGCGGTTAAAGAAACCCTGGCCGCGATCTGACCGACACCACTGATGATCGGATGATCGTTCCCACGCTCCGCGTGGGAATGCAGCCAAGGACGCTCCGCGTCCCAAGAGCGGACGCGGAGCGTCCAGTGAGGCATTCCCACGCGGAGCGTGGGAACGATCTTGAGCCCCCAGCCTTACTGCAGTTGCAACGTTGAGTTGAACTGGCTGATCGCATCCACCACATGCCGCGAGCCTTCCTGAATCTCCAGGATCACCTGCCCCGCTTCATTCGCCAATTCCACACCCAGCCCAGTACGGCTCAGGCTCGACTGCATGCTCGACACCGCGCTCAGCGACAGGTCGTGGTTCTTGCGCACTACATCCACAATCTCCACTGTCGCCTGACTGGTGCGTGCGGCAAGGCTGCGCACTTCATCGGCCACCACCGCAAAACCACGCCCATGCTCACCCGCCCGCGCCGCTTCAATGGCTGCGTTAAGCGCGAGCATATTGGTCTGCTCGGCAATGCTGCGGATGGTCTGCACGATGGAGCCGATGATGTCCGATTGCTTGCTCACCGCATCGATACTCTGGGCCGCCTGATTCAAGTCGCTGGAAATCTCTTCAATGATCTGCACGGTTTGCTGCACCACCTCCGAACCTTTGCGCGCACAGGCATCGTTTTGTACCGAGGTGGCATGCGCCGAATCGGCGGCGGTGCGCAGGGTGGTGACCTGGTCGGTGATGTCACTGGCGAATTTCACCACTTTGTACAGGCGCCCGTTGGTGTCGAAAATCGGGTTGTAGGACGCTTCCAGAAACAGGGTCTTGCCGTATTTGTTCTTACGCTCGAAGCGATGGGAATGATATTCCCCACGGTTGAGCGAGGCCCAGAACGCCTTGTAGGCCGGCAATTCAACCTCGGCACGGTGGCAGAACATGCTGTGGTGCTGGCCGATGATTTCTTCGCGTGAGTACTGCACGGTGCGCAGGAAATTGTCGTTGGCGTTGAGAATCTGGCCCTGGGGCGTGAACTCGATCACCGCCATTGAACGGCTGATGGCGTCGATCAGGCTCTGGTTCTCGTGTTCATGGTGGACCCGCGCCGAAATATCCGAAGCCACTTTGATCACGCTCTGCACCTGGTTGTTGCTGTCGAGCACCGGCATATAACTGGCTTCGAGCCACACTTCTTCGCCACGCTTGTTCAGGCGCATAAAGGTGCCGCTGAGGGCTTCGCCCCGCGCCAGGTCACGCCATAGCTTGGTGTAGGCCTCGGTGTGGGTGTAGGCATCCTCGCAAAAAATGCGGTGATGCTTGCCGCGAATTTCCTCCACATTGTAGCCCATGGCTTGGCAGAAGTTGTCGTTGGCATCGAGGATGATGCCGTTGCGGTCGAACTCGATCATTGCCATGGAACGGCTGATGGCGGCGAGTTTGGCGTTGGCTTCGGTGAGGGCACAGGAGAAACGTTCGATTTCTTGCAGGTCGGATTTGTGATGGCGGTTGAACATGGTCAGATCACCCTTGATTCCCGGCGCCTGAAAGGCGCATTCCATTCATTTTTTGGATAGTGCTGGCTAACCTTCATGGGGAAATAACCATCCGAAACGCTTTATATGCCAAACGTCATCAACGGTTCTGGGTGAGCATAGACAGGGCTTGGCGCTATGCAAGGCCACTAGTCAGCCAGCATTTTTAACAATGCGCTTGCCGCGGCTGAAGGCGGCCGGGCGGGCGAGCCGACCAAGGCAAATTCGCGATACAGCGGGACGGTCAGCGGCATCACGCGCAAGCCATTGCGCTTTACCGGCAAGGCCATTTCAGGTACCAGCGTGACGCCGACGCCTTCGCGTACCAGGCTGTAGGCGCTGTTCCACTCGCGTACTTCCACGCGAATATCGCGCAGGGTAAGCCCCGCAGCGCCCGCCAAGCTGCGGGCACTGGCGGTGCAACCGCCGGTGGCAAGTACAAAGGGTTGCTCCAGCAGTTCCTCAAACGACACGCTGGCGTTGGCCGGGCGCTGCGCCAAGGGATGATCGGTCGGCAACACGGCCATCCAGCAATCTCGCCCCAATACGCTGGCGTTGCGCTCGGGCCTGGGGTTGAGCACCACGCCCAGGTCGATCAGGCCGGCGTCAAGCAAGGTGAGCACTTCACTGTCCGTGACATCCAGCGTGGTCACTTCAATACCGGGGTTCAGCTGACGAAAACGCTGCAGCAGCGGCGTCAGAAAAGTCGCCATCACCATCGGGAAACTGGCGATGCGAATACTCCCACGCAGCAGCGGCCGAGCGTCGTCGACCGTTGTACGAATCGCCTGCAACGCCCCCATCATCACGCGCGCTTGTTCGATCACACTCAACCCGAGCGCGGTGGGCAAGGTCTTGCGCGGCTCGCGCGTGAACAATTGCGCACCCAAAGTCGCCTCCATGTTGGCCATGGCCTGGCTGGCGGCGGACTGGGTCATGCCCACCTGCTCGGCAGCCGCCGTAATGCTGCCTTGATCGGCCACGGCCACCAGCAAGCGCCAGTGCATCAGGTTCATCATGGCAGTAGCTGTCCTTATGGGTGGGGTCTGAAGGTTTAATTTTACCCACGGTGCCATGCCCGCGAGACTGGCGCAAATTCAACCGAGTAGCCCCACATGAAATTGTATTTCTCCCCGAATGCCTGTTCCCTCGCCCCCCATATCGTGCTGCGCGAATTGGCGCTGCCGTTCGACTTGGTAAGGGTCGATAACAAGGCCAAAACCACTGCCGATGGCGCAGACTTCCTGCAAATAAACCCCAAGGGCTATGTGGCGGCGCTGCAACTGGATAACGGCCAGGTGCTGACCGAAGCCAGTGCGATCCTGCAATACCTGGCCGACCTGAAACCCGCCGTCCAGTTGGCCCCGGCCAATGGCAGTTGGGAGCGTGTGCGTTTGCAGGAATGGCTGAATTTCATCGCCAGCGAGATTCACGGCGGGCTGGGGATTTTCTTCAACCCGGCGATCCAAGGCGAAGTGCGAGCCACGTTTGTGGCCAAGTTGTTCAAGCGCTTTGAGTTTCTGGTGCAGACGCTGGAGCGTCAGGATTATTTGCTGGGCGAGCAGTACTCGGTAGCGGATGCGTATTTGTTTGTGCTGCTGCGCTGGGCGGCGGTTCATGACATTGATCTGCAGCCGTGGCCGGCACTGACGGCGTTTCAACAACGCGTTGGCGCACGGCCTGCCGTGACTGCGGCGCTGGCTGCTGAAAATCCATGACCTGAAATGCAATCCACTGTGGGAGCTGGCTTGCCTGCGATGACTGTGTGTCAGGCAATGATGTGCTGTCTGGGCCAGCGCTATCGCAGGCAAGCCAGCTCCCACAGTTGATGTTCATTGGTTTAGAGCCTTGAAGACTATTTGCTGCACATCGACCTTTTTCGGGATCAGGCCGTTGGCGAAGAACAGGTCGGCGGTGCGCTGCTGATTGGCGATGTCGATGGCCTGCAGCGGCCGAATCGGCTCCGGCGAGCGGTGTTCGAAGTAGCTTTTGACCACCGCCGGCTGCAGGCCCAGGGTCTTGGCCATCAAGGCGATGCTTTCTTCGGGCTGGTCCAGGGACAGGCGCTGGGCCTTGCCGAGCGTCTTGATGATGGTGGCGACGGCGTGCGGGTACTGTTTGGCAAATGGGCTGTTGACCACAAAGAAACTGCCGGCCGGGTTAAGGCCCTGGCCGTCGCCCAATACGCGGGCGGAGCCATCGACCACAGCCGCCGAGTAGTACGGGTCCCACACCACCCAGGCGTCGACTTTGCCTTGTTCAAACGCGGCGCGGCCGTCGGACGGCGACAGGTACACCACATTCACATCCTTCCACTGCAAGCCCGCGCGCAGCAGGCTTTTGAGGAACAGGTTGTGTGCGCTGGAGCCCTTGAGCAGCGCCACGCGCTTGCCCTTGAGTTCGGCCACGCTTTGGATGCTGCTGGCTGTGGGCACCAGCACCGCTTCGGTTTTGCCTTCATTGGGCTCGACAGCGAAGTACTGCAAGTCGATGCCGGCGGCCTGGGCGAAGATCGGCGGGATGTCGCCGATATTGCCAATGTCCAGGCTGCCGGCGTTCAGCGCTTCGATCAGTGGCGGGCCGCCGAGGAATTCAGTCCACTGCACCTGGGTGCCGGGCAGCGCCTCTTCGAACAGTTTGTGCTCACGGGCCAGTACCATGCTCACCGAGCTTTTCTGGTAGCCGATGCGCAAGGTGGACGGTTCGGCCGCAGACACCGCTGCCGAAAACACAAGTGAAGCCAGAACCACACTGAAAAACTTAACCATCATTGTTATCTCCGATCGCTCCCACGCTCTGCGTGGGAATGCCGCCAGGGACGCTCCGCGCCCCGCTCTAAAATCGTGACGCAGAGCGTCACGGGATGCATTCCCACGCGGAGCGTGGGAACGATCAGCTACAGGCCAGCTTTGACCTTGGCCGCGACATCCGCAGGCACCCATTGCTGCCACACTTGCGGCTGCTCTTTGAGGAACGCCAGCGCGACCTGGCGCGGCTGTTCACGTTTCTCGCTCATTTGCGCGAGGATGCCGTTGAGCAGGTCGATCGGCAGGTCGACTTTTTCAAAGAAGGTGACTAACTGTGGGTACCGCGCCTTGAACGGCGCCGACACACCAATCGCCAAATGTGCAGGCATCGAACGGGTGCCAATGGGGTGCGGGTTGTTGGCGTCGGCCAGGGTTTTCCAGGCGTCGGCGTTGAACGGCGGTTCTTCGAGCTTGATCAGCTTGAAGCGGCCCAGCAGTGGCGTCGGCGACCAGTAGTAGAACAACACCGGTTTGCCACGGCGGATCGAGGAGGCCACTTCAGCATCCAGCGCCGCGCCGGAACCGGTGCGGATGTTGACGAAGGTATCGGTCAGGCCATAGGCCTTGAGCTTCTGGCTGTTGACGATTTCCGAGGTCCAGCCGGTGGGGCTGTTGAGGAAGCGGCCTTTGCTCGGGTCTTCAGGGTCGCGAAATACGTCCTTGTAGCGCGCCAGGTCAGCCACTGACTTAAGCTGCGGCGCCAGCGGTTTGATGCCGCGTTCGGCATCACCCTTGATCACGTATTCGGGCACCCACCAGCCTTCGGTGGCACCTTTGACCGTGTCGCCCAGGCCGAACACTTTGCCTTCGGCCTCGGCCTTGACCCACGCCGGACTGCGCCCGGCCCATTCTTCGCCGATCACCTGAATGTCGTCCTTGGCCAGGGCGGCTTCCAGGCTCACGGTGCTGCCTGGCAAGGTGTCGGTGGGCAGGCCGTAACCTTTCTCGACGATCAGGCGCAGCACTTCGGTGATCAGGCTGCCGCTTTCCCAGGTGATGTCGCCGAAGTGGATGGGTTTGATGGCCTCGGCGGCCTGGGTAGGCTGCGTCAGGACAGCGAGTGCCAGCAGCGAGCCACCGAGCAGGTTTTTAATTGTTTTCATGCAGAACCTCATTTTCCGGAACACAGGAGATCAACGGTGGGAGCTGGCTTGCCTGCGATGGCAATGGTGGCTTCAACATCGCTATCGCAGGCAAGCCAGCTCCCACACTGGATCGGTGTGCCACTCAAGTTGTTTAAAAGTCATAACTGAGCCGCGTGTAGCTGTATGGCTGGCCGGGCGTCTGGCGCAGGCAACGGTTGAGGGCGCGGGCCATGTAGCCGCTGACCGAGCGTTGGGAAATCCCCAGTTTGGCGGCGATCTCGGGATACGTCAGGCCATTGAGCTGCGAAAGCAAAAAGGTCGCCCTGACCTTGGCCGGCAAGCCGTCGAGCAATTGGTCGATGGCCTGCAGGGCTTCGAGCATTTGCGCGAGGTCTTCAGGCGACGGTGCGTTGCAGGTTTCGTCGTTGTCCAGGGCGCCGAGATAAGCGCGTTCCAGGTCACGGCGACGCCACAGTTGGTACATCAAACGCTGAGCGATGGTGGTGAGCAAGGCACGGGGCTGACGAATCGGCAGCACGCCGGGCGAACTCAGCAGTTGGACGAAGGTGTCGGCGGCGATGTCTTCGGCGTGTGCGCGGGAATCGAGGTGGCGGTGCAAACGGCTGCACAGCCAGTCGTAATGACTGCGGAACAATCCGCCCACGTAATCGCTGTGAGAAGTGTCGGCGCCGGACATAGTGGCTCCATCTGAGAAGGTTGCGCGTTATGTCCGGTGTTCCGGTGGAGCGATCCTAGCAAGGCCGCTTATTCTTTAATAATATTTAAAATTCATTCTTATATAACCGATTGTTCGCACGATCAGCGTAGGTGCGGGTAGCCGGCAGTGGCGGCGGCTTGTTGATAGTTCAGCAGGACTTGATAGTCGTCTTCGCTGGCAGGCAGAACTGCCTGGATGCCCAGGGTTGCGACCACGTGCGGTAAATCCTGCAACGCCTGATTCATCACCTCACGAATGTGCGCCACTTGCTCATCGCTCAAGTGCAGCGGGCCGATAAAGGGCAAGGTCGGGCTCGGTGCGCTGCGGGTGACGGTGCGCAGCCCCGCCACTTCTTCGGGGGCGAAACGGGCGAGGTAGTCGTAGGTCACGCTGTCGACGGCGGCAAGGTCGGCGCGGCCTTCGCGCAGCCAGCGCAGGCTTTCGCGGTGGGCGCCGCTGATGCCGACGCTGGCGAAGAAACGGCCGTCGCGTTGCAGCGGTGCCAGGCGTTCACGCAGCAGGTTCATGCCGCTGTTGGAGTCGTGGCCGTTGATCACGCCGCGACTGTCGTAGAAGTCCGCCAGTTCGTTAAGCGGGTTGTCCTCGCGGGTCAGCAGCAGGCTGCAATGTTCGCCCTGGCTGCTGTGGGCCAGCTCATAGCGCGGGCGGCCGATCACGCGCACTTTGCCGCGCAGTTGGGTCATCAGCGGGTAGCCACAGGTTTGCGTCACCAGCAGCTCGGGCGCGAGCCACAGGCCGTGCAGGTCGAGGTGGTCAGCGTTACGGCGCGTCAGGTTCAGGCGCTCAAAAATACGCGTCAGCCACGCTTGGTTGGCCTGTTGCACCGCTGCGGGCGCGACGTACATCAGCAGCTCGGCGTAGTGGTCACTCATGGTCGTCTCTCACGCAAAAGGGTGCCTTGGGCTGTCGATGGCCTTGAGGCCGTGGCGGCTGATCAACTGGCCATAACCCTGCACCAGAAAGCCGCCACTGCGCGCGACCCATTGTTCACGTCGCGCCCGGTAGACCGTTGGCAGCAGATACCAGGGCAGCTTGGGCAAGTCGTGGTGCACCAGGTGCAGGTTGTTATTGAGGAACAGCCAGGTCCACGGCCAGGACGCTTCGTTGAGCACCGTACGCTGTTCCGGCTGCGGGTGCGGGCGGTGTTCATAGTAGGAACGGATCGACGCCAGGGACAAGGCTGGCGCGGTCACCAGCAGCAGGTAATGCCATACCGGGATGGCGCTGGAGTGGGCGATAACGCCGAGCATCAGGATTGTCACGCCGCCGTGGGCCAGCCACATTGGCCAAACCTGGGGCAGGCATCGGAGTTGATGACGCGCCAATCGGGCGATGGCCAGCGGCGATGCCAGCAGAAAACGCCCCAGTAGGGTTTTGGTCAGCCAGTGAACGCCGCGCTTGAGCAACGAGCTGTTATCCCACTGGTGTTGATTGAGGTAGCGGCTTTCCGGGTCGATGCCCGGCAGGGTCAGGTCTTCGTCGTTATGGTGCAACAGGTGACTGTCGCGGTACAGCGTGTAGGGATACCACACGGCAAACGGCGCGTAGCCGAGCAGTTTGTTGATCAGGGGCGAACGGGTGGGATGGCCATGCAGCAATTCGTGTTGCACCGACAGCCAGAGTGTCACCAACGGGATCAGCAACACCGTGCTCAGCCACAGGCCCAGCCAGTGGCTGGCGAGGATCACGGCGAACCAGCCGGTATATACGCCGATCAGCAACAGCCAGGTCGGCCATTCGGTGACTGCGGTAAAACTGCGTGCCAGGGCTTCGATTTCCCGGCGTTGGGTCAGATCAAGGTAGTTGGCCATCGGTAGCTCAGAGCAGGTGTTTCCTGCTCTGTGCAGTGAGGCGCAAAAATCTTGCAGATCGTTTGGTTCTAAGCTTGTAACTCAGTGACCGAACAGGCCGGTTTCAGTCTTTTTGGCTTTTTTGTCGGCGCGTTTTTCATCGGCGGTCTTTGCCGGCTTTTTCTTCGCGGCTTTCTTTGAATCCATACCTTTGGCCATGATGCATGCTCCACGTGAAGGGGATGTAACACTGGGTATACCACCTATTGCCCGGCAGAAGGCGCTTATAATCGGCGGCCCTTGATTACGTTGCTCAAACACCATGCCCGAACTGCACATCCAACTGCTGGCAGAGCCACTGTGGCCGCTGCTGAACAAGTTTTACCGCCGCCATAATTCGCCGATGAAGGCCCTCAAGGGCGGCCGCTTGTGGGTGGCGCGTGACAGCGAGATTGTCGCCGGGTTGTGCCTTACGCCTGTGGTGGGAGGGCAATGGCTGACCGGCGTGTTTGTTGACCCGGCCTATCGCGGCCACGGGCTGGCGGCGCGGTTGATTGCTGCGGCAGTGGCCGATGTGGAAGGCACGGTGTGGTTGCTGTGTCATCCGCAGCTGGAAGGGCTCTATCAACGTATGGGTTTCACCCAGGAAACCACCCTGCCCCAATCGCTGGGTGAGCGCCTGGCGCGCTACAAACGCAACAAGCCAATGATCGCCATGGGCTTAGACCTTTTAGTGAGGTCCACTGCGGATAATGTGTGATCGGCCCGTGCAAGGCCCGTGCTAGCCTCGACAGCACAGTGGCCCCTTACAGGATGATCATGAAAACCACGCTTGCAGCGCTGTCTCTTACCGCCCTCCTCGCTCCGGCTTTAAGCCAGGCAGCGAATGCGCCGATTACCGCCGAGCAATACGCCAGCGTGCTGGCCGGCAGTTGGCGCGACCCGGCCAATAGCGCGCGTGACGGTTACCGCCACCCGCAGCAAACCCTGGAGTTCTTCGGCCTGAGCGCCACACAGAGCGTGATCGAAATCACCCCGGGTGGCGGTTGGTTCAGCGAAATTCTCGCGCCGCTGCTCAAGGACCACGGGCATTACATCGCCGCCGTGCAAGCTGCCAGCAGCAGTGCTTATGCTGCGACGTCCGAACAGAACCTGAAAAACAAATTCGCCGCCGACCCTGCGCGCTATGCCAAGGCCGAAGTCGTCGAGTTCAACCCCAAGGCCCCGGTGCTCGGCAAACCAGCTTCGGTGGACGCCGTGCTGACCTTTCGCAATGTGCATAACTGGGTAGACGCAGGCACCGCGCCAGCGACCTTCAGCGCGTTCTACACCGTGCTCAAACCAGGCGGTGTGCTGGGCGTGGAAGATCACCGGGCCAAAGACGGCGCGGACCTGGAAGCGATCAAGGACAGCGGCTACCTGACCACGGCGCAAGTGGTGAAACTGGCGACGGACGCCGGGTTCAAGCTGGCCGGGCAGAGCGAGGTGAATGCCAACCCCAAGGACACCAAGGACTACCCGGGCGGCGTGTGGACATTGCCGCCGTCGTTGCGGTATGGGGAGCAGGATAAGGCCAGGTATGTCGCGATTGGCGAGTCGGATCGGATGACGTTGCGGTTCGTTAAACCCGCCCGATAACTCTGTTTGGAATGTATTCCAAATGTGGGAGCTGGCTTGTGTGGGAGCTGGCTTGCCTGCGATGCAGGCACCTCGGTTTATCAGTGTCACCGAGGCGATGCTATCGCAGGCAAGCCAGCTCCCACATAAGCGCGCTCCGACATTTAGATATGAGCGTTCCTAAGGGTTACTCGTCAGCGTTTGGATCCATATCCGGGAACATCACTTCGATAAACCCGAATTTGCTGAAGTCGGTAATCCGCGAGGGGTATAACCGGCCGATCAGGTGATCGCATTCATGCTGCACCACCCGTGCATGGAAGCCGTCGGCAACGCGCACGATCGGCTCGCCCTTGGGATCGAAACCCTCGTAGCGAATCTGCTGGTAACGATCTACCGCGCCACGCAGGCCCGGCACCGACAGGCAACCTTCATAACCCTCTTCGAGCACCGGGCTGAGCGGCGTGATCAGCGGGTTGATCAGGATGGTCTGCGGCACCGGCGGCGCATCCGGGTAGCGTTCGCTGGCCTCGAAACCAAAGATAACAAGCTGCAGGTCCACACCAATCTGCGGCGCGGCCAGGCCGACACCGCCGACGTGCTCCATGGTCTGGAACATGTCATCAATCAACTGCCACAGCTCAGGGCTGTCGAACATTTCCGGCGGAACCGGTGGCGCGATGCGCAGCAGGCGCTCGTCGCCCATTTTCAGGATTTCACGGATCATCGATCAGACTTCATCGGTAGTGGGCTTGGAGTGGTCCCGGCCCAGGCCTGAGACGTGCTGTTTTTCATTCGTGTGGCTGTCTTCATCAAATTCCTTTTCACCTGGGTCCTTGCCTTCGGCCGACATGTGCTCGATCACGGCATTCATCTCCGCGCCGAGCAACAACACAGCGGCGGAAATATAGAAGTACAGAAGCAGGACGATGATCGCACCGATACTGCCATACATCGCGTTGTAGTCAGCAAAGGTTTTGACGTAATAACCAAAGCCCAGCGAGGCGATGATCCACACCACCACGGCCAGCACTGAGCCTGGGGTGATAAAGCGGAATTTTTGCTCAACATCGGGCATCACGTAGTACATGAGGGCCACGGCGAACATCAGCAGAATCACGATCAAGGGCCAGCGCAGGATGGTCCATAAGGTGACCACGAATTCCTGCATGCCGATCTGCCCGGCGAGCCATTCCATCACTTGCGGGCCGAGCACCATCAGTGCGGCAGCAGCGAGCAACATGCCGGCGATGCCGACAGTGTAGAAAATCGACAGCGGGAAGCGTTTCCAGATCGGCCGGCCTTCGACCACATCATAGGCGGCGTTCATCGCGCTCATCATCAGGCGCACGCCGGCCGAGGCGGTCCACAGCGCGATCACGATACCCACCGAGAGCAAACCGCCCTTGGACTGCTGCAACTGGTCGATCACCGGGTTGACCTGCTCCAGCGCCTGGGGCGGCAACACCAGTTCCGACTGCATGCGCAGCCAGGTGAAAAAGTCCGGCAGGTGCAGGAAGCCGATCAGGGCAATGAGGAACAGCAGGAAGGGAAACAGCGAGAACAGCATCTGGTAGGCCAGTGCCGAGGCGTAGGTGGGCATTTCGTCATCGACGAATTCCTTGACGGTGCGCAGCAGCACTTTGTGGAGCTTGAGGCCGTCTAGTACCGGAAAAATCATAGCGTCTCCTTTCGCCGCAAAAGGGTGAGGTCGTGGGCGACTCAGGGGCCGTTTTCTACATCAAAGTAGCCCATTTGGCGACTTTGAAACAATTTCCAAACTTTAGTTGCACGCTTCACATAAAAACGGCCATCCGTAGATGGCCGTCGGGCTGCATGAATCCAGCCGGCGATTCAGTGTTACTTGACGGCTTTTTTTACCGCATCTTTGGTGTCGCCGACGGCTTTTTCGACCTGACCTTTCTTCTCCTGCAAAACGCCTTCAGCGTGCAGCTTGTCATTGCCGGTGACTTTGCCGACACCTTGCTTGATGTTGCCGACAAGTTCATCTTTCAAACCTTTTGCCTTATCCGATGTGCTGCTCATGGTATTTCTCCGAAAGAACAATCAAGGGTTTTGGTCATTACCTAGAGATTGACCCGAGGCCGTTCGGCAGAGTTTCAATTATTTTCAGCGCGCATTTCATCGCCGGCGACAGGTTTGGCTTTATGTTTTGCCGCTAACCCATGAGAATGCCCGGCACATTCAGGCTATAACGCTGAATAACAGATCCCGTAGGAAGGTTATGAAACTCAATAAAGCACAGGCCATCGCCCGCAGAAACCAGGAACTGGGCGGTGCCGTACTCGGCGTCAACAACTGCCACTTCACCGACCTGGACAGCAAACGCAACATCTGGTGGTTCGACCTGCCGCTGGTGCGCATTGGTGTGGGCCAGTACGAGTGGGTTCACTTGTTGATGCACAACGCCGAGACTGACCAGTTGCTGCACCTGAAGGTGCCGACGGCGTTCCTGCGCGAACACATCGAAGGGTTGGTGGTGCGCAACGCGGGCAAGCGCAAGCCGGAGATTACCCTGGAGCTGAGCGCGGATAAGGATTCGTTCTTGAAGGATGTGCGCCCGGCAGGTGCTGGCGTGGGCTTCGCGCAGTTCGCCTTGTAACAACTCGATTAAAACATGTGGGAGCTGGCTTGCCTGCGATGGCGGTATACCCGTCACAGTTGGGCTAGCTGATCCACCGCTATCGCAGGCAAGCCAGCTCCCACATTGGACTGCATTCCAGTTCGGGCCAAAAAAAACCCCGCATCAGCGGGGTTTTTTATGGGTTACTTTTTAAGACCCAGCTTCTTCAGCTCTTCATCGCGCAACTCACGGCGCAGGATCTTGCCCACGTTGGTAGTCGGCAATGCATCACGGAACTCCACGGCCCTGGGCACCTTGTAGCCGGTGACGTTGGCGCGCATGTGTTCCATGACCTGGTCCTTGGTCAGGGTCGCGCCTGGCTTGACCACGATAAAGATCTTGATGTGCTCACCGGATTTTTCATCCGGCACACCGATGGCCGCACATTGCAGCACGCCCGGCAGGCTTGTCAGCACGTCTTCCAGTTCGTTGGGGTAGACGTTGAAACCGGAGACCAGAATCATGTCTTTCTTGCGGTCGACAATGCGGATGTAGCCGTCTTGCTGGATGATCGCGATGTCACCGGTCTTCAACCAGCCTTCACTGTCGAGCATTTCGGCGGTGGAGTCGTCGCGCAACCAGTAGCCCTTCATCACCTGCGGGCCTTTCACACACAGCTCGCCGGTTTCGCCCAGCGCCAACTCGGTGCCGTCGTCGGCGATGACTTTGCACAGCGTGGAAGGCACCGGAATGCCGATGGTGCCGATCTGGATATGCTGGATCGGGTTGACGGTGGCCACCGGGCTGGTTTCGGTCATGCCGTAACCTTCACAGATGCCACAGCCGGTCACGGCTTTCCAGCGCTCAGCCGCAGCCAGTTGCAGGGCCATGCCGCCCGACAAGGTCACTTTGAGTGCGGAGAAGTCCAGCTTGCGGAACGCCTCGTTATTGCACAGCGCCACGAACAGCGTGTTCAAGCCGACAAAGCCGCTGAACTTCCACTTCGACAGTTCCTTGACCATCGCCGGCAGGTCGCGCGGGTTGCTGATCAGGATGTTGTGGTTGCCGATCAGCATCATCGCCATGCAATGAAAGGTGAACGCATAGATGTGGTACAGCGGCAGCGGTGTGATCAGGATCTCGCAGCCTTCGTTGAGGTTGGAGCCCATCAGCGCCTTGCACTGCAACATGTTGGCAACCAGGTTGCGGTGGGTGAGCATCGCGCCCTTGGCCACGCCGGTGGTGCCACCGGTGTATTGCAGCACAGCCACATCGCCGCTGGCAGGGCTGGCGTCGTTAACCGGTTGGCCGTGCCCCTTGGCCAGTACTTCATTGAACTTGATCGCCTTGGGCAAGTGATAGGCCGGGACCATTTTCTTCACGTACTTGATGACGCTGTTGATCAACAGGCGCTTGAACGGCGACAGCAAGTCAGCGACTTCGGTGACGATCACGTGCTTGACGGCAGTCTTGGGCACGACTTTTTCAGCCAGGTGCGCCATGTTTGCCAGGCAGACCAGGGCCTTGGCCCCGGAATCATTGAATTGGTGTTCCATTTCCCGCGCGGTGTACAGCGGGTTGGTGTTGACCACGATCAGCCCGGCACGGATGGCACCGAACACGGCCACCGGGTATTGCAGGACGTTGGGCAGTTGCACGGCGATTCGATCGCCGGGCTTCAAATCGGTATGCTGTTGCAGGTAGGCGGCGAAGGCGCCGGACAATTCGTAGAGTTCACCGTAGGTGATGGTCTTGCCCAGGTTGCTGAAAGCCGGTTTGTCGGCGAAGCGCTGGCAGGACTGTTTCAGTACCGCCTGAATATTCTGATACTCGTCTGGATTGATGTCTGCAGCAATCCCGGCGGGGTACTTATCCTTCCAAAAGTCTTCGTTCATGGAAGCCCACTCCTCAGCGACGCGAATTCATCATCGCATTTGATGCGATTATTATTGGTGTATGTTTTTTTAGGTGAATCTGGCGCTTTCAAGCAGGCCGAGAAGTCACAAAGCGCGCCGAGAGTAGCAGCTTTGCCAAGGGCCGCCTAGAGCCAAAAGAAGGCCCTACAGTCATAAACATGACTCAAGAATATCTAATGGTCATTTTTAGAGCAAAGATTCTATAAGCCAGGAAATCGCTCTGGAATGGGCTTTACGGAGCGATAAACAGCAATGTGGGAGCTGGCTTGCCTGCGATAGCGGTGAATCAGTCGATAAATCGGGTGACTGATACATGGCTATCGCAGGCAAGCCAGCTCCCACATTTTTTATTGCATTTCACATCAGGCGATGTCGCGCAGCTCCCTGCGCAAAATCTTGCCCACCGGCGTCATCGGCAACGACTCACGCAACACAATGTGCTTGGGCACCTTGTACCCGGTGAAGTTGGTCTTGCAGTACGCCTTCAACTCATCAACGCTCACACCTTGGGCGCGCGCCACCACAAACAGCTTCACCGCTTCGCCGGTGCGTTCGTCCGGTACGCCGATCACCGCGCAGTTGGCCACTGCTGGATGCGCCATCACCACGTCTTCGATCTCGTTGGGGTACACATTGAAGCCCGAGACGATGATCAGGTCTTTCTTGCGATCGACGATGCTGACAAAACCATCGGTGTCGATCACCGCAATATCACCGGTTTTGAGCCAACCTTCGGCGTCCAGGGTCTCGGCGGTGGCCACGGGTTGCTGCCAGTAACCCTTCATCACCTGCGGGCCTTTGATGCACAGCTCGCCGCGCTCGCCCAGGGGCAGCTCGCGGCCTTCATCATCAATCACTTTCATCGCCGTGCCCGGCACCGGAATGCCCACGGTGCCCAGCCGCGACTGGCTGCCGTAGGGGTTGGTGCTGGCCACCGGCGAGGTTTCGGTGAGGCCGTAACCTTCGCCGATGGAGCAACCGGTGAGTGCCTTCCAGCGCTCGGCGGTGGCCTTGACCAGCGCAGTGCCACCCGAATTGGTGATCTTGAGATGGGAGAAATCCAGGGTCTTGAAGTCGGGGTGATCCATGAGCGCCACGAACAGCGTGTTCAACCCGAGCAAGCAGGAGAACCGCCACTTTTTCAGCTCCTTGATAAACCCGCCGATGTCACGCGGGTTGGTGATCAGCACGTTGTGGTTGCCGGTCACCATCATGCACATGCAGTTCGCGGTAAAAGCATAGATGTGGTACAGCGGCAGCGGCGCAATCATCACCTCCTGCCCTTCTTTCACCAGCGGCTGGCCGTCATCGGTGACCTGGGACATGCACGCCCGCGCCTGCTGCATATTCGCCACCAGGTTGCCGTGGGTGAGCATCGCGCCCTTGGCCAGGCCGGTGGTGCCGCCGGTGTATTGCAGCACGGCGATATCATCCAGCGTCACCGGGTGGCGAACCACCGCCTGGCCCGCGCCCATGCGCAAGGCGCGCTTGAACGACACCGCACGTGGCAGGCTGTAGGCCGGGACCATTTTCTTGACCTTGTCGACCACGGTGTTGACCAGCCAGCCTTTGGCGGCGGGCATGAAGTCGCCCATCCTGGCTTCGATCAGGTAGTCGATCTCGGTGTCGGTGCACACGTCCTGCACCCGCGAACCGAACAGGTTGAGATAGACCAGCGCGCGCACGCCAGCATCCTTGAACTGGTGGCGCATCTCACGCGGGGTGTACAGCGGGTTGGTGTTGACCACGATCAACCCGGCGCGCAGCGCGCCGAACACCGCAATCGGGTAATGCAGCACGTTGGGCATCTGCACCGCGATGCGCTCGCCAGGCTTGAGGTCGGTGTGGTTTTGCAGGTAGCCGGCGAACGCGGCACTCTGGCGCTCAAGCTCGGCGTAGGTCAGGGTGATGCCCATGTTGCTGAACGCCGGACGGTCGGCAAAGGCCTTGCAGGAGCGTTCAAAGACTTCGATCACCGATTTGTAGGTAGTGAGGTCGATATCATTGGGAACGCCCGCCGCGCGTTTGTCATTCCAGAAATCAGGTTGCATTATTCTTGTCCTCGTACCTGAGTGTGTCCGGCCGCTTTCTCATTGGTATAAAAAGCGGAGCTTTGGGGACGTTAGCAGCTATGGCCAAACAGGCAAATACGCGCAACTGTGTCATTTATTGTATGAATCTTGCCCCTAACGTGTAGGCAGATACACCAGCCCCGGCCAGATGAGCTATACACTGCAACGACCCTGAGCAAAGGAAGCGCTATGAATCACAGCACCTTCTGGCTGACCGCGAATGACCGCAGCCGCCTGTACGTCAATCAATGGCTGCCGGACGGGCCCGCCAAGGCCATGATCATGCTGTCCCACGGCATGGCCGAACACAGCGGGCGCTATGCACGCCTGGCCGAAGCGCTGTGCGCAGCCGGCTACGGCCTGTACGCGCCGGACCAGCGTGGCCATGGCCGCACCGCCGATGAAGGCACGCTGGGCCTGTACGCCGAAAAGGATGGCTGGAATAAAGTGGTGGGCGACCTCGCCAGCCTCAACCAGCACATCGGCCAGCAGCAGCCGGGCCTGCCGATCATCTTGCTGGGCCACAGCATGGGCAGCTATATCGCCCAGGCGTACCTGTTGCACCATAGCGCGAGCCTGAACGGGGCGATTCTCAGCGGTTCGAATTACCAGCCGGTGGCGCTTTACCGCGCCGCCGGCGTCATTGCCCGACTGGAGCGCGCACGCCAAGGCCTGCGCGGGCGCAGTGCATTGATCGACTTTTTGTCGTTCGGCTCATTCAACAAGGCATTCAAGCCCAACCGCACCGCGTTTGACTGGCTAAGCCGCGACCCGCTGGAGGTGGACAAGTACATCAATGACCCGCTGTGCGGCTTTCGCTGTACCAACCAGTTGTGGATCGACTTGCTCGGCGGCTTGCAGCAAATCAGCAAAGCGTCCAACCTCGCACAGATCGATCCGGGCCTGCCAATTATGATAATGGGCGGCGAATGTGATCCGGTAAGTGAAGGCAAACGTCTCAAAAGCCTGGCCCATGCCCTGCGTGAGGCTGGTTGCCAGAACCTGCAATTGAATATCTACCCGCAGGCGCGTCATGAAGTGTTCAACGAAACCAACCGCGATGACGTGACAGCGGATGTTCTGAAGTGGCTCGACCAGGCCTTGACGTTACGCAGGCCGGCGCGCTGCGAGTAACTTTTTCCTTTAAAATCAATCTATTAAATTACCGATTAGCCACAGGATGCACCTTTAGATGACCCAGGTTACCAACACCCCATACGAAGCCCTCGAAGTCGGCCAGACCGCCAGCTACAGCAAGACCGTCGAAGAGCGCGATATCCAGCTGTTCGCGGCGATGTCCGGCGACCACAACCCGGTGCACCTGGATGCCGAGTACGCCAAGGCGACCATGTTCAAGGAGCGTATCGCCCACGGCATGTTCAGCGGCGCGTTGATCAGTGCAGCGGTAGCGTGCGAGCTGCCTGGGCCGGGCACTATCTACATCGGCCAGCAGATGAGCTTCCAGAAGCCGGTGAAAATCGGCGACACCTTGACCGTGCGCCTGGAGATCCTGGAGAAGTTGCCCAAGTTTCGTGTGCGCATCGCCACGCGCGTCTTCAACCAGCGCGATGAGCTGGTGGTGGACGGTGAGGCTGAAATTCTTGCGCCGCGCAAGCAACAGGTTGTTACGTTGACTGAGCTGCCGCCGATCAGCATTGGCTGATAGAAATCTCAAAATCAATACAAAGCAAATGTGGGAGCTGGCTAGCCTGCGATACACACCTCGGCGTATCAGTTACACCGGGGTGATGCTATCGCAGGCAAGCCAGCTCCCACATTCAGTTACAGCTTAGGCAGTTACAACACAGGGCTTACGAGTTAGCGCGAGCCTGGTTACGCAGGGCTTTCACCTGGTCGTGGTTACGTTGTGCGCCGTGGAACTGACGCTCAACCAGGTCACGAATACCCAGCAGGTTGTGCTTGTTGATTTTCTCGATCGCTTCCTTGTAAGCCTTCAGGGCGTGGTCTTCACCGCGCTCGGCTTCGTTCAGTACTGCCTCTTCATCTTTACCGGTGACCAGCGACTTCACGTCGACCCAGCCACGGTGCAGAGCGCCGGCAACCGAACCGGATTCTTCCGGATCGCCACCCAGGGCACGCACGGCGGTTTGCAGCTCGGCTGCGGCAGTGGCGCAATCGGCGGAGCGTTTCTGGAACAGCGCCTTGAGCTCAGGATGCTTGATGTCTTCAGCACAAGTCGCGAAGCCTTTCTGGCCGTCTTTGCTGGTTTCGATCAGGTCGTTGAGTACGGAGATCGATTCTTTGTTGATGTCAGTCATTTTTCAATTCCTTGTGCAGGTTAGAAGGTTGTCTTAATGATTGCAGCGCCCGTGCCAGGTTTTGAAAAATTAATTTATTGATATATATCAGCCACTTACAAAATATTGAACCATCTGTATGTACGTTATTTGCATGATCTGTCATTTGGCCTTCATGCAGAATGCCTGTATTTTCCAAGGACTCGACGCCAACCCTTGAAGCCCATGAACCCCGAAAAACTCGAATTGCTGATCACCCGCGAAATGCCCTTCGGCAAGTACAAGGGACGCATCATCGCCGACCTGCCCGGCCCCTACCTGAACTGGTTTGCCCGTGAGGGTTTTCCTCACGGCGAGCTGGGCGGTTTGCTCGCTTTGATGCAGGAAATCGACCACAACGGCCTGTCAGAACTGCTGGAGCCGCTGCGCGTAAAGCACGGCAAACCCGCCCCCCGCCATTAAGAGCCCACGCTATGCCAAGGAATGCAGACAACGAATGTCACTGGCACGCCATCGCCCAGCGCTATGAGCTGGAGCCTGGCCCGATCAATCTGGAAAACGGCTACTTCGGGCGCATGAGCCGTGCTGTGCAGGCGCAGTATCTGGAGCATGTGGCCTTTATTAACCGCAGCAACTCGCTGTATGTGCGTCAGCGCTTCGAGCAAGGTGAAAATGTCGAGATCCGTCAGCAACTGGCCGGGCTGATCGATGCCGACCCGGAGGCGATCGCTTTCACCCGCAACGCCACCGAGGCTTTGCAATCGCTGATCCGCAACTACAACAGCCTGCAACCAGGCGATCAGGTGCTGATCAGTGATCTGGAGTACGACACGGTCAAAGGCGCCATGCGCTGGTTGGCCGGTGTTCGCGGCGTGGAAGTCGTCGAACTTGCCCACGCCCACCCAGCCAGTTTCGACAGCCTGGTGCAGACCTATCGCAATGCGTTCGTGCAGTACCCGCGCCTCAAGCTGATGGCGCTGACCCATGTCACCCACCGCACCGGCCTGGTGATGCCGGTCGCAGCCATCGCTAAAGCGGCCCGTGAGCATGGCGTGGACGTGATTCTTGATGGCGCCCATGCGTTGGGCCAGATTGACTTCAACCTCGCCGAACTGGGCATTCAGTTCGCCGGGTTCAACCTGCATAAATGGATCGGCGCGCCGCTGACCCTGGGTTTTCTGTACATCGCCCCGGAGCGCCTGGCCGATATCGACCCGGACATGGGTGAGTTTCACTACCCCGCCAGCGACGTGCGTGCGCGCACCTCCTACAGCACGCCGAATTTTCCGGCGTTGATGACCTTGCCGTTGGTGCTGGAGGAACATCGCAACCTCGGCGGCTCGGCGGCCAAGGGTGCGCGCGTCAATTACCTGCGTGATCGCTGGGTCAGCCAGGTGCGCGGGTTGCCGGGGATTGAGGTGCTGACACCGGATGATCCGCGGCTGTATTGCGCGATTACGGCGTTCAAGTTTACTGGGCGGGATCAGACGGCGATGGCGGATCGGTTGCTCAAGGAGTACGACCTGTTTACCACCACGCGCACAGGTGCGGCGTTTGGAACCTGTATTCGGGTGACGCCTGGGCTAGTGACGTCGGCGGCAGACATCGATGTGTTGGTCAACGCAATAACTGAGTTAAGCACGGACTAAAACTGTGGGAGCTGGCTTGCCTGCGATGGCGGTGTATCAGTAGAAACATCCTAACCTGACCCACCGCTATCGCAGGCAAGCCAGCTCCCACAGTTGATCGGAGTTGAATGTGAGTTTTTTGCAGGCAAAAAAAAGCGGTACACCGACCAAGTGCACCGCAAAAATGCCGTTAAGCACAGCAACAACGATTCGGTAAATCAGATCAGTCCAGCAGTGCCAGCGCCTGTGCGGTGACTTCCTGGATACGGGCCCAGTCGCCGTTCTTGACCCATTCAGGGTCCAGCATCCAGCTACCGCCCACGCACATCACGTTTTTCAACGCCATGTAGTTTTTGATGTTGGCCGGGCCAACGCCGCCGGTTGGGCAGAATTTAACTTCGCCGAACGGGCCGCCCAGGGCCTTGATTGCAGCCACGCCGCCGCTGACTTCGGCCGGGAACAGCTTGAAGCGGCGATAACCCAGGCCATAGCCTTCCATGATGCCGGAAGCATTGCTGATGCCAGGCAACAGCGGAATCGGGCTGTGCACCGAGGCTTCCAGCAGGTCACGGGTAATGCCGGGGGTGACGATGAACTGCGAACCGGCAACCTCGGCCGCTTCGAGCATGTGGCGGTCGAGTACGGTGCCGGCACCGGTGCACAGTTCAGGGCGTTGCTCGCGCAGTACCTGAATGGCCTTGAGGCCGAACTCGGAGCGCAGGGTCACTTCCAATGCGGTCAAACCGCCGGCTGCCAGGGCATCGGCCAGCGGCAGGATGTCCTGTTCGCGGGCGATGGTGATCACCGGCAGGATCCGCGCCTTGGCGCAGAGGCTGTCGATCAGGGCAACTTTGTCCGCCATGGACACGGTCGGTTGAGGGCTTTTCATAGCGGCTGATCCTTGGCTCATGGGCACCAGTAAATCTCTAAAGTAGGTTGCAAAAACGCGCGAATCGGCATGGCAGCAACGTCGTCACTGGCCAGCGCGGCGCTCAAGGTGGTCAATTTCGAACTGCCGGAAATCGACAGCACGGTGTAATGGGCCGTGGCCAGCAGCGCGCGACTCATGGTCAGGCGCTGGTGCGGCACAGTCGGCGCCAGCATCGGCCAGCAACGGCGCGTGCCGTCAGGCTTGAGCGCCTCGCCCAGGTTGGGGCTGTTGGGGAACAGCGATGCGGTGTGGCCGTCATCGCCCATGCCGAGTACCAGCACATCGATCGCGGGTAGCTCTGCCAACTGGCGATCGGCCAGTTCGGCGGCGTCTTCCAGGTTCGCGGCAACGTTGTACAGGCTGAGGAACTTGGCCTTGGCCGCCGGGCCCTGGAGCAAATACTTTTTCAACAGGCCGGCATTGCTGTCGGCATGTTCCACCGGCACCCAGCGCTCGTCGGCCAGGGTGATGGTGACCTTGGACCAGTCCAGGCCTTGTTTGGCCAGGTTCTGAAAAAACGCCACGGGGCTGCGGCCACCGGACACGACCAGGGTCGCTTCGCCACGGGCACTGATGGCCGCGCGCAGTTGCTCGGCCACGTCAGTGGCCAGGCCATCGGCCAGCAACACCGGCGTGCGGTACTCATGGGCTGTCACGCCCTGAGGCAGTTTCAATTCAGATATCGCCATACCACGACCTCCCATCCCGCGTGATCAGTGCAATTGAGCTCATCGGCCCCCAGGACCCCGCCGCATACGGCTTGGGCGCATCACCGGATTTTTTCCACCCGGCGATCAACTGGTCACACCACTTCCACGCGGCTTCGATTTCATCTTTGCGAACAAACAGGTTCTGATTGCCGCGCATTACTTCCAGCAACAGCCGCTCGTAGGCATCGGGAATCCGTGCACTGCGATAGGTGTCGGAAAAATTCAGTTGCAGCGGGCCGCTGCGCAGTTGCATGCCCTTGTCCAGGCCTTGCTCTTTGGTCATCACGCGCAAGGAAATACCTTCGTCCGGCTGCAGGCGGATGATCAGTTTGTTGCTGATCTGCAGGCGCTGCTCGGGGGCGAAGATATAGTGGGACGGTTCCTTGAAGTGAATGACGATCTGCGACAGCTTTTGCGGCATGCGTTTGCCAGTACGCAGGTAGAACGGCACGCCAGCCCAACGCCAGTTGCGGATATCGGCACGCAGGGCGACGAACGTCTCGGTGTCGCTCTGGGTGTTGGAGTTCTCTTCTTCCAGGTAGCCCGGCACCGGCTTGCCGGCGCTGTAGCCGGCGATGTACTGGCCGCGCACCACTTGGGTGGTCAGGCCTTCCGGGCTGATCGGCGCCAGGGCCTTGAGCACCTTGACCTTCTCGTCACGGATGCTGTCGGCGGACAGGTCGGCCGGTGGGTCCATGGCGATCAGGCACAGCAGCTGCAGCAAGTGATTCTGGATCATGTCACGCAGTTGGCCGGCCTTGTCGAAGTAACCCCAACGGCCTTCGATACCGACCTGCTCGGCCACGGTGATTTCCACGTGGGAAATGTAGTGCTGGTTCCACTGGGTTTCGAACAGGCTGTTGGCGAAACGCAGCGCAATCAGGTTCTGTACGGTTTCTTTGCCCAGGTAGTGGTCGATGCGGTAGGTGCGGTTTTCCGGGAAAAACTGCGCCACGGCGTCGTTGACCTTGCGCGAGGATTCCAGGTCCGAACCGATGGGCTTTTCCAGCACCACGCGGGTGTTGTCCGCCAGGCCGACCTTGGCGAGGTTCTCGCAGATCGCGCCATACACCGCCGCCGGGGTGGCGAAATAGGCGATCAGGCGTTGGTCGCTGCCGACTTTTTCGGCCAGAGCGACGTAGTCATCGGCTTTCATGAAGTCGACGTGCACGTAGGCCAGACGCGCCAGGAAGCGCGCGGCCACAGCTTCGTCGAGTTCCTTGCCGACGTAGTTACGCAGTTCTTTTTCGATATGGGCCAGGTGCTCCTGCTCGGAACCGGCTTCACGGGCCAGGCCCAGGATGCGCGTATCGTCGTGCAGCAGCCCGGCGCCATCGAGTTGGTAGAGGGCAGGAAATAACTTGCGCAGCGCCAGATCACCCAAGGCGCCAAACAGGGCAAAGGTGCAGGGTTCTACGGTTATCGAAGGCATGATGTTTGTTCTTTTATCAAGTTAAGCTACAAATACCTTTTTTCAAGGCATCACTCAAGGAAAAATGTAGTAATAACCACAACATTTTCCCGAAATACGCATTCCGAGTGGTGGTGTTCAGCTACCCTCAGTAGGATAGGCCACCGCAAAGGGCCACTCGTCGATGGGTTACCGCCCTTTATTTGCATCGTCGCCCGAAGGAAAGACTGAATGGACCGCGTGCGAAATCTTCTGGAACAGATCCGGAACCGCCTCGAAGAATTGAACAAGGCCGAGAAAAAAGTCGCCGAGGTCATCCTGCAAAACCCACAGCAGGCGACCCGCTTCTCGATCGCCGCCCTCGCCCAAGCCGCCTCGGTCAGTGAACCGACGGTCAACCGTTTCTGCCGTTCGTTCGGCGTCAGCGGTTACCCTGAACTTAAATTGCAGCTGGCGCAAAGTCTGGCCAGTGGTGCGGCGTATGTGAGCCGCGCCGTGGAGGCCGATGATAACCCTGAGGCCTACACCCAGAAGATCTTTGGCAGCGCCATTGCCTCCCTGGACAGTGCGTGCCAGGCCCTCGACCCGGCGCTGATCAGCAAGGCCGTGGATTTGTTGATCCAGGCGCGGCAGATCCATTTCTTTGGCCTGGGCGCTTCGGCACCGGTGGCCATGGATGCGCTGCACAAGTTCTTCCGCTTCAACCTGGCCGTGACCGCCCATGCCGACGTGCTGATGCAGCGCATGATCGCGTCTGTGGCGCATACGGGCGAGCTGTTTGTGATCATTTCCTACACCGGGCGTACCCGGGAGCTGGTGGAAGTGGCGCGTATCGCCCGGGAAAACGGTGCGTCGGTACTGGGCGTGACTGCCGAGAACTCGCCCTTGGCCAAGGCCAGTACGGTGAGCTTGAACATTCCATTGCCGGAAGACACTGACATCTACATGCCGATGACGTCGCGGATCATTCAGTTAACGGTGCTGGACGTGCTGGCAACCGGCATGACCTTGCGCCGCGGGGTGGATTTCCAGCCGCATCTGCGCAAGATCAAAGAGAGCTTGAATGACAGCCGGTATCCGGTGGGGGATGAATTCAACTAGCAGCAATCTCCACCAGCAGTACCGACCCTATCGCAGGCAAGCCAGCTCCCACAGTGAACCGAGCTGCCCATTTGGAATGGATTCCCCTGTGGGAGCTGGCTTGCCTGCGATAGCGCCATAAGCTCCACCACTAAACCCCGGCCCGCGCCTGCAAACTCAGGTGCGCCCGCTCCCCCGGCGCCAGACTGGCTGCCGCCATCGCCGACTCCACGCACACAAACCCCGACGCCTCGTTAAAGCTCACGCCCAACAACGGCCGACTGCCCGGATGCCATACCACGGTGTCGGCGCTGTCGCCGGTGTCGATGCACAGTTCGCGTTGCCAGGCGTGGTCCTTGAGCTGCAGTTCACCCTCATGCTGGAACACCCGCTGGCAGCCGCCATCCACTCGCAGTTCACCTTCCTGCTGGCAAACCTGACGGCTGAGCTGGTCATAACCTTGCGCACCGTCAAGCCCAGACAGCGCTATCTCGTCGACGTGACCAATACGCCAATAAGCGTGCAACGCATGGCTCAACTGGCACGGCAACTCGTCCTGGTGCTCGGTGCTCAGGCGCAGCTCCAGGGTCTCGCCCAGGTGCGCGTGCAGGTCGACCTGCCAGTCGCACAGCTGCAATTGCCAGTGCAGGCGCACGCCGTCGTCGTCGGTGCTGCTGTCGAGCAGTTTCCAGTCGATCAGCCGCGCCCAGCCATGGGACGGCCAGGCGTTTTCGCTCGGATGGCGCCCATACCAGGGCCAGCACACCGGCACGCCACCACGGATGGCGCCGACTTGTGGCCACTTGGCTGCGCACCACAGCCAGGGTTTCTGGCCTGTGGGCTGAAAGTGCAGCAATTGCGCACCCTGGCGGCTGAACACCGCCTGGCACAGCGGATGGTCGATCACCAATACATCGCGCATCTGAAAGCGCTCCCAGGCGAACACCGGTTGTTCACGCAGGGATTTGAAAAAGCGTTGCAGCGGATGCTCATGCATGTGCCACGGTCCTGGAGTTCATTGTTGCTCAAGCTTGGTTACCCTGTGGGAGCTGGCTTGCCTGCGATGGCATCGCCTCGGCCATCCAGGCAGACCGCGTCGTTTGCATCGCAGGCAAGCCAGCTCCCACATGGGTAGTGCAGCGCGCCCCAAAAAAAGCGGGTAGCCATGGCTACCCGCAAAATGCGCACAGAGAGAAGGAGCTTATCGCAACAGCGTTAGAACGTAGACTGAATTTTCAGGCCCGCTACCAACGCGTTGTCGACTTTATCGACGCCACCTGGGTGGGTAACGTATTGCAGGTTAGGACGCACGGTCAGCCAGTTGGTGACGTGGAAGCCGTAGTTGATTTCAGTGTTGTACTCGGTGTCACGCAGCGGCGCGTAGCCCACCTGATCGTAGTCGGTGAAACCACCGGCTGCGTTCAGCAACTCTGCGTTTTTCCTCACGTCCTGGTTGACATGGATGCGGGAGAAACCGATACCGACGTCATCTTTTGGACGCGCATCGAACGGGCCTTTGTAGACCAGCATCAACGACTGATAGTTGTCGACGAGGTTGGTGTCCTTGTCGTGGAAGGTGGCGTTGGCCGCGATGTTCAGGCCGCGCGACGCGTCGCCGTTATGGGTGGTAAGTTGCTGCTGCACAACGCCCCAATAGCCGCTTTTGCTGCTACGGGTACGGTAAGCCAAGCCTGAGGTGGCGGCATCGTTGCCGTTAACGTCTTCACGTACGTCGCTGGCATCCGCGGCGCTCTTGTAGTAACCCACGCGGTATTCGCCCGGCAGGCCATTGACCTTCGGCGACCAGACCAACTCCACCGGAATCACGGTGCCCTTGGTGCCGCTGCCGCTGAGCTTGAAGCCATTGCCGTGCTCAAGCTGCGACGGGTTCTGGTTGTACGCACCGATCTGCGCATACAGCTCAGGCGTGATGTTGTACTTCACGCGGATAGCGGCCTGGGCGACCGGCCAGTTGTACCAGGTGTTTACATAGTTACCCACCTGCGAGCCACAGAACGACAGGTTCTGGAAGTCGCATGGGAAGGTGTTGAAGTCTTCGCCTTCACCGAAGTAACCGAGTTTCACGTCCAGCTTGTTATCGAACATCTGGTGCTGAATCCAGAACTGGGTCAGACGCACCATGTGGCCACGACCATAGACTTCCATCGACGAACTCAGCGTGCCGGCACGCGGGTCACCGATACGGTCGTTGGAGATGTTTTGGCCATTACGGTTGGTCAACTGGATCTTGGCCTGGGTGTTGTCCCAGCCCCACAGCTTTTGCAGATCGAGCGCTACGCCCAACCCGAACTGGTCGGAGTAACGGCCGGTCTTGTCGTCGTTATAGCCGCCGTGCAGGTTGGCGCCCATTTCCCCTACGTAGTCAGCCTTGATGTCGATACCTTGCTCGATCAGCTTGGTACGCTCGCCACCCCAATCACCGGTCATCCACTTGGAATCGGCGCTGAATGCATCGGCCGCCATCGCATTGGCGGACAATACCAGGGCTGCTGCTGCTGACAGTTGGCAGATCAGCCGAGTGTTGTTGTGTTGCTTTTTCATCCCTACATCCTCGTCTTTATTGTTATTTAACTGTTTTTATCTAACGCGGGTTACTTTTTTTAACCAAAACAACAAGTTATCTGCTTCAGCGGCCTTTGAATTGGGCCACGTTGTCGGCATGCCCGTGTGCAGGCAATGAGGCAGCAGTGCCCAAGCGTTCTCCGGTTTTGGCGTCGAACAGCAATACCTTGGCCGGGTCGAATTGCAGGGTCAGGGTCTCACCGACCTGCGGTGCAACGTCCGGCGCGAGGCGGCAGCAGACTTTGGTGTCGTTGAGTTGCACAAACACCAACGTGTCCGGACCGGTTGGCTCAGTGACCTGGACTTCGGCACGAATGCTCGACGACCCATTCGCTTCACCCGTGGCCAGAACAATTTGCTCCGGGCGCAGACCCAGGATCACATCGCGATCTTCAAGCCCAGCATCACTCATACCCAGCGGCAGCTCGCAACGGGCCTGGCCGCTGTCGAGCAGTGCCACCAGGCGACCGTCCTTGCGTTGCAGGCGCAAAGGTATGAAGTTCATTGGAGGTGAACCGATAAAGCTTGCCACAAACAGGTTGGCCGGGTCGTTATAGATTTCTTTCGGCGTGCCAAATTGTTGAATGATGCCGTCCTTCATCACCGCCACTTTATCGCCCAGGGTCATTGCTTCGATCTGGTCGTGGGTGACGTACACGGTGGTGGTTTTCAGGCGCTGGTGCATCAGTTTCATTTCGGTGCGCATCTCGACACGCAGCTTGGCGTCGAGGTTGGACAGCGGTTCGTCGAACAGGTAGATCTTCGGCCGACGTGCCAGGGCGCGGCCCATGGCCACACGCTGTTGCTGGCCACCGGACAACTGACCTGGCTTGCGGTTAAGCAGGTGCTCGATCTGCAGCAGCTTGGCCACGCGCGCCACTTCGGCGTCGATATCCGCCTGGGGCATCTTGCGGATCTTGAGACCGAACTCGATGTTCTCGCGCACGCTCATGGTCGGGTACAGCGCGTAGGACTGAAACACCATGGCGATGTCACGGTCCTTGGGGCTCATGCCGCTCACGTCCTGGTCGCCGATCATGATCGCGCCGCCGGTGATGGTCTCAAGGCCGGCGATGCAGTTCATCAGCGTGGATTTACCGCACCCCGAAGGGCCGACCAGAATCAGGAACTCACCCTCTTTGATCGACAGTTCGATGTTCTTCAAGGTGTCGGGCAGGCCGGCGCCATAGGTCTTGTTTACATTGCGAAGTTCGAGCGTAGCCATGATTACCCCTTGACCGCGCCGGCCGTGAGGCCGCGCACGAAATACTTGCCTGCGATCACATAGACCAGCAGGGTCGGCAGCCCGGCGATCATCGCCGCCGCCATATCCACGTTATATTCCTTGGCCCCGGTGCTGGTGTTGACCAGGTTGTTCAGCGCCACCGTAATGGGCTGCGAGTCGCCGCTGGAGAACACCACGCCAAACAGGAAGTCGTTCCAGATCTGGGTGAACTGCCAGATCAGGCAGACCATGATGATCGGCGTCGACATCGGCAGAATGATCAGCCGGAAGATGGTGAAGAAACCTGCACCGTCCAGTCGCGCCGCCTTGATCAGAGCATCCGGAATGCTCACGTAGTAATTACGGAAGAACAGCGTAGTAAACGCCAACCCGTAGACCACGTGCACAAACACCAGGCCCGTGGTGGTACTGGCCAGGCCCATCTTGCCGAGGGTGAACGAGGCCGGCAGCAGCACGGTCTGGAACGGCAGGAAGCAGCCGAACAGCAGCAAGCCGAAGAACAGCTGCGAACCTTTGAAGCGCCAGAACGACAGCACATAGCCGTTCAACGCGCCGATGGCGGTGGAGATCAGTACCGCCGGAACGGTGATCTTGATCGAGTTCCAGAAGTAACCGTCAACGGTGGCCCAGGCCTTGACCCAGCCGATGCCGGTCACGACGGTCGGCCAGCTCAGCAGGTTGCCGGTGCTGATATCTTCGGGGGTTTTGAAGCTGGTCAGCAGCATCACCACCAGCGGCACCAGGTACAGCAGCACGGCGAGGATCAGCACCGCGTAGATCGCGATGCGACTCAGGCTGATGGCAGGTTTGGAGGCGAGACTAGTCATTGCGCTTGGTCCTCAGCTCGGAATACAGGTAAGGCACGATGATCGCGAGGATCGCGCCGAGCATCAGGATTGCACTGGCCGAGCCCATGCCCATCTGGCCACGGCTGAAGGTGAACGAGTACATGAACATCGCAGGCAGGTCGGACGAGTAGCCCGGGCCGCCGGCGGTCATGGCCGCTACCAGGTCGAAGCTCTTGATCGCGATGTGCGCGAGGATCATCACCGCACTGAAGAACACCGGGCGCAGGCTTGGCAGCACCACGCTCCAATAGATGCGCGGCAGGCTGGCGCCATCGATTTGCGCGGCGCGCACGATCGACTGATCAACGCCACGCAGGCCGGCCAGGAACATCGCCATGATGAAGCCCGAGGCTTGCCACACGGCGGCAATCACCAGGCAGTACACCACGCGGTCGGGGTCGATCAGCCAGTCGAGACGGAAGCCTTCCCAGCCCCAGTCACGCAGAAGTTTGTCCAGGCCCATGCCCGGGTTGAGCAGCCATTTCCAGGCCGTACCGGTCACGATCATCGAGAGCGCCATCGGGTACAGGTAAATGGTGCGGATAAAGCCTTCGCGGCGGATTTTCTGGTCGAGGAAAATCGCCAGTGTCACGCCGATCACCAAGGTGATGCCGATAAACATCCCGCCGAACAGCGCCAGGTTCTTGCTCGCCACCCACCAACGGTCGTTGTCGAACAACCGCGCGTATTGTGCAAGACCGGCCCATTTGTAGCTGGGCAGGAACGTGGACGTGGTGAACGACAGCACGAATGTCCACAGGATGTAGCCGTAGAAGCCCACCAGCACGATGAACATGCTCGGCGCCAGCACCAGCTTAGGGAGCCAGCGCTGCAGCGCATCGAACGGCGAGGCCTTGCTGAACACAGCAACAGAACTCATGGGAAAATCCAGTACAGGGAAAAAGGACTACAGGAGCAAGCCTTGTGAGGGGTCAGGGGGTTTCCCCTCACAAGGACCAGCCGTGCTAACCGTTACTTGGCAGACTTGATCGCAGCGCCGAGTTTCTTGGCGGTGTCGGCCGGGTCGGCTTTCGGGTCGTTGATGTAGTTGGTCACGACATCAAAGAACGCACCTTGTACCGCCAGGGTAGTGGCCATGTTGTGGGCCATACTTGGCTGCAGGCCACCGGTCTTGGCGTCCGCCAGGAAGTCTTTGGCAGCGGTCTGGGCGCAGGAGTCGAAACCGAGCTTGTCCATTTCATTGAGCATGTCGGTACGAACCGGGATCGAGCCTTTGTTGATGCTGAAGACTTTCTGGAAGTTTTCACCCAGTACCACTTTGGCGATGTCCTTCTGACCTTCCTGAGTGCCCTTGTCTTTAACTTTGAACACCGCCAGGGAGTCGATGTTGTAGGTAAAGGCTTTGTCGGTACCTGGGAAAGCTACGCACTCGTAGTCTTTGCCGGCGACTTTCTTGGCGGCAGTCCACTCGGACTTGGCCCAGTCACCCATGATCTGCATGCCGGCCTTGCCGTTGATGACTTTGCCGGCTTCCAGGTTCCAGTCCTGGCCTTTGCCGTCGACGTCCATATAGGTCGCGACCTTTTTAAGCTCAGTCAGGGCCTTGACCATTTGCGGGCCGGTCAGCGCGTCGTTATCCAGGTCAACCAGGGCTTTCTTGTAGCCGTCGGCACCCATCACCGACAGTACGACCGCTTCAAATACGGTGCTGTCCTGCCAAGGCTGGCCACCGTGGGCGAGCGGGATGAAGCCTGCGGCCTTGAGCTTGTCGCCGGCTGCGTAGAATTCTTCGAGGGTGGTCGGGTTCTTGGTGATACCGGCTTTCTTGAAGACTTCCGGGTTGATCCACAGCCAGTTTACGCGGTGAATATTGACCGGCACGGCAACGTAGTTACCTTCGTACTTCACGGTATCGGAGACTTTCTTGTCGAGCAGCGAGTCCCACTTTTCTTCTTTGGCGACGTCTTTAAGCACGTCGGTGTCGAGCAAGCCAGTGGACGCCCATTCCTGAATGTCCGGGCCTTTGATCTGGGCAACGCCTGGCGGGTTGCCAGCGACTGCGCGGCTTTTCAGCACAGTCATTGCAGTGGCGCCACCGCCACCGGCTACGGCGCCGTCTTTCCAGACGAAGCCATCTTTCTCAACTTGAGCCTTCAGTACGTCTACTGCTGCTTTTTCACCGCCTGAGGTCCACCAATGCACAACTTCAACCGTCCCTTTCGAGTCGGCGGCAAATGCACTGAGGGGAAACAACGAGGCAATGGAAATAGCAACGGCGAGGCGATTAATCGCGTTCATCTGAATACCTTTTCTTGTTGTTATGCATGCAAGTCTAGAGCTTGCGCTGCACGGAGTTTAAACATGGATTTTTAGCGCGCAGGTAACAAAGGGACGCACAAATGTCACCACTTGGTGACATAACATCCTTGGCCCAATGCGCTGGTCATACTCGGTGACAAGGGTAGTGCAGGCAGTACGACCGCTTGCCAGGCATGGTACAGGTCCGGCTTGCCACCCCAGATCTTGCTGCTGGGTTGGTTGTGCGGGCTGAGTTCGTGGTGCCAGCTGCCGTTGATACGGTCGATAAAGTGGCTTTCGCAGAACTCCCAAAAGCGCCGATACCAGGTTTCGTAATGCAGCTCGCCGGTGCGTTTGAGCAAAGCCTGGGCCGCCGCGCTGGCTTCGGCGTGGGTCCAGTGCAGGCGCTCGCGCACCACTGGCTGGTGCTTCCAGTCCAGGGTGTAGACGATGCCGGGAGCGCCGTCCACGGCCCAGGCGTATTCGCAGGCGCTGGCGAACAGGCCGCGGGCGTCGCTCACCAGCCAGTCCGGCGTGGCCAGCCCGGCTTGCAGGCGTGCAGCTTCCAGGTGCAGCACCAAACGTGCCCATTCGAAACCGTGGCCGGGGGTGATGCCATACGGGCGGAAGCCATCGGCAGGGTTGTCTTCGTTGTAGCCGAGCAAGGGTTGCCAGTGCGTGTCGAAATGCTCGATCACCATGAACTGGTTGCCGGCAGCGTGAGTGTGGATAACGCGCTCGGCAATGCGCAGCGCGCGGTCCAGCCAGCGTGTTTCACCGGTGACATCGGCCAGTGCCAGGAAGGCTTCGGTGGCGTGCATGTTGCTGTTGGCGCCGCGATAGGCTTCGACGCCGCTCCAGTCCTGGGCGAAGGACTCGAGCATCACGCCCTCCTCCTCGCTCCAGAAGAACTGGTCGATGATATGCACGGCGTCGTTGAGCAGGTTCTGCGCACCGGGTGCGCCGGCCACTACGGCAGAGCTGGCAGCCAGGGCAACGAACGCGTGCAGGTAAGCGGCTTTGCCACGGTTGCCATCCAAGGCGTTGAGCGCGGCGAACCAGCCGCCGTGTTCGCTATCGTGCAAGGGGCCACTGAGGGCGGCAACGCCATGGGCAACCAGGTCGGCATAACCCGGCACCCCCATGGCATGGGCCATGGCAAAGCTGTGGGTCATGCGCGCCGTGTTCATGGTTTCGGCGTGGGCGTCGGCCGGCAGTTGGCCTGTATCGTCAAGGTTGCCGAAGCCGTCTGGCAGACGTGAGGCTTTGGCGAACGCCAGCAGGCGTTGGCCTTCGCTGGCGAGCCAGGCGTGATGGGCAGGTGCGTTCAGCCAACTGCTGGCAGGCAGTGGTTGCATGGTCATGGGTAGCCCTTTTTATTTTTTATGGGATGACCGGAGTCTAAACAAGGGCGAGACGAGGGCAAGTAACGAAGGGGATGGGAAATGTCACCACCTGGTGACATTTGATCGTTCCCACGCAGAGCCCGTCGATCGTTCCCACGCTCCGCGTGGTAATGCAGCCTGTGGCGCTCTGCGCCACAGCGGGACGCGGAGCGTCCATGGCGGCATTCCCACGCAGAGCGTGGGAACGATCATTGGCCCAGTGGGGTGACCCGCGCTGGCGCGTTGAGCTGTTGGTTAAGGTTCTGCACCTGGCTCTGCAACGTGGTGATGTTGCGCGTGGTCTGGATGCGGAACACGTCAAACTCTTTATTGGTTGGCGCATCAGTATTGGCGGGCTGGTTCTCCTGCGCGCTTTTGAGCACCACCAGGTCCTGTTCCAGGCGGGCGATGGCCGCGCTCGGGTTGCCTTGCTTTTTAAGGGCCGCCACGTCGGCGGACAGATCCTTGACCTCACCCTGCGCCGCCTTAAGTGTGGCCACGGCATCGGTCAGCGCCTGCACCTGGCCTTGTAGCTTGGCATTCGCGTTCGACAGTTCAGTGGTGCTGGCACTCATCTGTGCCAGGCGCTGGTCGAGTTCGGTTGCCTGCCCGGCCACGCCGACTTGCTGCTTGCCTTGCTCCAGCAATTGGGTTTCCAACTGCTTGATCTGCAACTTGAGGGCTTCGCTGCCGTTGTTGACGTTGGCCTCGCTGGCCACCACCTTGCCGGAAATGTCTTGCAGGCGCCCCGCCGCTTCTTCGCTGATGCGTGCAAAGCTTTCCTGGGTGGCGACCAACTGCTGGCCCATCAGGGAAATCTGCTGGAAGCTCCACCAGGCAAGGCCGGCGAAGGCGATCAGCAGCGCGCCGACCAAGGCCCACAGGGGGCCGGTGCTGGCGCTCTTGACCTTGACCACCTTGGTTGTGCGCGAGCGCACGGAGGTGGCGGGAGTCGGCTCGAAATCATCATCGTCCCCGATGTCGGCCCGCAGGCTGGGAACGTTGTCGAAATCGTCTTTGGCATCGTTACGCATGAATCAACCCTGAATCGGTGAGATGGCGACCGGAAAAGCCGAGCGAGCGGAGTATAAACCCCGTTGGCGCCGCATTGATCGACCCGGAAGCCTGAATTCGGTTCCCGATGTGTTGCTGGTTGTGAGCTTATTTCAGCCCCGGCTCCTGAGCTTTCCACCAACTGCAGAACTCATCGAGCGCCGTCCACAGGCTGACCTTGGGCTCGTAGTCGAGATAATGCCTGGCACGGCTGATGTCCAGGGTGAAATCTTTGTTCATGACCTGCATGCCCAGGCGCGACAACGACGGCTCCGGGCGACCCGGCCACATTGCGCAGAATGCCTCGTTCAACGCCGCCACGCTGTAGGACAAACCGTACGACCGATACCGGGTGACCTGGGGCATGTCCATCTGGCGCATTACATAATTGACCACATCCCACACTGGCACCGGCGCGCCATTACTGATGTTGTAGGCCTTGCCCAACGCCGAGCCGGTGGCGAGCAAGCTGCTGAGCAGTGCCTCATTGAGGTTGTGCACACTGGTGAAGTCGACCTTGTTCAAACCATCACCGACGATAGCCAGGCGGTTCTTGCGCTGCATTTTAAGCAGGCGCGGGAAGATGCTCATGTCGCCGGCCCCGGTGACAAAACGCGGGCGCAGCGCAAGTACTTCGAGGCCGAATTCCTGGGCGCCAAACACCTTCTGCTCCGCCAGGTATTTGGTGGCGGCGTAGGGATGCTTGAAGCGCTTTGGCACTTGCTCCTCGGTCAGCCCCAGGTGGTCGCGGCCATCAAAGTAGATCGACGGCGACGACAAGTGCACCAGGCGCCCGACACGCTCCTTGAGGCAGGCCTCGACGACGTTTTCGGTGACCAGCACATTGCCCTGGTGGAAGTCCTGGTACTTGCCCCACAACCCGACGGCGCCGGCGCAATGCACCACGGCTTCGACATCGCGGCACAGCTCGCGCACCAGGTCGGCATCATTGAGATCACCCTGGATAAACTCGGCGCCGCGCCTTACCAGGTGCTCCACACCTTCGGCACGCCGCCCGTTGACCCGCACGTCCAGGCCCTGCTCCAGGGCGAAACGCGCAAAACGCCCGCCGATGAAGCCGCTTGCGCCGGTGACCAGAATTTTCATTTGTTACCCCATGCTCTTTCGTTTTTCATCGCTGTTGCCTTGACGCACGCCATCAGTCCAACGGCACCAACCATTGGCCACAGGCCTGGGCCAAGTGATCGGTCAGCAGCCCCAACAATTGCCCACCACTGCGCCAATGATGCCAGTACAACGGCACGTCGATGGGCTTATCTGGCAACAACTCGACTAAAGCGCCGCTTTGCAACTGGTCGCGCACCTGTAATTCCGGCACCAGGCCCCAACCCAGTCCGGCTTCGGTCAGGCGAATAAAACCTTCGGAGGACGGGCACAAATGGTGCTCGAAACCGCCGTCCACGCCCAGCGATGCCAGGTAGCGGTGCTGCAGGAAATCGTCCGGGCCGAACACCAGCGCCGGCGTGCGTGCCAACTGATCGGCACGCACGCCCTCGGGAAAATGCCGCGTTATAAATGCAGGGCTGGCCAACGCACGGTAGCGCATGGCACCGAGCAACAGACTGCGCGCCCCGGCCACCGGGCGTTCGCTGGCGCAGATACAGGCCGCCACTTCACCGGCGCGCATGCGCTTGAGGCCCACGGTCTGGTCTTCTACCACCAAGTCCAGCAACAAATGCTGCTCGGCGCAAAAGTCGCTGACGGCCTCGGCCCACCAGGTGGCGAGGCTGTCGGCGTTCAAGGCGATGCGCAGGCGCTCGGGCATGCCCTCCTCGTCCAGCGCCGGCACCTGGCTTTGCAGGTCGCGCTCGAGCAAGCGCACCTGTTGCACATGGTTAAGCAACCGCCGGCCGATGTCGGTGGGTGTAGGTGGCGTGGCCCGCACCAGCACCGGTTGGCCAATACGCGCCTCCAGTAACTTGATGCGCTGGGAAATCGCAGACTGAGAAAGCCCCAGTACCTGCGCGCCACGCTCGAAGCCGGCCTGCTCCACCACCGCCGCCAGGGCGGAAAGCAATTTATAGTCGAACATCAGTTTCTCTAATGAGCGATCAGCAATATTGGTTTTTCTTATACAGCGTGGGCCGGGAGAATGACCAGCATTGCTTTTCTTTATTAAAGGAATCCACACATGACTGGCGAAACCGCCCTGGCAACCCTGCTGCGCAGCATGAGCCCTCATCTAAACGAAGGCGACTACGTGTTCTGCACCCTGCCCGACTCACGTATCCCGGCAGGTTGCGAGATCATCGGCAGCTTTCGCGAGCAGGAAGGTTTGACCCTGATTGTGGAGCGTGAGCAGGCGGACCACGCCGGGCTGGCCTTCGACTATGTGGCCGCCTGGATCACCCTGAATGTGCATTCGGCCCTTGAAGCCGTGGGCCTGACGGCGGCGTTTGCCAGCGCGCTGGGCAGCGCCGGTATCAGTTGCAACGTGATTGCCGGGTTTTATCACGACCACTTGTTCGTAGGCCGCGCCGATGCCGAGCGGGCCATGGATGTATTGCGCCAACTGGCAGCAAACGCGGAGTAATGGCTATGTGGCAAAGCTACGTAAACGGGCTGCTGGTGGCTCTCGGCCTGATCATGGCGATCGGCACCCAGAACGCGTTTGTATTGGCGCAAAGCCTGCGCCGTGAACATCACTTGCCGGTGGCGGCGCTGTGCATCGTGTGTGATGCAATTCTGGTCGCACTCGGGGTATTTGGCCTGGCTACCGTGCTGGCGCAAAACCCGCTGCTGCTGGCCATTGCCCGCTGGGGTGGTGCGGCATTCCTGTTGTGGTACGGCACCTTGGCGTTGCGTCGAGCGTGTTCCCGACAAAGCCTGGAACAGGGGGCACACCTCAAAGTGCGTTCATTGCGCGCCGTGTTGCTCAGTGCCTTGGCAGTAACGCTGCTCAATCCCCATGTGTACCTGGACACCGTGCTGCTGATCGGCTCATTGGGCGCGCAACAAACCGAGCCCGGCGCCTATGTGGCCGGCGCTGCCAGCGCCTCGTTCCTGTGGTTCGCCACCCTGGCACTCGGCGCGGCGTGGTTGGCACCTTGGCTGGCGCGCCCGGCGACCTGGCGCCTGCTCGACCTTCTGGTCGCGGTGATGATGTTCAGCGTGGCCTACCAATTGATCAGTGCCGGATGAATATTCCAAAACGCTCTGGAACCTCTATCCCACACAGTTGTTGCGTGGTTTTGCCGCACCCCCGGTGCTATGATCCGGACCCTGCGCCGCAAAGAGTACAAACTCCCCGGCGCTTGTTTGGCCGCCCGTGATCGGCCTTGCGCTCACCGCAACTGACCTGATTAGGAGAATCATCATGGCTTTCGAATTGCCGCCGCTGCCCTACGCACACGATGCCCTGCAGCCGCACATCTCCAAGGAAACCTTGGAGTACCACCACGACAAGCACCACAACACCTATGTCGTGAACCTGAACAACCTGGTGCCTGGCACCGAGTTCGAAGGCAAGACCCTGGAAGAAATCGTCAAGTCTTCTTCGGGCGGCATCTTCAACAACGCCGCTCAGGTCTGGAACCACACTTTCTACTGGAACTGCCTGGCGCCAAACGCCGGTGGCCAACCGACCGGCGCACTGGCTGAAGCCATCAACGCAGCCTTCGGTTCGTTCGACAAGTTCAAGGAAGAGTTCACCAAGACGTCCGTCGGCACCTTCGGTTCCGGTTGGGGCTGGCTGGTGAAAAAAGCTGACGGTTCCCTGGCCCTGGCCAGCACCATCGGCGCCGGCAACCCGCTGACCAGCGGCGACACCCCGCTGCTGACCTGCGACGTGTGGGAACACGCCTACTACATCGACTACCGCAACGTGCGTCCAAAGTATGTGGAAGCGTTCTGGAATCTGGTCAACTGGAAATTCGTGGCTGAGCAGTTCGAAGGCAAAACCTTTACTGCCTGAGCAACGTTTGCAGTAGAAAGAGCCCGGCAATTGCCGGGCTTTTTTGTGGCCGACGAAAACTGGACGTAATGCAGAATGTGTGGAACTCACCGAGAGGAACAGGCCACCCAGCATGCGAGAGAAATAACTCTCTCATTTTATCCTGTAGGAGAGTCCGCAATGGATCCGTTATCGATGGGTATGTCAGCTGTGTCTTCAGTGTTGCCACTCGCAGGCAAAGGCATGGACCTGGTGAGCAAGGGCATGGACTTGCTGGGCACGCTGGTCAATTCAGCCAGTCAGGCCGCCGGCAGGGCGCAAGGTAAAATCGGCGGTGATGCCCACCAGAAGAACGAACATCAGATCACGTTCAACAACGTAAACGAAAACTCGATCAAAGTATCTTAAGCCCGCAACACTCGATGTCGGGATGTCGAAGGCATTCCCTTCCTTTCCTGCGCGGTACCCGAGGGCGATGGATATCATCGCCCTCTTCCTTCCAGACACGCCCTTTACAGCCTCCAGAAGCCTTAGCAGCAATGTCCCTTTGACTGCCATCCCGAGATTGCCAATACTCATGGCATATTGAGGCTACCCGCACGGAACAAGGAATGACCCTTTGAAGCTGGAACTCAAAAACAGCTTGTCGGTGAAGTTGCTACGGGTTGTGCTGCTCTCGGCATTGATCGTGGGCGTGACGCTGAGCGTGGCGCAGATCGTGTTTGATGCCTACAAGACGCGTCAGGCCGTGGCCGGTGACGCGCAGCGGATCCTCGACATGTTTCGCGACCCCTCGACCCAGGCTGTCTACAGCCTGGACCGCGAGATGGGCATGCAGGTGATCGAGGGCCTGTTTCAGGACGACGCCGTGCGCATGGCCTCCATCGGCCACCCCAACGAAACCATGCTGGCGGAAAAAAGCCGCGCCTTGCAGCAATCACCCACCCGCTGGTTGACCGACCTGATTCTTGGCCAGGAACGCACCTTTACGACTGCACTGGTTGGCAAAGGCCCCTATAGCGAGTACTACGGCGACCTGAGCATTACCCTCGACACAGCCACCTACGGCAAAGGTTTTATTGTCAGCTCGGTGATCATCTTTATTTCCGGCGTGCTGCGCGCCCTGGCCATGGGCCTGGTGCTGTACCTGGTGTATCACTGGCTGCTGACCAAGCCGTTGTCGCGGATTATCGAGCACTTGACCTCAATCAACCCCGACCGCCCCAGCGAACACAAGATCCCCCAGCTCAAGGGCCATGAACGCAACGAGCTGGGGCTGTGGATCAACACTGCCAACCAGTTGCTCGAGTCCATCGAGCGCAATACGCACTTGCGGCATGAGGCGGAATCGAGCCTGTTGCGCATGGCCCAGTACGACTTCCTGACCGGGCTGCCGAACCGTCAGAAGCTGCAGGAGCAGTTGGACAAGATCCTCACCGATGCCGGCCGCCGACAGCGCCGGGTGGCGGTGCTGTGCGTGGGGCTGGATGACTTCAAAAGCGTCAACGAACAGTTCACCTACCAGGCCGGCGACAAATTACTGCTGGCCCTGGCCGACCGCCTGCGCGCCCACAGCGGCCGCCTCGGCGCCCTCGCCCGCTTGGGCGGCGACCAGTTTGCACTGGTGCAGGCCGATATCGACCAGCCTTACGAGGCCGCCGAGCTGGCGCAAAGTATCCTCGACGACCTGGAAGCCGAATTCGCCCTCGACCAGGACCAGATTCGCCTGCGCGCCACCATCGGCATCACCCTGTTCCCGGAGGACGGCGACAGCACCGAGAAGCTGCTGCAAAAAGCCGAACAGACCATGACCCTGGCCAAGAGCCGCTCGCGCAACCGCTATCAGTTCTATATCGCCAGTGTCGACAGCGAAATGCGCCGGCGCCGCGAACTGGAAAAAGACCTGCGCGATGCCCTGGGTCGCGAGCAGTTCCACTTGGTCTACCAACCGCAGATCAGCTACCTCGACCACCGCGTGGTGGGCGTAGAGGCATTGCTTCGCTGGCAGCACCCGGAACACGGCCTGGTGCCGCCGGACTTGTTCATCCCGCTGGCGGAGCAGAACGGCACCATTATTCCGATTGGTGAATGGGTGCTGGACCAGGCTTGCCGGCAGTTGCGCGAATGGCATGACCTGGGCTTCACCGAACTGCGCATGGCGGTCAACCTGTCCACCGTGCAGTTGCACCACACCGAGTTGCCACGGGTGGTCAACAACCTGATGCAGATCTATCGCCTGCCGCCACGCAGCCTGGAGCTGGAAGTGACCGAGACCGGCCTGATGGAGGACATCAGCACCGCCGCCCAGCACCTGCTGAGCCTGCGCCGCTCCGGTGCCTTGATCGCGATTGATGACTTCGGCACCGGCTATTCATCCTTGAGCTACCTCAAGAGCCTGCCGCTGGACAAGATCAAGATCGACAAGAGCTTCGTCCAGGACCTGCTGGATGACGACGACGATGCAACCATCGTGCGCGCCATTATCCAACTGGGCAAAAGCCTGGGCATGCAGGTGATTGCCGAAGGCGTGGAAACCGCCGAGCAGGAGGCCTATATCATTTCCGAAGGGTGCCATGAGGGCCAGGGCTACCACTACAGCAAACCGCTGCAGGCCCGTGAGCTGGCGGCGTTTTTGAAACAGTCCGAGCGCAACAACGCGGCGATTCTCTGAACCGACAAATCGATACCAAATATTTCCCTCGCATAAACCTTTACACAAAATGCAAATCTTTCGCATTATGTCGCAGTTTTTGCGCTTCCCCGCGCGCCCTATCAACAACCGAAGCAGGATGTTCGCCATGATTCGTATGCCCCTGGCCACCGCCAGTCTGCTGGCCATTGCCATTTCTCTCGCCGGTTGCGGCGAAGGTAAAGACAAGGCCGCCGCGCCGACCCCGGCAGTCAGCACCACCGCTCCAGCGGCTGCCACGCCTGCCGGCCAGGTCGACGAAGCAGCCGCCAAGGCCGTTGTCGCGCATTACGCCGACATGGTGTTCGCGGTGTACAGCGACGCCGAATCCACCGCGAAGACCCTGCAGACCGCAATCGACACCTTCCTCGCCAACCCGAGCGACGACACCCTGAAAGCAGCCCGCACCGCCTGGGTCGCCGCCCGTGTGCCGTACTTGCAAAGTGAAGTGTTCCGCTTCGGCAACACCATCATCGACGACTGGGAAGGCCAAGTGAACGCCTGGCCCCTGGACGAAGGCCTGATCGACTACGTAGACAAATCCTACGAGCACGCGCTGGGTAACCCGGGCGCCAACGCCAACATCATCGCCAACACAGAGATCCAGGTGGGCGAAGACAAGGTCGACGTCAAGGAAATCACCCCGGAAAAACTCGCCAGCCTCAATGAACTGGGCGGTTCCGAAGCCAACGTCGCCACCGGCTACCACGCCATCGAGTTCCTGCTCTGGGGCCAGGACCTCAACGGCACCGGCCCAGGCGCAGGCAACCGCCCGGCATCCGACTACATGACCGGCGACGGTGCCACCGGCGGTAACAACGAGCGCCGTCGCACTTACCTGCGCGCTGTGACCCAACTGCTGGTCAGCGACCTGGAAGAAATGGTCGGCAACTGGAAACCCAAGGTCGACGACAACTACCGCGCCACCCTGGAAGCAGAACCTGCCACCGACGGCCTGCGCAAAATGCTGTTCGGCATGGGCAGCCTGTCCCTGGGCGAACTGGCCGGTGAGCGCATGAAGGTTTCCCTGGAAGCCAACTCGCCGGAAGACGAACAGGATTGCTTCAGCGACAACACCCACAACTCGCACTTCTACGACGCCAAGGGCATCCGCAACGTCTACCTGGGCGAGTACACCCGCACCGACGGCACCAAAATGACCGGCGCAAGCCTCTCGTCGCTGGTGGCCAAGGCCGATCCAGCCGCCGACTCGGCGCTCAAGGCCGACCTGGCGTCGACCGAAGCGAAGATCCAGGTCATGGTTGACCAGGCCAACGCCGGTGAGCACTACGACCAACTGATCGCGGCCGGTAACGACAAGGGCAACCAGATCGTGCGTGACGCGATTGCGGCACTGGTCAAGCAGACCGGCGCGATCGAAACCGCCGCGGGCAAGCTGGGCATCAGTGATTTGAACCCGGATAACGCTGATCACGAGTTCTGATTGATCCTGCGCTGAATAAGGCGACCTTCGGGTCGCCTTTTTTGTGCGCGTTCCCCCCTTCCCATACCCACTGTGGGAGCTGGCTTGCCTGCGATAGCGATGGGTCTGCTACAGATGGGTGGCTGACAGGTCGCCATCGCAGGCAAGCCAGCTCCCACAGTCGAACTGCTTCGCCTCGTACACCCCGGTTTACAAGACCCGCACCGCAGGTAGAATGGCGCCACTCTCTCAAACCCGAGCTTTCTTCATGGCGTTGCCGACCCTGCGTATCATCGGTTTCATCATCGGCATCTTCCTGATCACCCTCGCGATCGCCATGGTCATCCCGATGGCCACCCTGGTGATCTTCGAACGCACCAGCGACCTGCCCTCGTTCCTGTGGGCCAGCATGATCACCTTCCTTGCGGGTTTGGCCCTGGTTATCCCCGGCCGCCCCGAACACGTGCACCTGCGCCCCCGGGACATGTACCTGCTGACCGTCACCAGCTGGCTGGTGGTGTGCATCTTCGCCGCGCTGCCGTTTCTGCTGACCCAGCACATCAGCTACACCGATTCGTTCTTTGAAAGCATGTCGGGCATCACCGCCACCGGCTCCACCGTCCTGAGCGGTTTGGACAGCATGTCCCCTGGCATCCTGATGTGGCGTTCAATGTTGCACTGGCTGGGCGGCATCGGCTTTATCGGCATGGCGGTGGCGATCCTGCCGCTGCTGCGCATTGGTGGCATGCGCCTGTTCCAGACCGAATCCTCGGACCGCTCAGAAAAAGTCATGCCGCGCTCGCACATGGTGGCGCGCCTGATCGTGGCAGCGTATGTGGGCATCACCATCCTGGGCAGCCTGGCGTTCTGGTGGGCCGGCATGGGCTTGTTTGATGCGATCAACCACGCGATGTCAGCAATTTCCACCGGCGGGTTTTCCACCTCCGATGAATCCCTGGCCCACTGGAAACAACCGGCGGTGCACTGGGTAGCGGTGGTGGTGATGATCCTCGGCAGCTTGCCGTTCACCCTGTATGTGGCCACATTGCGCGGCAACCGCCGGGCGCTGATCAAGGATCAGCAGGTGCAAGGCTTGCTCGGTTTGCTGATCGTGACGTGGCTGGTACTCGGCACCTGGTACTGGTGGACGACCAACCTGCACTGGCTGGATGCCCTGCGCCATGTCGCCCTGAACGTTACGTCGGTGGTGACCACGACCGGCTTTGCGCTGGGGGACTACAGCCTGTGGGGCAATTTCTCGCTGATGCTGTTCTTCTACCTGGGTTTTATCGGCGGCTGTTCGGGCTCGACGGCGGGCGGGATCAAGATCTTCCGCTTCCAGGTCGCCTACATCCTGCTCAAGGCCAACCTGAACCAACTGATCCACCCACGCGCAGTGATCAAGCAGAAGTACAACGGCCACCGTCTCGACGAAGAGATCGTGCGCTCGATCCTGACCTTTTCGTTTTTCTTCGCTATCACCATCTGCGCCATCGCCCTGGCCCTGTCACTGCTGGGTCTGGACTGGATGACCGCACTGACCGGTGCCGCCAGCACCGTGTCCGGTGTTGGCCCGGGCCTGGGCGAAACCATCGGCCCGGCCGGTAACTTCGCCAGCCTGCCGGATGCGGCCAAGTGGATCTTGTCATTCGGCATGCTGCTGGGAAGGCTGGAGATTATTACCGTGTTTGTTCTGTGCATTCCGGCGTTTTGGCGCCACTGACCGTCGATGCCTGCAGCAGCCGCACCCGATACTCGCCGGGCGTGACGTCGAACCAGCGGCGGAACGCGCGGAAGAAATTACTCGGGTCGGCAAAGCCCAACAGGTAGGCGATTTCCAGCAAGGTCATACTCGGCTGCGCCAGGTACTGTTCGGCAAGCTCGCGACGCGTATCGTCGAGCAACGTCTGGAAACTGGTGCCCTCCTCCTGCAAACGCCGCTGTAACGTGCGCTGAGACAAGTGCAGGGTCTGTGCCACCACTTCGCGCTTGGGCTCACCCTGGGGCAACAAGCGGCACAGCACCTGGCGCGCCTTGTGGGTCACGCGGCTCTCGGAAAACCGCGCCAGGTATTCACCGGCAAACCGATCATGCAGCAGCGCCATCGCCTCATTGGCGGTGGGCAACGGCGCATCCATGTCGGCCTGTTCGAAAATCAGCGCATCATAGGGCGCATTGAACTCCATAGGCGCATGGAATGCTTGCTTATAGGGCGCCAGATCGGCCGGTTGGTCACCTTGCAACATTACCTTGCGTGGCTGCAGGGTGCGGCCAGTCAGCCAGCCACATAATGCCAGGGCACTGGCCAACGAGGCTTCAGCGCTTTGCCGGGTCGGCGGCAGGTGATCGCCATGCACCGTCAGAATCAGCGCATAGCCTTCAGGTAACAGGCGAAAACTCAAGTCGGCGCTTTCGGCGATGATGCGTTGGTAACGCACCAGGCGCATAAAACCTTCGGCCAGGGTGTTGCTGGACATCAAGGCGTAACCCGCCACATGAAACGACGCCGGGCGCACCACCTTGCCCATGTTCAAGCCGATCGCGGGGTTGCCTGACAGCTCGACAGCGCGCTGCCACAGCCGGGTCATGGAGTCTTGCGCAAAACGTGCGTCAGGGTCACTGAGGGCGGCGTAGTCCAGGCCCAGTTGCTTGAACAAGACACGGCAATCCAGGCCGTCCATTTCCAACGCTTTGACGATGCCCATTGCCCAGCTTGCAGAAGTTGTTCGTTCGCTCATGGCGTCTTCTTGAAAAAGGCAGGCTTAAACGGCAGCCAGGAAGCCAAGGATACTAAAGTGGCATCTATTGTCACTGGCTGTTACCACTGATCACTCTAGACTCAAATAAGCTCCCCGCCGAACATCTGTTGGGCGGCATCACCAGCCCAGGGCCGATCACTGTGGAAAACGTCAAGCAATTCAACAGCTTCGCTGAGTTCTACCCTTATTACCTGAGCGAGCACGCCAACAGCACCTGCCGGCGCCTGCACTTTATTGGCACCACCCTGGTGATTGGGATTCTGGCTTATGCCATTGGCCGTGGCTCGTTGGGGTTACTGCTCGCATTACCGGTCGCCGGCTACACCTTTGCCTGGATCGGGCACTTCTTCTTCGAAAAGAACCGGCCTGCAACGTTTCAACATCCCTTCTACAGTTTGCTGGGGGATTTTGTGATGTATCGCGACATGATTTTGGGGAAGGTGCCTTTTTGAGGTCTTTCCAAAAGTGACCCGCTGTAAGAGCGGAACCCTACTCAGCCATCACCCAAATAACGGATATGCCCCCAAACCCAACACCCACCCAGCCACCCAGCCACCCAGCCACCCAGCCACCCAGCCTGCGACCCCATGCCACTTGCGCAAAAAAATAAAAATTCGCACATCCGCCGACATAAAATTCTTTTTGTCATTTTCAGTGCTGTATCCTGCCAAGGCTTTTTGAGAGCGCGGAATCACCTGCGATTGATAAAACAGATCTTGCGAGGAGCGACGACGATGCACGAGATACCTAATCTCCCCTTCCCAAGCCTGCACCCAACTGAGCAGCCAACACCGCAGCAGGCCAGTGACAAACAGCCTGAAGCCAAAGAAGCAAAACCAGTCGACAGCAAACGCCAGGACTGACGCCGTACCAGACCGTGTGGAAAGCGCACTTCAAGCGCTTTCCACACTGCCTGAATCATCGAGACCCCCGCCATGACCGACACCCTCCCCGACACCCCCGACGCCGCAGTACTGGACGCTGCCTTGCAGATGATCGAAGTCTGGAACCGCCTCAGCGCCGACAAACAAGCCCTGCTGCTCAAGCGTTTTGGCACCCAGGAAAACGCCTTGGCCGCCCTGGTGACCACGCAAATGCTGGCCCCGCCTCAAGCCTGATGTCTTTTTGAGCTGACGTTTTGCTTTTTACCGCCCTGCACAAGCCAAAGCATCGGTATCATTAGCAGCCTATCTTTACCTGCTGCGACGGTGGACCTCTCCCATGCCAGATACCCAGCGCCCCATGGCGGTCACGCTGCAAGTCGTTTCCATCGTGCTGTTTACCTTTATCGGCTACCTCAACATCGGTATTCCCCTGGCCGTATTGCCGGGCTATGTGCACAGCCAACTGGGCTACGGCGCAGTTATCGCAGGCTTGGTAATCAGCGTGCAATACCTGGCCACCCTGCTGAGCCGTCCGTATGCAGGCAAAATCATCGATAACCTGGGCAGCAAGCGCGCGGTGCTGATCGGCTTGGTCGGTTGCGGCCTGAGCGGCGTGTTCATGTTGCTGGCGGCGTGGTTTTCCAGCCTGCCGGGCGTCAGCCTGATCAGCCTGCTGATTGGCCGACTGGTGCTGGGCAGCGCGGAAAGCCTGGTGGGCTCTGGCGCCATCGGCTGGGGCATCGGCCGGGTCGGCGCCGCCAACACGGCCAAGGTCATCTCGTGGAATGGCATCGCCAGCTACGGCGCGCTGGCCATCGGTGCGCCGCTGGGTGTGCTGCTGGTCAGCCACTTGGGGCTGTGGAGCATGGGCGTCAGCATCATCCTGCTGGCGGTGCTCGGCGTGCTGTTGGCCTGGAACAAGGAAGCCGCGCCAATTGTGGCCGGCGTGCGCCTGCCCTTCATGAATGTGCTGGGCCGCGTACTGCCACACGGCTGTGCCCTGGCGTTGGGTTCGATTGGTTTTGGCACCATCGCCACCTTTATCACCCTGTATTACACCACCCAGCATTGGGACAACGCGGTGTGGGCATTGAGCCTGTTCGGCGCCAGTTTTATCGGCGCGCGCCTGTTGTTCGGCAATTTGATCAACCGGATCGGCGGCTTTCGTGTGGCGATTGCCTGCCTGTCGGTAGAAGCCCTTGGCCTGTTGTTGCTGTGGCTGGCACCCGACGCGCAATGGGCGCTGGCCGGTGCGGCGTTGAGCGGATTTGGCTTTTCGCTGGTGTTTCCAGCACTGGGCGTAGAAGCCGTCAACCTGGTGCCGGCCTCCAGCCGTGGCGCGGCGGTGGGGGCTTATTCGCTGTTTATCGACTTGTCATTGGGTATCACCGGCCCACTGGCCGGGGCGGTGGCGGCAGGCTTCGGCTTTGCGTCGATATTCCTGTTTGCCGCCCTCGCGTCGGTCGGTGGTCTGCTGCTGAGTGTTTACCTGTACCGGCAAGCCCCCAAGGCCCGCGAGGCGAGAGGCGCCTAGAAGTCGACCTTGCCGCGCCCGGCCTTGATGCTGCCGCGCTTGGTCTTGGATTCCAGGCGACGCTTTTTCGAACCCAGGGTGGGTTTGGTCGGGCGGCGCTTTTTTTCGACCTTGGTGGCGCTGAGGATCAACTCCACCAGGCGCTCCAGCGCATCGGCACGGTTCTGTTCCTGAGTGCGGTATTGCTGAGCCTTGAGCACCAACACACCTTCACTGGTGATACGACTGTCACGCAGCGCCAGCAAACGCTCCTTGTAGAACTCCGGCAACGATGAAGCCGGGATATCAAACCGCAGGTGCACCGCGCTCGACACCTTGTTGACGTTCTGCCCACCGGCGCCCTGGGCGCGAATGGCGGTCAACTCGATCTCGGCATCGGGCAAGTGCACGTTGTTGGAAATTACCAGCATCAATCAAAAACCTTAGGCAACGGGCCACAACAACATAAACAACAAGGACGCAGCAATATGAAAAGGCTATTCATCACTGTGCTCGGCACTTTATCACTCATTCAAACGCCACTGTCCGTCGCGGACACTGCCAACGGCAAAAACCTGTATTCACAGCGATGCGCCATGTGCCACGGCCCGGACCTCAAGGCCTCCGGGCCATTGGCCAGGAAAAGCAGCCCGCCCACGCCCGACCTCACAACGCCTGCTTTCAAAAAACGGCTGGCAGATTATCCGGGCGTTATTGTGTCTTCGGTGATCCTTCGCCCCAATGGCAACCTGATCCCAAAAACCCTGCAAGACAATGGTGTGAAGGTTGCGCCGCATGCCTGGAGCGTCAAGGATTTTCGCGACTTGAACGCCTACATGAGTGGCGTTATTGCAAACAGCCGATGAATCGCATCGCAAAAAAATACCCCTCAATAGAGGGGTATTAATCGCCGATGGAGCGTCGCTTACTTCAGCGCTGCATTTGCCGTGGTCAATGCGGCTTCAGCACTGCGCTTGTTCTTGATCCAGTAACACACCGCCATGAACGCTACCCACACCGGGATTGCGTATACCGACACCTGAATCCCCGGAATCATCAGCATGATCACCAGGATAAACACCACGAACGCCAGGCAGATGTAATTGCCATACGGATACCACAGCGCCTTGAACAGCGGCACCTGGCCGGTGCGGTTCATGTGTTGGCGGAACTTGAAGTGCGAAAAGCTGATCATCGCCCAGTTGATTACCAGGGTGGCAACCACCAGCGACATCAACAACTCCAGCGCGTGTTGCGGGATGAAGTAGTTCATCAACACCGCCACCAGAGTGACCGCTGCCGAGGCGAGGATCGAGCGCACCGGCACGCCGCGCTTGTCGATTTTGGCCAATGCTTTGGGCGCATCACCCTGCTCAGCCATGCCCAGCAGCATGCGGCTGTTGCAGTAGGTGCCACTGTTGTACACCGACAATGCCGCCGTCAGCACCACGAAGTTGAGGATGTGCGCGGCGGTGTTGCTGCCCAGCATCGAGAACACCTGCACGAATGGGCTGCCGCTGTAGGCATCGCCGGACGCGTTAAGGGTCGCCAGCAGGCTGTCCCACGGCGTCAGCGACAACAGCACCACCAGGGCGCCGATGTAGAAAATCAGGATGCGGTAGATCACCTGATTGATCGCCTTGGGGATCACCGTACGTGGCTGATCGGCCTCAGCAGCGGTAAAACCGAGCATTTCCAGACCACCGAACGAGAACATGATGATCGCCATGGCCATCACCAAACCGCCGACGCCATGGGGGAAGAACCCACCGTGGTCCCACAGGTTGCTCACCGACGCTTGCGGACCGCCGCTGCCGCTGACCAGCAAATAGCTGCCCAGGGCAATCATGCCGACGATAGCCACGACTTTGATGATGGCGAACCAGAATTCGGCCTCACCGAAGACTTTGACGTTGGCCAGGTTGATCAGGTTGATCAATACGAAGAACGCCGCCGCCGAGACCCAGGTCGGGATCTCTGGCCACCAGTAGTGCACATACTTGCCGACCGCAGTCAGCTCCGACATGCCTACCAGGATGTACAAAATCCAGCAGTTCCAGCCCGACAGGAAGCCGGCGAAACCGCCCCAGTACTTATGGGCAAAGTGGCTGAAGGAACCGGCGACCGGCTCTTCGACGATCATTTCGCCGAGCTGGCGCATGATCATGAAGGCGATGAAGCCGCAGATGGCATAACCCAGGATCATCGAAGGGCCGGCGGATTTGAGCACGCCGGCCGAGCCCAGGAACAGGCCGGTGCCGATGGCGCCACCGAGGGCGATCAACTGGATATGCCGATTTTTCAGGCCGCGTTTCAGCTCGCCTGAAGAAGATTGGGGTCCACTCATGAAAAGGGTCTCACGCAAGGTTTGAGAATGTCGAATGCAGGTTGCTGCCTTGAATTACCGACTCAAGCAGCGCCGCTCAAACCCCAGCGCAGGCACCAGGAGTACAGCGTCTTTCTAACGGTCATGCGTCACCTGTTTGTTTTTATCTGTGACGAAATCGAACCCGTCCGACTCGTGGCCGCACGGAGTGATCAGGGTGGGTAAACCCTGAGGTCTTGGCCTTTTGCGTGGATACGCAAGGGGGTCACAGTAAAACGCGGCGCATTGTACACCGCTCGACAGCTTCAGCACGCCCCAACAGAGTGCACACACCAAACTGTAAGCTAATCATTACAGCTGGACGGCACTCAGTAAAACCCGGACAAACTCGTAAATTAAACGTTACACCCCGGAAAACCAGCGTTACAGGCAGACTTTTTCGTCAGCTAACGGAAAACTGTCAGTGGGAAGTTTTTGAAAAATCGGTTCAGCCAATTTGCTGTTTTTTCTGGATAAAAAAACACACTGAAAAAACAGAAGAAAAAATTCAAATGAGACCGTGTCAATAAATATTTTGCATTTCCAAACACTCTCTCCTAGGTTCTTTCACTTGCCAGCGAAGCCCGTTGGCAAGCCGTTCTCAAACAACGTCCTCTAGGAGAAATACCATGCAAGCACTGGAAAACGACCTGGAAACCGAACTGCAACTCGACGATTGGTTTGAAGCGCCGACCCATGAGGCCGCCGTTGAAATGATGCAAGCCGATGCCGTTGTGCCCTTTGGCACTGCGATGTGGCCTTTCTAACACCCGGCAGGCATCCGGCAGGTGCTGTGCACGGCACCTGCCCCCTTACCCAAGGCACAGAAGGACACCCGTCATGGACAAGGCCCGCGCCGTCGAACACTTCCTCTACTACCTCGCACACCACCCGGCACTCAACGGCCTGAGCCGCCCGACGGTGTTGCTGGGCCATACCGAGCGCTACGACGCCATCGCCGAAGCAATCACCCACAGCAGCGCCGCACGCTTCAACTTCCAATGCCAGCGCCTGGACCTCACGCCCAGCGACACCCTGGCCCACGCCATCGAAGCCTGCGACCTGTACCTGTTTCTGTATGACTCTTCGACCCTGCCCAACCCACGTGCCGAAGGCCCGGATTTTATTCGCGCCCTGCAAAGCGTGATGGCCGAACACTGGAAGAAATCCCTGCTGTTCAAGGATTATGGCGACTATTTCTACGACACCTTCAGCGTCGAGCCGCAGCGCATCGCCGACCTCAACGCTACGCTGATCCGGCGCATGTCCCAGGCCAACGTGCTGAGCTTTACCGACAAGCACGGCTCCCGCCTTGAAACGCCACTGAGCAGCATCAAGAAGTGGACCAATATCAACGGGGTCGGCAACCACGACCTGGCACCAGGCGAAATCGCCACCCACAGCGAAGCCATCAATGGCCAGGTGCGGTTTGTTGGCACCTTCCTCAGCACCATCCCGTTTGCGCGTAAGTACGGCGTGCTGCAATCACCGCTGGAGCTGTGGATCGAGAACTCGACGGTTTGCAGCGTGGCCAGCGAGGTGCCAGGGCTGGCGGACGACTTCAATAAATACCTGAATGCCAACCCGTCCAACCGCCGTGTGGAGGAATTGGGGATTGGCACCAACGAGGGCGTAAAAGACTTGTATGCACGCAATGCCGGCTTCGAGGAGCGCCATTGCGGCCTGCACCTGGGCTTGGGTGGCGGGCAGAAAGGCAGCCATCACCTGGACCTGATCTTCGCCAGTGGCGTGTTGGCACTGGATGACAAGCCGGTGTTTGATGGCAGGTTTGCGTTCTAAACACACCTCGTTGAAACAAAGCGGATCCCTGTGGGAGCTGGCTTGCCTGCGATGCAGACACCTCGGTCCTTCAGTTGAACCGAGCTGATGTCATCGCAGGCAAGCCAGCTCCCACACTTGAAAGCATTTCAAATCAAGGTCCAAAAAAAACGCCAACCCGAGGGTTGGCGTTTTTTTATGCCGCAATCAAATCACTGCGGCTTCTTGCGACCAAAACCCGGACGCTGACCGGAACCGGCCGGCGCGCCACGGCGCTTGCCCGACGGCTCGTCGGCGACCAGTTTCGGACCAGGGCGCTTGTTCGCCGCGGGCTTGGCTGGGCGCTTGGTGCTGGCGTTGTCCGCTGGGCGGTCCGCTTCACCACGGTTGCTACGGCCGCCGCTTGGCGCTTCACCACGGGCAGGGCGCGGAGTGCGTGGCGCACGCTCGCCTTCCTGACGCGATGGCGCGGTTGGGCGACGCTCGCCTTCGATGTGCGGCTCACGGGAGATACGCCCACCGGTCGCCGGTGCATTCAGCGCAGGGCGCAAGGTGCGTGCAACACGCTCGGTACGCGCCACAGGACGCGAGGATTTACGCTGCATACGCTCAAGCTTGTCTTTGCTCTTGGCGTTCATCTGCGGCATGGCCACCGGCGTCAGGCCGACTTCGGCACTGAGGATGTCGACTTCGTACTGGCTCATTTCGCGCCAGCGGCCCATCGGCAGGTCGGAGTTGAGGAACACCGGGCCGAAACGCACGCGCTTCAGGCGGCTGACCACCAGGCCCTGGGATTCCCACAGGCGACGTACTTCACGGTTACGGCCTTCCATCACCACGCAGTGGTACCAGTGGTTGAAACCTTCGCCACCGGGCGCCTGCTTGATGTCGGTGAACTTGGCCGGGCCGTCTTCCAGCACCACGCCAGCCTTCAGGCGTTCGATCATCTCGTCATCGACTTCGCCGCGTACACGTACAGCGTACTCACGGTCCATCTCGTAGGACGGGTGCATCAAGCGGTTGGCCAGCTCACCGTCGGTGGTGAACATCAGCAAGCCAGTGGTGTTGATGTCCAGGCGGCCGATGTTGATCCAGCGGCCTTCTTTGGGCTTGGGCATCTTGTCGAACACGGTCGGACGGCCTTCCGGGTCGTCACGGGTGCAGATCTCGCCGTCGGGCTTGTTGTACATGATCACGCGGCGCACCGATTCGGCGGCCTCTTCACGCTTGATGACTTTGCCATCAATGGTGATTGCATCGTGCAGGTCGACGCGCTGGCCGAGGGTAGCCTCGACGCCATTGACCTTGATGCGCTTCTGGGTGATCCAGGCTTCGACGTCGCGGCGTGAGCCCACGCCGATACGCGCCAGCACCTTTTGCAGTTTTTCGCCTGCTGGGCCGATTTCCTGGCTGTCGTTCTGGTCTTGGTCGTTCATCTTAAGCACCTCCCGGTGGGTCGATTCAGGCGTGGCCTGAAGAGTATTGAAAGCGGGGCTTTGGCCGAATAGATCGGCAAAGGGTCGCGAATCATACGCGCATGGCGCGGGTTTCGCATCACAGACTAGTCGATAAGGCCCAAGTCATTTGCTTTTCCGCCGACCGGTGGCGCCCAGGGCCAGCAGGCGCAGCTCGGCTTCGGCCAGAACGGTGCGTTTGTCGGTTTTGTCGAGCTTCTTCCAGGCGCGGATTTCGCGCTTGCTGCGGCCACAGCCGACGCAGATGTCATCGGCGAATTTGCAGATGCTGATGCAAGGGTCTTTGGTGGAACTCATTTGAATCCTCCCAGTAAGCTGGCTTTTCTGTGGGAGCTGGCTTGCCTGCGATGGCATCACCTCGGTACAACCGACAGACCGGGGGGCCCGCATCGCAGGCAAGCCAGCTCCCACAGGGTTTCCATGTGTCTGGCAGACCGGGTCAGTCCTCAAACTGGCGCCGTTCGGCTTCGATGGCTTCAGCCAGCGCCCGGGCTTCGTCTTCCTCGTCGCTAAGCGGCGGCTGCTCAAGGGCGGCCACGGCGGCCAGGAGTTTTTCACGGGCTTCGGCCACGCCGAGGATATCCTCTTCGGGTTCCGGTTCGACTTCGGCCTCAACCTCAACGTTCACCTGGGTTTCAGGCTCAGCCGCGCCATCACGCAGCAAGTCATCAAAGTCAGTCTTGATGCCCTGCTCCATATCATCCAGTTCAAGCAGCAAGGTATGGAAACTGGTTTCGTCCTTCGGCTCTTCCGGCTCGGCGGTGGCGTCGGCCAGCTCCTGCAGGCTGGCCGGCACCGGCGCGTCGTCGAAGTCGAGCACCGGCTCGGCTTCCATCTCGCGCAGTTCGGCAAGCGGCGGCAGGTCGTCGAGGTTTTTCAGGTTGAAGTGGTCGAGAAACACCTTGGTGGTGGCAAACATCGCCGGTTTGCCGGGCACGTCGCGGTAGCCGACAATGCGGATCCACTCGCGCTCCAGCAGTGTCTTGACGATATGGCTGTTGACCGCCACACCCCGCACATCCTCAATCTCGCCCCGCGTGATGGGCTGGCGGTAGGCAATCAGTGCCATGGTCTCCAGCATCGCGCGGGAATAACGCTGCGGGCGCTCTTCCCACAAGCGGCCGACCCACGGGGAAAATTTCTCACGGATCTGCAAGCGATAACCTGACGCCACTTCGCGCAGTTCAAAGGCGCGGCCGTCGCAGGACTTGCGCAGAATCTCCAGCGCCTTCTTGAACACCGGTGGTTCAGGGCGCTCGGCCTCTTCAAACAACTCGAACAAGCGTTCCAGGGATTGCGGTTTACCCGAGGCCAGGAGAAAGGCTTCCAGCAAGGGCGCCAGTTCGCGGGGTTCAGTCAGATTCATCGATTCAGCTCTTTATTCGGCTCGCGCCCGCACGTGGATAGCCGCAAAAGGCTCATTCTGGACCAGCTCGACCAAGGATTCCTTGACCAGTTCGAGGATGGCCATAAAGGTCACCACCACCCCCAGGCGCCCTTCCTCTTTGGTAAACAGCTCGACAAACGGCACAAAGCCGCCGCCCTTGAGGCGCTCCAGCACATCGCTCATGCGCTCGCGGGTCGACAGCGCTTCGCGGCTGACCTGGTGGCTTTCAAACATGTCACCCCGGCGCAGCACCTCGGCCATGGACATCAGCAATTCTTCCAGGCTCACATCCGGCAACAGCTTGCGCGCCCGGGCTTCCGGGGCATCGAGCTTGGGCACCACCACATCACGGCCCACGCGGCTCAAGCCGTCGATGCCTTCGGCGGCGGCCTTGAAGCGTTCATATTCTTGCAGACGGCGGATCAGCTCGGCCCGCGGGTCGTCTTCTTCGGCCTCAATGGTCTCGGAACGCGGCAACAGCATGCGCGACTTGATCTCGGCGAGCATGGCGGCCATCACCAGGTACTCGGCGGCCAATTCCAGGCGTACCGACTGCATCAACTCGACATACCCCATGTACTGGCGAGTGATTTCTGCCACCGGGATGTCGAGGATATTGATGTTCTGCTTGCGAATCAGGTACAGCAGCAAATCCAGCGGGCCTTCGAAGGCCTCAAGAAAGACCTCCAGCGCATCCGGCGGAATATACAGGTCCAGCGGCATTTCCATGACCGCCTGGCCATACACCATGGCAAATGGCAGTTCCTGCTGGGCGCCCGCCTGGGGATCAGCGGTTTCCACGGCCGACATTCAGGCCTCGACCATAAACGGCGTCGGGTCGCCGCAGCCCACGCGTACCACTTCCGGCTCGCCGTCGGCCAGGTTGATCACAGTGGACGCCTTGTTGCCGCCGTAGCCGCCGTCAATGATCAGATCGACGTGTTTTTCCAGCAGGCGGCGCATCTCGTAAGGGTCGTACAGCGGCTCTTCTTCACCGGGCAAAATCAGCGACACGCTCATCAACGGCTCACCCAGTTCTGCCAGCAACGCCAGGGCAATCGGGTGCTCGGGCACACGCAGGCCGATGGTGCGCTTTTTGGGGTGCAGCAACAGGCGCGGCACTTCGCGGGTGGCATTCAGAATAAAGGTGTACGGCCCCGGCGTGTGCGCCTTGAGCAGACGGAAGGTGCCGGTGTCGACTTTGGCGAACAGCCCCAGTTGCGACAAGTCGCTGCAGATCAGCGCAAAGTTGTGGTTTTTGTCCAGGTCACGCAGGCGTCTGACCCGTTCAACTGCGCTCTTGTCGCCGATCTGGCAACCAATGGCGTAGGACGAATCCGTTGGGTAGATCACCACGCCACCGGCGCGAATGATCTCCACGGCCTGTTTAATCAGGCGCGCTTGAGGGTTTTCCGGATGAATCTGGAAGAATTGACTCACGTGTTCTACCTGTTCAGACGGTGGCAATAATGGGGTCATGCTTGAATCGCCCCCACAACAGCGGCAAGTCTTCCGGGACCTGGCGGTACTCGCCAATCTCGGACCAGCCGCCTGGGCCATGAAAATCACTGCCGGCGCTGACCAGCAAACCAAATTCGCGAGCAAGAATCGCCAGGCTGCCCACCTGCTCAGCGGGTTGATGCCCGTTGACCACTTCGATTGCGTGGCCGCCCGCTCCAATATAGTCGGCAATCAGCTTGCGGCGCTTGCTGCGGGTGAAATCGTAATGCCAGGGATGCGCCAGGCTCACCCAGGCTCCGGAGGCACGCAATGTGCCGACTGTATCTTCCAGCGTCGGCCAGTGTTGCTTCACATCACCCAACTTGCCGGCGCCCAGCCATTTGCGAAACGCTTCGGCGCGGTCCTTGACGAAACCTTCACGCACCATCCAGTCGGCAAAGTGCGGGCGGGCCGGCGCGTTGCCGCTGTCGCCCAGCTCTTGCTGGATGGCGCGGGCGCCGTCGAGCGCATTGGGCATGCCTTTAAGGCTGAGCTTGCGGCTTATTTCTTCGGACCGCAGCCAACGGCCATCGTGCAATTGGGCGATGGCCGCCACCAAAGGCGCGGCGTTTTGATCGAAGCCGTAGCCGAGCACATGAATGGTGGCGCCGCCCCAGGTACAGGACAATTCCACGCCGTTGACCAGTTGCATGCCCAAGGCATGCGCCGCCGTGCGGGCCTCGTCGAGGCCTTCGAGGGTGTCGTGGTCGGTCAACGACAAGACTCGCACGCCTTTTTCAAACGCACGCGCAACCAGTACCGCGGGCGCCAGGGCGCCATCGGAGGCCGTGCTGTGGCAGTGCAAATCAACATTCACGGGAGTGTGTAACCTCAAGTCAGCTGGCGCTTTCGCTACCAAGGATGTTTGTTATTATGCCGCCACATCCAGCTTCTGGCTCTTACTGTGAAACAATTCATCGACTTCATCCCGCTGTTGCTGTTTTTCATCGTTACTAAACTCGACCCCAGGGTCATCGATATCGCCGGTCATCCGCTCTCGTTCGGGGGCATCTACAGCGCCACTGCCGTGCTGATCGTCAGTTCTATCGTAGTCTACGGCGCCATTTTCATTTCCCAGCGCAAACTGGAAAAAAGCCAATGGCTCACCCTGGTTGCCTGCCTGGTGTTCGGCGGCCTGACCCTGGCCTTTCACAGCGAAACCTTCCTTAAATGGAAAGCCCCGGTAGTGAACTGGCTGTTCGCGCTGGTGTTTATAGGCAGCCACTTCATTGGTGACCGCTTGTTGATCAAGCGCATCATGGGCCACGCGCTGACCCTGCCGGAGCCGGTATGGACGCGTTTGAACGTGGCCTGGATCGTGTTTTTCCTGTTCTGCGGCGCCGCCAACCTGTTCGTGGCCTTTACCTTCCAGGATTACTGGGTCGACTTCAAAGTCTTCGGTAGCCTGGGCATGACCGTATTGTTCCTGATCGGCCAAGGTATCTACCTGTCGCGCCATCTGCATGACACCGCCCCTACCACGCCGAAAACCGAGGACTGACATGCTCTACGCCATCATTGCCACCGACGTTGCCGATTCGCTGGAAAAACGCCTGAGCGTGCGTCCGGCGCACGTTGAGCGCCTGAAAACCCTGCAAGCCGAAGGTCGCCTGGTGATCGCAGGCCCGCACCCGGCCGTCGACAGCAATGACCCAGGCGCCGCCGGCTTCACCGGCAGCCTGATCATTGCCGAGTTCGCCTCCCTTGCCGACGCAAAGGCCTGGGCCAACGCCGACCCGTACATCGCCGCAGGCGTCTACGCTGATGTAGTGATCAAGCCGTTCAAGCAAGTCCTGCCTTAAGCCCGGCTGCGCTGAACCTAATCGGTTCGGCGCGCTCCTAATTGCTCATTATTCTCGGTAACCTGCCGACAACGTTCTGAATATTCGTGTGGAATCAGGAGTTCCGATGCGCTTACGTCCGTTGTGTCTGTTGGCAGTGTTAATGATCGGGGCAAGCGCCCACGCTGAAGAAACCTCGAACACTGGCAGCTCCACGCCCTTGTCCCTGGCCGCCGGCAGCCAGATCACCGAGTTGCAGCAACGCTTGAAAGAAAGCGAACGGCTGCGTGAAGAACTGAGCAAACAACTGCAAAGTGCAGATACTGCTCGCGAAAGCGCCCAACTGAGTCGCTTGCGCCAGGAGAACCAACGCCTGGTCCAGCAACTCAAAGAGACACAAGGCGGCGCCTTGACCCGCTGGCTGACCGAGCAACAACAGTGGTTTGTCACGGGCGCGGCCGTCGCACTGATCGCCCTGCTGTGCGGGATCTTCGCCAGTGGTGGGCACCGTCGCCGTCGACAATGGCTAAATTGAGTGAGTCATGAGCGAGCTGTTACTGATAGATGATGACCAGGAGCTCTGTGAGCTGCTGACCAGTTGGCTGAGCCAGGAAGGTTTCCAGGTGCGCGCCTGCCACGACGGCGTGAGCGCGCGCAAAGCCCTGGCCGAAGCCGCACCCGCCGCCGTCGTGCTTGACGTGATGCTGCCGGATGGCAGTGGCCTGGAGTTGCTCAAGCAATTGCGCAATGACCACCCGGAATTGCCGGTGGTGATGCTCTCGGCCCGTGGCGAACCGCTGGACCGTATCCTCGGCCTGGAACTGGGTGCCGACGATTACCTGGCCAAGCCCTGTGACCCGCGCGAGCTGACTGCGCGCCTGCGCGCCGTGCTGCGCCGCAGCCACCCGGCCGCCGTGTCGACGCAGATGGAACTGGGCGATTTGTGCTTCAGCCCGGTGCGCGGTGTGGTCAGCATCGACGAGCAGGAATTCACCCTCACCGTGTCCGAAAGCCGCCTGCTCGAAGCCTTGCTGCGCCAGCCCGGCGAGCCGCTGGACAAGCAGGAACTGGCGCAGATCGCCCTGGGCCGCAAGCTCACTCTGTACGACCGCAGCCTGGACATGCACGTGAGCAACCTGCGCAAAAAGATCGGCCCACACCCGGATGGTCGGCCACGGATCGTGGCGCTGCGCAGCCGCGGCTACTACTACAGCCTTTAAAGATCGTTTAAAGATCGTTCCCACGCTCCGCGTGGTAATGCCGCCGGGGACGCTCTGCGTCCCGCTGTGTACGCCGGTGACGCAGAGCGTCACGGTATGCATTCCCACGCAGAGCGTGGGAACGATCAATTACCCTGTGGGAGCTGGCTTGCCTGCGATAGCGCAGGGTCAGCTTGCATCTATGTAGCTGACCCGCCGCATTCGCAGGCAAGCCAGCTCCCACACTTGATCGCATCAATCCGACAGTTTTGTCAGTTCACATCAAAACCCTCTTTACCCAAGCTTTACCCTCCCCTGACCGCCGCTGACCTTGCGCTGCGTAACCTACTCACATCCGGACTCACCGGAATAGAGACAGGAGAAACACCATGCGCAAGACCCTTATCGCTCTGATGTTCGCCGCTGCCCTGCCGACCGTTGCCATGGCCGCAATGCCAGAAGGCCCAGGCCCGATGGACGGCCCAGAAGGCCACATGATGGGTGGCCCGGGCCACGGCGGTGAACACGGTCCGCGTGGCAAAGGCGGCCCCTTCAGCCAGCTGGACCTGACCAAGGAACAGCGCCAGCAAATCGGCAAATTGATGGGTGACCAATGGCACGCCCGCAAAGACCTGGTCAAAAAGTACCTGGACAAGCTGCCGGCTGCTGACCAGAAAGCCATGCAGGATGAAATCGCCGCCGGCAAACAGAAAACCCAGGCTGACATCCGTGCCGTGCTCAAACCCGATCAACAGAAGAAATTCGACGAGATCGTCAAGAAGCAAGCCGAGCGCCGCGCCGAGTGGAAGGAATTCCAGGCCTGGAAAGCGCAACAGCCGCAAAAAGCGCAATAATGCTCTAGCGTTACCTCCCCAGCCCAGTGGCTCACGCCGCTGGGCTTTTCCTGCTTGAGGGTTTCCTGTGCGTTCATTGTTCTGGCGCATCCTGGCCAGTTTCTGGCTGGCCATCGCCTTGGTTGCCGGGCTGTCGATCCTGCTTGGGCACATGCTCAACCAGGACGCCTGGATTCTCAGCCGCCATCCCGGCCTCAACAACCTGGCGCAAGAGTGGACGCAACTCTATGAAGCCCAGGGTGAGGACGCCGCCCAGGATTTGCTGCAACAACGCAAACGCCAGTACCACATCGACGTGCAGGTACTCAACGAAAGCGGCGACCCGGTGGTACGCGGCACGTTCCCACGTCGCGCCGCCGCCTTCGAAGCCCGCCAGAATGACAACCAGGACAGCCACTTGCCCTGGCGCCGCCTGACCGCCGAGTACACCAGTGAAAAAACCGGGGACACGTACCTGCTGATCTACCGCATCCCCAACCCGGAACTGGACGCCTGGCACCGCAGCAGCCTGCTGTGGCCGTTTAGCGCGCTGGCGATTGCCCTGGTGGTACTGACGTTGTTCAGCCTGCTGGTGACCTTGTCCATCACCCGCCCACTCAGCCGCCTGCGCGGTGCGGTGCATGACCTGGGCCAGACCACCTATCAGCAAAACAGCCTGGCGCAACTGGCCAACCGCCGCGATGAGTTCGGCGTGCTCGCCACCGACTTCAACCGCATGGGCGCGCGCCTGCAAAGCCTGATCGGCAGCCAGCGCCAGTTGCTGCGCGATGTGTCCCACGAACTGCGCTCACCGCTGGCCCGCCTGCGTATTGCCCTGGCCCTGGCCGAACGCGCCAGCCCGGAAGAACGCGAACGGCTGTGGCCGCGCCTGACCCGCGAGTGCGACCGCCTGGAAGCGCTGATCAGCGAGATTCTGGTGCTGGCCCGCGTGGATGCCGACAACGCCAGCGCCGAAGACGTCGACCTCACCCCACTGCTCAGGACCTTGCAAAAGGATGCCCAACTCAGTGCGCCGGAACAGATGGTGCAACTGAGCGCCGAGCCCGAGCTGCACCTCAAGGGCTGGCCGACCATGATCGAGCGCGCCGTGGACAACCTGCTGCGTAACGCCCAGCGCTTTAACCCCGTGGGCCAGCCGATCGAGCTAAGCGCCCGGCACCAGGGCGAGCGCATCCTGATCAGCGTGCGCGACCACGGCCCCGGCGTTGAAGCCGAACACCTGAGCCAGTTGGGCGAGCCGTTTTATCGCGCGCCTGGCCAGGCCGCACAAGGCCACGGGCTGGGCCTGGCGATTGCCCGTCGCGCCGCCGAACGCCATGGCGGCAGCCTGATCCTGGGCAATCACCCGGACGGCGGTTTTATCGCCAGCATCGACTTGCCGTTGGAGCCGGGAGTGGTCACAGCCGTGTGAGGATCTTCTATAGTGGCCCTTCTCTAACGGAGGGCCTTTGATGACTGACCTGCTGACACCCATCCAAGCCGCACTCGATCTACCGCAAACCCCGCTGACGTTTACCGAGGCCGGCGCCCTGCCCTCGACCTTTGCCGTAACCGAACTGGCCAGCGCCAGCCTCGGCGCTGCCGGCCAGGCGGTTGCTCAACTTATCCAGCAACAGACCGGACGCTTGCCCAGCGTAAGCGTGGACCGGCGCCTCGCTTCCTTCTGGTTCTCCTCCTCGATTCGCCCGGTGGGCTGGCAAGTACCGCCGCTGTGGGACCCGGTAGCCGGCGACTACGCCAGCGCCGACGGCTGGATCCGTTTGCATACCAATGCGCCCCACCACCGTGCCGCTGCCGAGCGCGTGCTGGGCAAGGTCAAGGACCGCGCCGAGATGGCCAGTAAAGTCGCGACCTGGAACGCCGCCGAACTGGAACAGGCGATCGTCGATGCCGGCGGTTGCGCGGCGCAGATGCGTACATGGCAGGCCTGGCAAACCCATCCGCAAGGGTTGGCGGTGAACGCCGAGGCATTGGTGCAGCGCCAGGCCTTCGACACCCCCTGCGACAAACCTTGGCTCGGCTCGGTGGCACGCCCACTGGCCGGCATCAAGGTGCTGGATTTGACCCGCGTGTTGGCCGGCCCCGTGGCCAGCCGTTTTCTCGCAGGTTTGGGCGCAGATGTACTGCGCATCGACTCGCCGACCTGGAACGAGCCCGGCGTAGTACCGGAAATGACCCTGGGCAAACGCTGCGCACGCCTGGACCTTAAAAGTGCTGAAGACCGCCAGGTGTTCGAAAGCTTGCTCAAGGACGCCGACATCCTGTTCCACGGCTACCGCGCCGACGCACTGGAGCAGTTGGGCTACACCGCCACTGAACTGCAAAACCTCGCCCCCGGCCTGATCGACGTGAGCCTCAACGCCTACGGCTGGAGCGGCCCGTGGCGTAACCGTCGCGGCTTCGACAGTTTGGTACAGATGAGCAGCGGGATTGCCGACGCTGGCATGGCGTGGAAACAGGCAGATAAACCGGTGCCGCTGCCGTTGCAGGCGCTGGATCATGCGACCGGGTATTTGATGGCGGCCAGTGCGATTCAAGCGTTGAGTGAGCGGCTGAAAACCGGACGTGGTGGTTCGGCGCGGTTGTCATTGGCGCGCACGGCGAAGTTGCTGGTGGAGGCCGGGCACGTGCCGGAGCAGCCGGCGTTGCGGGCTGAAGAACCGGGCGATCAGGGCTTGGTGGTGGAGCAGACGGCGTGGGGCCAGGCGCATCGTTTGCTGGCGCCGGTGAGCATCAGTGGCACGCCGTTGCAGTGGGATTTGCCCGCCGGCGAATTGGGCTCACATCGGGCTCAGTGGTGACTTGAGATCGCTATCGCAGGCAAGCCAGCTCCCACATTGGATGTGTGAACACAGTCAAATGTGGAAGCTGGCTCTCACACATTGAAAGTGTGGCCACAGTCAAATGTGGAAGCTGGCTCTCACACATTGAAAGTGTGGCCACAGTCAAATGTGGGAGCTGGCTCTCACACATTGAAAGTGTGGCCACAGTCAAATGTGGGAGCTGGCTTGCCTGCGATGAGGCCCTGACAGCCACCCTCAATCCCCCCGACTCAACGACGTCCACAAATGCTGCGCCGCATACGCCCTTAAAGGCCGCCACGCCTCGGCACGCGCCAACAACTGCCGCGCCGACACCGGCCCGCCTTCCAGCGCCGCCAGCGCATTGATCAAGCCAATATCCCCCGACGCAAACGCATCCGGCTCACGCAACTGACGCATGGCGATGTACTGCGCGGTCCAGTCGCCGATTCCCGGCAAGGCCACCAGCCGCGCCACGCCGTCCTTGAGGTTGGCCTTGGGTGCAAATAACTGCGGATCTTCCAGCAACGCCTGAGCCACACCTGACAAAGTACGGCCCCGCGCCTTGGGCATGCCCAAGGTCGCGAGGTCCGCCGCCGCCAAGACTTCGGCAACAGGAAACACATGGGTAATACCGGCATAGGGCGTTTGCAGCGGCTGGCCATACTGCGCCACCAATTTACCCGCCAGGCGAATGGCCGCGACCACCGTGATCTGCTGGCCCAGCACCGCACGAATCGCCAGTTCCAAACCGTCCCACGTCCCCGGTACACGCAGGCCAGGGCGCGCAGCCACCAGTTGTGCCATCAACGGGTCGGCGGCCAGCTGCGCATTGATCAACCCAGGCCGGGCGTCCAGATCGAACATGGCCCGCAGGCGCCGCTCGATCTCGGGCAGCGCCGCCGCGTCGGGGAACTCAACACCCACTTCCAGCCAATCGCCCGCACCCGGTGCCACGCTGAGGCAGCCGTGCTGCCCGTTCACGCTGATGCTGCGCCGATACACGCCGGCCTCAACGGTCTCCAGCCCGGTGATCGCCCGCGCCGATAAAAAACCCAGCATTGCCGCCCAGTCATAGGGCGGCTCATACGCCAATCTCACAACGACAACACCCCGCTATACAGCCCATAAGCCGCCAGCCCCGCGCCCGCGATCACGCAGCTGAAAATGCCCTTTTCCATGTGCGTAAACAAGGGCTGGCCCTGCTCGCGCTTGGCCAGGGCAAACAGGATCACGCCGGGCGCATACAACAGCGCCGAGAGCAGCAGGTACTTCAAGCCGCCGGCGTACAGCAGCCAGACGGCATAGCCAAGAGCGATCAGGCCGACCAGCAAATCCTTATAGCGCTGGCGCTGGGCACCGGCATAGGTTTCACCGCGCCCGCTCAACAGCACCGCGTAGGCCGCCGACCACAGGTAGGGCACCAGGATCATCGACGAGGCCAGGTAAATCAGGGTGGTGTAAGTGCTGTGGGAAAACAGCGTGATCACCAGGAACACCTGGATCATCAGGTTGGTCAGCCACAGCGCGTTGACCGGCACCCGGTTGGGGTTTTCCTTTTTCAGGAAGGCCGGCATGGTCTTGTCATGGGCAGTGGCGTAGAGGATTTCCGCACACAGCAGCGCCCATGAGAGCAAGGCGCCGAGCAGTGACACGGCCAACCCGATGCTGATCGCCATCGCGCCCCACGGCCCGACGATATGTTCCAGCACACCTGCCAGGGACGGGTTTTGCAATTGCGCCAGCTCCGGCTGGCTCATGATCCCCAGGGACAGCACATTCACCAGCACCAGCAGTGCCAGCACGCCGAGAAAGCCGATCACGGTGGCGCGGCCCACGTCCGAGCGCTTCTCGGCGCGCGCCGAATACACGCTGGCGCCCTCGATGCCGATAAACACGAACACGGTGACCAGCATCATGCTGCGCACCTGATCGACCACGCTGCCAAATTGCGGGTTGCCCAGGCCCCAGATATCACGGGTGAAAATATCCGCCTTGAACGCCACGGCGGCGATCACGATAAACATCAGCAACGGCACGATCTTCGCCACGGTGGTGATCTGGTTGATGAACGCCGCCTCCTTGATGCCGCGCAGCACCAGAAAATGCACGGCCCACAGCAGCAGTGAGGCGCAGCCGATGGCGACCGGCGTATTGCCCTGGCCGAACACCGGAAAAAAGTAGCCGAGGGTGCTGAACAGCAACACGAAATAACCGACGTTGCCCATCCACGCACTGATCCAATAACCCCAGGCCGACGAAAACCCCATGTAGTCACCGAACCCGGCCTTGGCATAGGCGTACACGCCGGAATCCAGTTCGGGTTTGCGATTGGCCAGGGTCTGGAACACAAACGCCAGGGTGAGCATGCCGACGGCGGTGATGGCCCAGCCGATCAGCACGGCGCCCACTTCGGCGCGTGCGGCCATGTTCTGCGGCAAAGAGAAAATCCCGCCGCCGATCATCGACCCCACCACCAGGGCAATCAACGCGCTGAGACGTAGTTTCTCGGCCGGTTGGGACATGCAAACTCCTGAAATAAAATAGTTTGAGAGAACAAACGCGCACTCAACTAATTAAATCAGCGAGTGCAGCGTTTATTAAAGACAGCGATAAAACCGTCACGCTCATAACGCAACGGCATGACAGTTTATAAAGTTTAAGCTTATTTAGATTTTAAATAGAGCAGGCACTTGGCCAGTTTTTGCAGACTTAACCCGTTAATTGAGAAAAGTTTGCACATTCGACAAAGCGGGCTAGGGTCAAACGTCCACACCTCGGACTAAATGCTTGATCAAAACTCAGGAGCCGCTCTGGAAAGCGCCTTTTCGGGGGAAACTATTGCCCCGGGATCTTACCCCTAAGTCATTAATTCACAATGGAATGTGCCAATGACGTGATCTAAGTCAGCTGTTTGATCAGCGCACAGAATTATTCTGTGCTCTCTCTTCTCCTGCATTGGAGTCATGCAATGTCTGACACTCCCGGAAAACTTCGACTCGGCGCCCTGGTTGCGCTGGTCGTGGGCTCAATGATTGGCGGCGGGATCTTCTCACTGCCGCAAAACATGGCCGCCAGCGCCGATGTCGGCGCGGTGTTGATCGGCTGGGTCATTACCGCCATCGGCATGCTCACCCTGGCTTTCGTGTTCCAGACCCTGGCCAACCGCAAACCTGACCTCGACGGCGGCGTATACGCCTACGCCAAAGCCGGCTTCGGCGACTACATGGGCTTCTCGTCGGCCTGGGGCTACTGGATCAGCGCCTGGCTGGGCAACGTCGGATACTTCGTGTTGCTGTTCAGCACCCTCGGTTACTTCTTCCCGATCTTTGGCGAAGGCAACACACCCGCTGCGGTGATTGGCGCCTCGGTGCTGCTGTGGGCCGTGCACTTTCTGGTACTGCGCGGCATCAAGGAAGCGGCGTTCATCAACCTGGTGACCACCGTCGCCAAAGTGGTGCCGCTGGTGCTGTTCGTGTTGATCGCTGTGTTCGCGTTCAAGCTGGACATTTTCACCGCCGACATCTGGGGCGTGAAAAACCCCGACCTGGGCAGCGTGATGAACCAGGTGCGCAACATGATGCTGGTCACCGTGTGGGTGTTTATCGGCATCGAAGGCGCGAGCATCTTCTCGTCCCGTGCAGAAAAACGCAGCGACGTCGGCAAGGCCACCGTGATCGGTTTTATCACCGTGCTGTTGTTTCTGATGCTGGTGAACGTGCTGTCCCTGGGCATCATGACCCAACCGGAACTGGCCAAACTGCAGAACCCTTCGATGGCTGCCGTGCTGGAGCATGTGGTGGGCCACTGGGGCGCGGTGTTGATCAGCGTCGGCTTGATCATCTCGCTGCTGGGTGCGCTGCTGTCGTGGGTGCTGCTGTGTGCGGAGATCATGTTCGCCGCCGCCAAGGACCACACCATGCCGGAGTTCCTGCGTAAGGAAAACGCCAACCATGTGCCGGTCAACGCCCTGTGGCTGACCAATGCGATGGTCCAGGTTTTCCTGGTAATCACGCTGTTTTCGGCCAGCACTTACCTGTCGCTGATCTACCTCGCCACCTCGATGATCCTGGTGCCTTACCTGTGGTCGGCGGCCTATGCACTGCTGCTGGCGGTGCGCGGCGAGACCTACGAAAACGCCCTGCGCGAGCGCAAGAAAGACCTGTTCATCGGCGCCATCGCGTTGATCTACGCGGTGTGGCTGCTCTACGCCGGTGGCACCAAGTACCTGCTGCTCTCCGCCCTGCTGTATGCCCCCGGCGTGATCCTGTTCGCCAAGGCCAAGCATGAACTGGGCAAACCGATTTTCACCAACGTCGAGAAGCTGATTTTCGCCGCGGTAGTCATTGGCGCCCTGGTGGCTGCTTATGGCCTCTACGCCGGCTTCCTGACTCTGTAACTTTTGTTCACTGGAGGATCTGTAATGACCACGGAAAAAGTGAAGTACGGCGTACATTCCGAAGCCGGCAAACTGCGCAAAGTCATGGTGTGCTCCCCAGGTTTGGCCCACCAGCGGCTGACCCCCAACAACTGCGATGAACTGCTGTTCGATGACGTGCTGTGGGTGGCCCAGGCCAAGCGCGACCACTTCGACTTCGTAACCAAGATGCGCGAGCGGGACATTGATGTGCTGGAAATGCACAACCTGCTGACCGATATCGTCGCCATCCCCGAAGCGCTGGACTGGATTCTGGAGCGCAAGATCACCGCCAATACGGTGGGCCTGGGCCTGGTCGATGAAGTCGGCTCGTGGCTGCGCAGCCTGGAGCCGCGCAAAATCAGCGAGTTCCTGATTGGCGGCGTGTCGGCCGATGACCTGCCGAGCAGCTTCGGCGGCCGGACCATCGAGATGTTCCGCGACTTCCTCGGCCACTCAAGCTTCATCCTGCCGCCGCTGCCCAACACTCAGTTCACCCGCGACACCACCTGCTGGATCTACGGCGGTGTGACGCTCAACCCGATGTACTGGCCGGCGCGACGTCAGGAAACCCTGTTGGCCAGCGCCATCTATAAATTCCACCCCGAGTTCACCAACGCCGACTTCCAGATCTGGTACGGCGACCCCGACCAGGAACACGGGGCCGCCACACTGGAAGGCGGCGACGTGATGCCGATTGGCAATGGCGTGGTGTTGATCGGCATGGGCGAGCGTTCTTCGCACCAGGCGATTGGCCAACTGGCGCGCAACCTGTTCAAGAACAAAGCCGTGGAACGCGTGATCGTTGCCGGCCTGCCGAAGTCCCGCGCGGCGATGCACCTGGATACGGTGTTCAGCTTCTGCGACCGCGACCTGGTGACGATCTTCCCCGAAGTGGTCAACCAGATCGTGCCCTTCACCCTGCGCCCGGATGAAAGCAAACCACACGGCATCGACATCCAGCGGGAGAAAACCAACTTCCTCGAAACCGTGGCCGCAGCCCTCAACCTCAAGACGCTGCGAGTGGTCGAGACCGGCGGCAACAGCTTCGCCGCCGAACGCGAGCAATGGGATGACGGCAACAACGTGGTGGCCGTGGAGCCCGGCGTGGTGATCGGCTACGACCGCAACACCTACACCAACACCTTGCTACGCAAGGCCGGTGTGGAAGTCATCACCATCAGCGCCGGTGAACTCGGCCGAGGCCGTGGCGGCGGCCACTGCATGACCTGCCCGATCATCCGCGACCCCATCGACTATTGATTTTTTGGCCCTGGCCGCTGCTTATCCAGCAGCGGCCAGGGGGATAACCGAAACCTAAGGAGATCCATCATGGCTTTTAATATGCGCAACCGCAGCCTGCTCTCGCTGATGCACCACACTACCCGCGAGCTGAACTACCTGCTGGACCTGTCCCGCGACCTCAAACGCGCCAAGTACACCGGCACCGAGCGTCCGCACCTGCAAGGCAAGAACATCGCGCTGATCTTCGAAAAAACCTCGACCCGCACCCGTTGCGCGTTCGAAGTGGCGGCCCATGACCAGGGCGCCCACGTCACCTATATCGACCCAGTGTCGTCGCAGATCGGCCACAAAGAAAGCATGAAAGACACCGCCCGCGTCCTGGGCCGCATGTTCGATGCCATCGAGTACCGTGGCTTTGAACAGGAAATCGTCGAAGAGCTGGCCAAGTTCGCTGGTGTGCCGGTATTCAACGGCCTCACCGCCGAATTCCACCCAACCCAAATGATCGCCGACACCCTGACCATGCGCGAGCACAGCGACAAGCCGCTGCATGACATCAGCTACGCGTACCTGGGCGACGCACGTTACAACATGGGCAACTCGTTGCTGATGATCGGCGCCAAACTGGGCATGGACGTGCGCATCGGCGCGCCGAAAGCGCTGTGGCCACACGAAGACTTCATCAAGCAGTGCCAGGCGTTTGCCGAAGAAAGCGGCGCGCGCATCACCATCACCGAAGACCCGAAAGAAGCGGTCAAAGGCGTCGACTTCATCCACACCGATATCTGGGTGTCGATGGGTGAGCCGGTGGAAGCGTGGGACGAGCGTATCGAGCAACTGCTGCCGTACCAGGTCAACGCCAAGATGATGAAAGCCTCGGGCAACCCGCGCGTGAAGTTCATGCACTGCCTGCCGGCGTTCCATAACAGTGAGACCAAGGTGGGCAAGGACATCGCCGCGCGCTATCCGAACCTGGCCAATGGTGTGGAAGTGACTGAGGAAGTGTTCGAGTCGCCAGCCAACATCGCGTTTGAGCAGGCGGAAAACCGCATGCATACCATCAAGGCAATTCTGGTGTCGGCGCTGGCGGATATCTAACCCCACTCTGATCGTTCCCACGCTCTGCGTGGGAATGCAGCCAGTGACGCTCTGCGTCACAAGAGCGGACGCAGAGCGTCCAGTGAGGCATTCCCACGCAGAGCGTGGGAACGATCCTTCTAAAAGGAATGCATTATGCGCATCGTCGTAGCCCTGGGCGGTAACGCCCTGCTCCGCCGTGGTGAACCCATGACGGCGGACAACCAACGCGCCAATATCCGTATCGCCACCGAACAGATCGCCAAAATCCACCCCGGCAACGAATTGGTGATCGCCCACGGCAATGGCCCGCAAGTCGGCCTGCTGTCGTTGCAGGCGGCGGCTTACACCCAGGTTTCGCCGTACCCACTGGACGTGCTCGGCGCCGAGACCGAAGGCATGATCGGCTACATCATCGAACAGGAACTGGGCAACCTGCTGGACTTCGAGGTGCCGTTCGCCACCTTGCTCACCCAAGTGGAAGTCGACGCCAAAGACCCGGCCTTCCAGAACCCGACCAAGCCCATCGGCCCGGTGTACTCCAAAGCCGAAGCCGAAAAACTCGCCGCCGAAAAAGGCTGGGCCATCGCGCCCGATGGCGATAAATACCGCCGTGTGGTGGCCAGCCCAAGCCCCAAACGCATCTTCGAAATCCGCCCGATCAAGTGGCTGCTGGAAAAACGCGCCATTGTGATCTGCGCCGGTGGCGGCGGCATCCCGACCATGTATGGCGAAGACGGCACGCTGCGCGGCATTGAAGCGGTAATCGACAAAGACCTGTGCTCATCCTTGCTGGCATCACAACTGGACGCGGATTTGCTGGTGATCGCCACCGACGTCAATGCGGCTTTTATCGACTTCGGCAAGCCGACCCAAAAGGCCATCGGCCAGGCCCATCCCGATGACATGGAGAAACTCGGCTTCGCCGCCGGCTCCATGGGGCCGAAGGTACAAGCGGCCTGCGAGTTCGCCCGCCAGACTGGCAAAACTGCCGTCATCGGTTCACTCTCGGATATCGAAGCCATCGTCCAGGGCAGCGCCGGCACGCGTATCAGCACGGCAAAACCTGGCATCACCTACCTGTGAAGTAGAGGAGAAACGCCTATGGCCACCTTTGAACCCGGTCACCTGCACATCGAACGTCACGCGCTCAACAAGGATGACTACAGCTACAACCTGTGCATCGACTACGAGGTCAGCCAGGATCCAAAGGAAGGCAAGGGAATGCTCTTCAAGCTGCACGGCTCGGTGCAGGGCAAGGACCTCAAGGAGGAATTCTTTTTACCCAAGGATCAGTCCTTCGACTTTGCCCGGCATGCGATGAACATCGCGCAGAAATATGGAATGCCGAAGGCTGCGACGCTTAACGGCCAGATGCACAAGCAGTACGACTTGATGTTTGAGGATGTGCGGCATCAGTTGGATGTGAAATCCGGCGATCCGGTCAAACCGGAACACCTGGAGTAACAACACCGTAAGTCCAATGTGGGAGCTGGCTTGTGTGGGAGCTGGCTTGCCTGCGATGCGGTCACCTCGGTGTATCAGGTAGACCAAGGTGATGCTATCGCAGGCAAGCCAGCTCCCACATTTTGATCTCCCTGCGCTCCAAGGCATACTTGCCGCCTCCAGTTCCCCAGAATTGCCAGCCCCATGCGTATCCACGTCAGCTTCATCGACCGCGTCGGCATTACCCAGGAAGTCCTGGCCCTGCTCGGTGGGCGCAATCTCAACCTGGATGCGGTGGAGATGGTGCCGCCCAACGTGTACATCGACGCGCCGACCCTGAGCGCCGAGGTGCTCGAAGAGCTGCGCGATGCGCTGTTCAGCGTGCACGGCGTACAGGCGGTCACCGTGGTGGATATCCTTCCCGGCCAACGCCGCCACCTGCAACTCGACGCGTTGCTCGCGGCCATGACCGACCCGGTGCTGGCCCTGGACAGCGCGGGCAAGATCCTGCTGGCCAACCCGGCGCTGATCGCGCTGTATGGCCGCGAACCGGCGGGTGAAAGCATCAGCGCGTTGTTCAATGACCCGGCGTTGCTGGAAACCTTGCTCGAACAGGGCTTTCGTTTGCCGTTGCGCGAAATCAGCGTCAACGGCCAGACCTTTTTGCTCGACGCCACGCCGATCACTGACGCCGGCGCCCTGCTCACTCTGTACCAACCCAACCGCATCGGCGAACAGCTGTCGGCGCTGCACCATGACCATGCCGAAGGTTTTGATGCGCTGCTGGGCGAGTCGCCGGTGATTCGCACGCTCAAGGCGCGGGCGCAACGGGTGGCGGCGCTGGATGCACCGCTGTTGATCCAGGGCGAAACCGGCACCGGCAAAGAGCTGGTCGCACGCGCCTGCCATGCGATCAGTGCGCGGCACAGTGCGCCGTTTCTAGCGTTGAACTGCGCGGCGCTACCGGAAAATCTCGCCGAAAGTGAATTGTTCGGTTATGCGCCTGGCGCCTTTACCGGCGCGCAGCGTGGCGGCAAGCCGGGGCTGATGGAGTTGGCCAACCAGGGCACGGTGTTCCTTGATGAGATCGGTGAGATGTCGCCGTATTTGCAGGCCAAGCTGCTGCGGTTTCTCAACGACGGCAGCTTTCGCCGGGTGGGCGGCGACCGCGAAGTGAAGGTCAATGTGCGTATTCTCAGCGCTACTCACCGCGACCTGGAAAAGATGGTCAGCGAGGGCACCTTCCGCGAAGACCTGTTCTACCGCCTTAATGTGCTCAACGTCGAAGTGCCGCCGCTGCGCGAGCGCGGCCAGGACATTCTGCTGCTGGCGCGCTACTTCATGCAGCAGGCCTGTGCGCAGATCCAGCGCCCGGTGTGCCGCCTGGCGCCTGGCACTTATCCGGCGCTGCTGGGCAACCGCTGGCCGGGTAATGTGCGCCAGCTGCAGAACGTGATCTTCCGCGCCGCCGCCATCTGCGAAAGCAGCCTGGTGGACATCGGTGACCTCGACATCGCCGGCACCTCAGTGGCGCGCCAGAGCGACGGTGAAGTCGACAGCCTGGAGCAAGCGGTGGAAGACTTCGAGCGCAACCTGCTGGAAACGCTTTACACCAGTTATCCCTCGACCCGCCAACTGGCCAGCCGCTTGCAAACGTCCCACACGGCGATCGCCCATCGCTTGCGCAAGTACGGCATTCCAAACAAAACCTGAAAATGTAGAGATCAAAATGTGGGGCTTGTGTGGGAGCCAGCTCCCACACAAGCCCCCTCCCCCATGGAGGGCATCCAAGTTTTGGTCTGAGAACGACATCCGCTGTACTGAAAGCGCTACAGCGTAACGATATCGCTACAACCCTGTTTTTTGCGCGCCATGCAAGGCTTTGATCCGCATAGGCTTTTTTTGGTGTGCCCGAGCGTAGCGAAATCGCTACAGCTGAAAATCATATCGTCATAACCAAAATCGTTAAGTAGCTGATTTATAACGACTTAATAACATTGGCCGCAATATTGCTAAGCAACTCCCCATTATTCCAATCCCGTCCACCAGACGAATCTGGCCCTGAGGAGTTTCCATGAGCGAGTTGCGTTTCACTGAAGATCACGAATGGCTGCGCGCCGAAGCCGATGGCAGCGTCACCGTGGGTATCACCGCTTTCGCGCAGAATGCGCTGGGTGATGTGGTTTTCGTGCAACTGCCGGAGTTGCAGGCTTACGACAAGGGCGCCGAAGCCTCCACCGTGGAATCGGTAAAAGCCGCCAGCGGCGTGTACATGCCGCTGACCGGTGAAGTGCTCGAAGTGAACGAAGCACTCAGCGACAGCCCGGAACTGGTCAACGAAGACCCGATGGGCGAAGGTTGGTTCTTCCGCTTTAAACCGGCCGACGCCGAGGCGGTAGCTAAACTGCTGGATCAGGATGCGTACGACCGCCTGATCAAAGCCAACGCTGAAGCCTGAGGAGCGCGCCATGACCGTTAATCTGACCACCGCCAATGAATTCATCGCCCGCCACATCGGCCCTCGCCAGGAAGATGAGCAGCACATGCTCGCAAGCCTGGGTTTTGATTCCCTCGAAGCCCTCAGCGCCAGCGTGATCCCGGAAAGCATCAAGGGCACCAGCGTGCTCGGCCTGGAAGACGGCCTGAGCGAAGCCCAGGCCCTGGCCAAGATCAAGGCCATCGCCGGCAAGAACCAACTGTTCAAGACCTACATCGGCCAGGGCTATTACAACTGCCACACGCCGTCGCCGATCCTGCGCAACCTGCTGGAAAACCCGGCCTGGTACACCGCCTACACCCCGTATCAACCTGAAATTTCCCAAGGCCGCCTGGAAGCGCTGTTGAACTTCCAGACCCTGATCAGCGACCTTACCGGCCTGCCGATCGCCAACGCCTCCTTGCTCGACGAAGCCACCGCCGCCGCCGAAGCCATGACCTTCTGCAAGCGCCTGAGCAAGAACAAGGGCAGCAATGCCTTCTTCGCCTCGGTCCACAGCCACCCGCAAACCCTTGACGTGCTGCGCACCCGTGCCGAGCCGCTGGGCATCGACGTGGTAGTGGGCGATGAGCGTGAACTGACTGACGTCAGCGCGTTCTTCGGCGCTCTGCTGCAGTACCCGGCGAGCAACGGTGACGTGTTCGACTACCGCGAACTGACCGAGCGCTTCCACGCCGCCAACGCACTGGTGGCCGTGGCCGCAGACCTGCTGGCCCTGACCCTGCTGACCCCGCCGGGTGAGTTCGGCGCCGACGTGGCCATCGGCAGCGCGCAACGCTTCGGCGTACCGCTGGGTTTTGGTGGCCCGCACGCGGCGTACTTCTCCACCAAGGATGCGTTCAAGCGCGACATGCCCGGCCGTCTGGTCGGTGTGTCGGTCGACCGTTTCGGCAAGCCGGCCCTGCGCCTGGCCATGCAGACCCGCGAGCAACATATCCGTCGCGAGAAAGCCACCAGCAACATCTGCACCGCGCAAGTGCTACTGGCTAACATCGCCAGCATGTACGCCGTGTACCACGGCCCTAAAGGCCTGACCCAGATCGCCCAGCGCATTCACCAACTGACCGCGATCCTGGCCAAAGGCTTGACCGCCCTGGGCCTTAAGGTTGAGCAGGCAAACTTCTTCGACACGATCACCCTCAACACGGGCGCCAACACCGACGCCCTGCACGACAAGGCCCGCGCCCAGCGCATCAACCTGCGTGTGGTCGATGCTGAACGCGTTGGCCTGTCGGTCGACGAAACCACCACCCAGGCTGACATCGAAGCCCTGTGGTCGATCTTCGCCGACGGCAAGGCACTGCCCGCCTTTGCTGCGACTGAAAGCACCTTGCCCGCCGCGCTGCTGCGCCAGTCGCCGATCCTCAGCCACCCGGTGTTCAACCGTTACCACTCCGAAACCGAGCTGATGCGCTACCTGCGCAAGCTGGCCGACAAGGACCTGGCGCTGGACCGCACCATGATCCCGCTGGGTTCGTGCACCATGAAACTCAACGCCGCCAGCGAAATGATCCCGGTGACCTGGGCCGAATTCGGTGCCCTGCACCCCTTCGCCCCGGCCGCACAAAGCGCCGGCTACCTGGAGCTGACTTCCGACCTGGAAGCCATGCTCTGCGCGGCCACCGGCTACGACGCGATCTCCCTGCAGCCGAACGCCGGTTCCCAAGGTGAATACGCAGGCCTGCTGGCCATTCGTGCTTACCACCAGAGCCGTGGCGAAGAACGCCGCGACATCTGCCTGATCCCGTCTTCGGCCCACGGCACCAACCCTGCTACCGCCAACATGGCCGGTATGCGCGTGGTGGTGACCGCCTGCGACGCACGCGGCAACGTCGACATCGAAGACCTGCGCGCCAAAGCCATCGAGCACCGCGAGCACCTCGCTGCGCTGATGATCACCTACCCGTCCACCCACGGCGTGTTCGAAGAAGGCATCCGCGAAATCTGCGGGATCATTCATGACAACGGCGGCCAGGTGTACATCGACGGCGCCAACATGAACGCAATGGTCGGCCTGTGCGCACCGGGCAAGTTCGGAGGCGACGTGTCCCACCTGAACCTGCACAAAACCTTCTGCATTCCGCACGGCGGTGGCGGCCCGGGCGTTGGCCCGATTGGGGTTAAATCCCACCTCACGCCATTCCTGCCAGGCCACGCGGCCATGGAGCGCAAGGAAGGCGCGGTGTGCGCGGCGCCATTTGGCAGCGCGAGCATTTTGCCGATCACCTGGATGTACATCAGCATGATGGGCGGCGCGGGCCTCAAGCGCGCCTCGCAGCTGGCGATCCTGAACGCCAACTACATTTCCCGTCGCCTTGAAGAGCATTACCCCGTGCTCTACACCGGCAGCAACGGCCTGGTGGCACACGAGTGCATCCTGGACCTGCGCCCCTTGAAAGACAGCAGCGGCATCAGCGTGGATGACGTGGCCAAGCGTCTGATCGATTTTGGTTTCCATGCGCCGACCATGTCGTTCCCGGTGGCGGGCACCTTGATGATCGAGCCGACCGAAAGCGAATCCAAAGAAGAACTGGACCGCTTCTGTGACGCCATGATTGCCATCCGCGAGGAAATTCGCGCAGTGGAAAACGGCACCTTGGACAAGGACGACAACCCACTGAAAAACGCCCCGCACACGGCGGCTGAAATCGTCGGTGAATGGAGCCACCCGTACAGCCGTGAACAGGCGGTGTACCCGGTGGCGTCGTTGATCGAAGGCAAATACTGGCCGCCGGTTGGCCGGGTCGACAACGTGTTTGGCGACCGTAACCTGGTGTGTGCGTGCCCGTCGATCGAGAGCTACGCGTGATCTGACTGAACTCGGTCAATGTGGGAGCTGGCTTTTGTGGGAGCTGGCTTGCCTGCGATGCAGGCACCTCGGTCTATCAGGTAGACCAGGGTGATGCTATCGCAGGCAAGCCAGCTCCCACACAAGCCCGGTTTCTGCACTGAGCGAGCAAGTCTTCCAAAATAATAAGAAACCGGAGAACAACCATGTCCCTTAGCGTGTTCGACCTGTTCAAGATTGGCATCGGCCCCTCCAGCTCCCATACCGTCGGCCCGATGCGCGCCGCCGCTCGATTCGTCGAAGGCCTCAAGCGCGACAACCTGCTGAGCGCCACCAGCGGCATCAAGGTGGAGCTCTATGGCTCGCTGGGCGCCACCGGCAAAGGTCACGGCAGCGACAAGGCCGTGTTGCTGGGCCTGGAAGGCGAACACCCAGACACCGTGAATACTGAAACCGTCGCCGCACGCCTTGCGCAAATGCGCGGTGACGGTCGCTTGAACCTGCTCGGTGAACACAGCATTGCGTTCAACGAGAAAGAACACCTGGCGATGATTCGCAAGCCTCTCGCCTACCACCCCAATGGCATGATTTTTCGCGCCTTCGACACCGCCGGGATCCAGATCCGCAGCCGCGAGTATTACTCGGTCGGCGGTGGGTTTGTGGTGGATGAAGACGCTGCCGGCGCTGACCGGATTGTCGAAGACACCACGCCGCTGACCTTCCCTTTCAAGCACGCCAAGGACTTGCTTGGCCATTGCGCCACCTACGGGCTGTCCATCAGCCAGGTGATGCTCACCAATGAAAGTGCCTGGCGCCCGGAGGCGGAAACCCGCGCCGGCTTGCTGAACATCTGGCAAGTGATGCAGGACTGCGTGGATGCCGGTTGTCGCAACGAAGGCATCTTGCCCGGCGGCTTGAAGGTCAAGCGCCGTGCAGCGGCGCTGCATCGGCAGCTGTGCAAGAACCCCGAATCGGCATTGCGCGACCCGTTGTCGGTGCTGGATTGGGTCAACCTGTATGCGCTGGCGGTCAACGAAGAAAACGCCAACGGCGGGCGCGTGGTCACCGCGCCCACCAACGGTGCGGCCGGGATTGTGCCGGCGGTGTTGCATTACTACATGCGCTTTATCCCCGGCGCGAACGAGGACGGCGTGGTGCGCTTTCTGCTCACCGCCGCCGCCATCGGTATTTTGTACAAGGAAAACGCCTCGATTTCCGGCGCCGAAGTCGGCTGCCAGGGCGAAGTCGGCGTGGCCTGTTCCATGGCCGCAGGCGCTTTGTGCGAAGTGTTGGGCGGCAGCGTGTCCCAAGTGGAAAACGCTGCCGAGATCGGCATGGAACACAACCTCGGCCTGACCTGCGACCCGATTGGCGGGCTGGTGCAGGTACCGTGCATCGAGCGCAACGCCATGGGCTCGGTCAAGGCGATCAATGCCGTGCGCATGGCCTTGCGTGGTGACGGGCAGCACTTTGTCTCACTCGACAAGGTCATCCGCACCATGCGCCAGACTGGCGCCGACATGAAAAGCAAATACAAGGAAACCGCCCGTGGCGGTTTGGCCGTCAACATTATCGAGTGCTGACGCCTACAAGCGCGTCCGCACGTTTTTCAGGAGCTGAACATGTCCACCGAAACCCTGTTGAAAACCCCATTGCACGCGCTGCACATCGAGTTGGGCGCGCGCATGGTGCCCTTCGCCGGCTACGACATGCCGGTGCAATACCCGCTGGGCGTGATGAAGGAACACCTGCACACCCGTGATCAAGCCGGGTTGTTCGACGTGTCCCACATGGGCCAGATCCGCCTGACCGGCGCCAACGCCGCCAAGGCCCTGGAAACCCTGGTGCCGGTCGACATCATCGACCTGCCAGTCGGCATGCAGCGCTACGCCATGTTCACCAACGACCAGGGCGGCATCCTTGATGACCTGATGGTGGCCAACCTGGGCAACGACGAGCTGTTCCTGGTGGTCAACGCAGCCTGCAAGGACCAGGACCTGGCCCACCTGCGCAAACACATTGGCGAGCAGTGCAGCATCGAACCGCTGTTCGAAGAGCGCGCCCTGCTGGCCTTGCAAGGCCCGGAGGCAGTGAAAGTGCTGGCGCGCCTGGCGCCGGAAGTGACCAAGATGACTTTCATGCAGTTCGCCACCCTGCGCCTGCTGGGCGTGGAGTGCTACGTGAGCCGCTCGGGTTACACCGGCGAAGACGGTTTTGAGATCTCCGTACCGGCGGCCAATGCCGAGAGCCTGGCGCGCAGCCTGCTCGCCGAAACCGAAGTTCAAGCCATCGGCCTGGGCGCCCGCGATTCCCTGCGCCTGGAAGCCGGCCTGTGCCTGTATGGCCATGACATGAACACCGAAACCACGCCGATCGAAGCCAGTCTGCTCTGGGCGATCTCCAAGGCCCGTCGTGCCGATGGCGCGCGTGCTGGCGGCTTCCCGGGCGCTGACCGCATCTTCACCCAGCAACAAGCCGGCGTAAGCCGCAAGCGCGTGGGCCTGCTGCCACAGGAACGGACCCCGGTGCGTGAAGGCGCAGAAATCGTCGACGAACACGGCACGGTGATCGGCAGCGTGTGCAGCGGCGGTTTTGGCCCGACACTGGGCGGCCCATTGGCCATGGGTTACCTGGACAGCGCATTTGTCGCACTGGACACCGAAGTGTCTGCGTTGGTACGTGGGAAAAAGGTGCCACTACGTGTAAGTAAAATGCCATTTGTACCGCAACGTTACTACCGTGGCTGATTGACTGTTCCTATAAGTAACGCGGTTGCGTTAACGCGCACTAATTTGTAACGCAACCGCCATAAAAGAGTGCATTGACGATAGTCATTTTAATAGGCGCAAACCTATAACAAGTGAGCAACGCTATCGAATATGTGGGATCCACTTTTAGTCAACGAAGTGTCATATGGCCGAGCAAAACCTGGGGATTCTCCGGGGCTTGTTTTTTCCATATTAGTTGACGTAGAGTTTAGCCACTGTGTTTGCATGGGTCGCTTTGAACCTGGACCTGGGCAGTAGCCATAAGTTTGCTACAACCCGTTCGACGTCTCTTACTTTCCTGCAACCCAGCCCAGTACTCTTTCATGTGAAAGGGGCTGTCATTAATTTTTAGCGTCAAAGGAAATAAGAAATGTCGAATCGTCAGAGCGGTACCGTCAAGTGGTTTAACGACGAGAAAGGGTTTGGTTTTATCACTCCAGAAAGCGGTCCGGATCTGTTCGTGCATTTCCGCGCTATTCAGGGCAATGGCTTCAAGAGCCTGAAAGAAGGCCAGAAAGTGTCTTTCATCGCCGTGCAAGGCCAGAAAGGCATGCAGGCTGACGAAGTACAAGCAGAAGGCTGATCCTTACTGCGACAAAAAGCCCCTGATGGTGACATCAGGGGCTTTTTTATGTGCGTTTGCTCGTAAAATGGCTTTTTTCTCAAGAGAGACGGCCATGCCCAAACCTTTGTTGAGCCCCCAAGGCGAATTCCCCGCCGTTGGCCTGGGCCGTCGTCTGGCAGCGATGTTCTATGACTTCCTGTTGTGCACCGCGCTGCTGATCGTCACCGCGTTTATCTACAAGCTGGTGTGGATGGCGTTTATCGGCGAAGCCAGGATGCGCACGCTCACCGAGTCCGGCGCGCTGGACGGCGACCCGCTGCTGTCGACGATCCTGTTTTTTGTGCTGTTTGGTTTCTTCGCCAAGTTCTGGACCCATTCGGGGCAGACATTGGGCATGCAGGTGTGGGGCGTGCGCGTGCAGAACGCCGACGGCTCGCGCATCAGCCTGTGGCAGGCGCTGCTGCGCTTTGTGGTGGCGATTGCATCGTGGTTGTGCGTGGGGCTGGGGTTTGTCTGGTCGGTGTTTGATAAGCGCAAGCGCAGCTGGCATGACATCTACTCGGATACGCAGCTGGTGCACATTCCAAAGCAGAAAAAGTAACCCAAGAACACTAGAGATCAAGTGTGGGAGCTGGCTTGTCTGCGATGGCGATCGTTCAGTCACAGCAGCATTGACTGATAGACCGCTATCGCAGGCAAGCCAGCTCCCACATTTTGTCTATGTGTTCAACTTCAGGTCAGGCGTTGCCAGCCAGCTTGAGGCGCGCAGCCTGGGTAAAGTCCAACATGCGTTTGAGCGGGCGCACGGCGTGCGGGATCACCGACGGCTCGACGAAGATCTCATTACTGCCCTCACGCAAACACTGCAGTGTGCGCTCCAGCGTATTCATCGCCATCCACGGGCAGTGCGCGCAACTGCGGCACGCCGCGCCGTTGCCGGCGGTCGGTGCCTCAACGAAGACTTTATCCGGGCACAACTGCTGCATCTTGTAGAAGATGCCGCGGTCGGTGGCGACGATAAAGGTCTTGTTCGGCAAGCGCTGGGCTGCGGCAATCAGTTGGCTGGTGGAACCCACCGCGTCAGCCAATTCAATCACCGCCGTCGGCGACTCCGGGTGCACCAGGATCGCAGCGTCCGGGTACAGCGCCTTCATGTCTTCAAGCTGCTTGGACTTGAACTCTTCGTGGACGATGCACGCGCCGTCCCAGAGCAACATGTCTGCGCCGGTCTGGCGCTGAATGTAAGTGCCCAGGTGCTTGTCCGGCCCCCAGATAATCGTCTCGCCGTTGTCCATCAGGCTTTCGACGATTTCCAGCGCGCAGCTGGAGGTAACAACCCAGTCGGCACGGGCTTTGACCGCCGCCGAAGTGTTGGCGTAAACCACCACCGTGCGCTCGGGGTGCTGGTCGCAGAACGCCGAGAACTCATCCACCGGGCAGCCCAGGTCCAGGGAGCAGGTGGCTTCCAGGGTGGGCATGAGGATGCGTTTTTCGGGAGTGAGGATTTTGGCGGTCTCACCCATGAAACGTACACCGGCCACCAACACGGTCTTGGCCGGGTGGGCCGCGCCGAAACGGGCCATTTCCAGGGAGTCGGACACGCAGCCACCGGTTTCTTCGGCCAGGGCCTGAATCACCGGGTCGCAATAGAAGTGGGCAACCAGCACCGCGTCCTGAGCCTTGAGCTCGGCGGCGATGGCGCTGCGCAGGCTCGCCTCTTCATCGGCACTCAGCGCCTTGGGCTGCTTGGCATCGAGGTGGGCTTGAACCAGTAGGCGTTCGGAAATTTGCGTCATGTTCGCAAGACCTGCAAGCGCAGTAAGCGCGAAAGTCGAGTGTACCACCGGCTCTGGAGCCCTTCGGGCGCCGCCGGACGAAGTGATTGTGTTCATCAAGCACGGTTGAAGCTGCGCAAGGCTACAGAATATCGAATCGATTCAAAAGCCTAATCTGGCATCCAGGCGCACGCCTGTCGGGCAAAAAAAACGGGAAGGCCCCGTGATGAGCCTTCCCGCTTTCATGGCGCGCAACCTCAGCGCATCAGTACAGCGGGATAGTCCTTTAGCAGCACCGAATCCTGCATGGCCGCCAGGGCGTCCTTCAAGGTTGATTGCTCCAGCGCGTCCTTGGACTTTTTAACCTCCTGGGCTGCGTGCTCCAGCAACGCCAGGTAGTCGCGTTTGGACGAGCCATCTTTCGGCACCACCGTGTCTGACACCAACTGGGCCATCTCGTACTTCTGGGTCCGGGTGTTCTGCACCGCCGACTGCGACACAGAAGCACTCGCCAGTTGGCCATCCTTATAGGAGAAGCTCGCGGTGCTGCTGGCCTTGTCCTGCACTTGCACATACAGGTAGTTCTGCGATTCGCGGGTGCCATCCAACACCGGTGGCTCGCCACCGCTGAGGCTTTTGTGGAAGTTTGCCGACAGCACCGACTGCTGGTTCTGGGTCACGCTGCGGTCCGCGCTGCTGCGGCCATTGACCTGGGTCTTCTGCGACACGGTGTAGGAGAAGCTGTCGACTTCCGTAGGACGCATTGCGTTGGACGCACCTACGGCCTGCTTGATCGAAACCTTGAAGTCCGCCAGCCCTGTCAGCAAACCTTTGTCGGTCGGGTTGTTGCTCAATGCATTCGTTGCGCCAGCGCCTTGGGGATAGTTGCTGTTCATGGCGCTGAACGCATCCTTGAATATCGCCATCAAATCAGCATTGGCACTACCGCGCTGTTGCACCCGGTCGAACTGGGCGAGGTAGGTTTTCATCGCATTGGCCTGCTGTTTGGAGTCACCCAGGATTGCGCGGTTTTTCAGGTCCACAGACAGGTCGACGTCGCCGGCCGGGCCACTCATACGTGTGGTGCGGCTTTGGCTGTCGGCGTGGAACGCCAGGCTCATGTCCTCGCCCCCCTGGGTTTTGACTTTGGCGTTGAGGTCCACCGACGCCAACACGCTGGTGTCGAACTGGGTCAGTTTGCTCAGGTCGAGTTTCGGCGGTACGGCGGTCAACCCATCGACCGAAGCCTGGAACGCCGTCCCCAATTGGCCGACGGCTTTGAGTTCATCCGCGGTCAAATCGCCGCCGTCGACGGTGGCCTGCACGCCCAAGCCGTCTTTCTGACTGAACAGGCTGAACGTCACAGTCTTACCGCTGGCGGTCTTGATGCTGAGGCTGATTTGGTTGTCGGCCTTGCTGTGCAACACCGCCTGGTCGGCCTTGATCCCGCCCGTATCACCGGCACGCTCTGCCGTGGTGTTGAGCACCGATTGTGAAATCCCCGCCCCGCCGCCCCCGGTGAACTGATCCACCAACGCAGCACCGAGACCGCTGTAACGGCTGGCCGTGGAGATTGAACCGAAGCGTTGGCTGATCGCCTGGGTGACTGCGTCCTGATTATCGTTTTCCCAGGCCCACACGGTTTCGCGGCCGGGGAGCTGCCCGTTTTTGGAATAGAGATCGATAACGTCGGCCACGGGATTTCCGAGGCTGACCACGGAAGACGGCCGGGCCGGTGAGACGTCGAGGGTGTTCGCAAGCGCTGCCGGCGGTGAGGTCGTGGCGGCGCGAAGAATGAGGGGATTGGTCGCGATGATCGGCGTTAGCGTAGTCATGACAGTCCGTGTCCTAAAAGCTGATTAGCCTTCAATCTAACCAAGACACGCCGCGATTGACAGCATTGAGGTCAAAACTTACGGCAAAGGACCACGCCAAAAAACCGGCCCTTTGCCGTTATCCACAGGTCAGAAGCGGTAAGTCACCGAACCACCAAAACCATTGGCACTGTTTTCATACTTGGCGTCGTAGGTCAGCGCCAACTGAGGATTGTTGTTGCGCACCTTGATGGGCTCTTCCTTCAGGTAGGAATAGGCCACGTCAAAGGTCAGGTTATCCACAGGCGTCCAGCCGGCACCGAGGCTGAAGACGGTGCGGTCGCCGGTCGGAATACGCACCGAACGGTCGGTGTTGTTGGTTGGCGTCTGGTCCACCGAGAAGCCGGTACGCAGCACCAACTGCTTGTTGAGCTGGTACGACAGGCCTATCGCGTGGGACCAGGTGTCGTGCCAATGCTGCTCTTCGGTGATGGAGCCCAGGCCGGCCAGCTCAGCGGTAATGTCCGACACGCCGGCGTTGTTGACCGTGATCTTCTTCAACTGGCTCCAGCGCGTGTAGGTGCTACCCACGTAGAGGGTCAAGGCGTCGGTCAGTTGGTGCGTGACCGAGAAGTCCACGGACGACGGCGTGGTGACATTCAGCTTGGCGTCATACTTCTGCGCCCCGCCGTCCAGCACATCGGAGAGCACGCCGGAGGCGTTGGTATGGCCGCTCAGGTGATAGACGACTTGCGAGTGGTAGGTGACGCCGACGCGGGTGCTGTCCAGGGCCTGCACCAGGATACCGGCGTTGAAGCCCATCGCGGTGTCGTCACCCTTGATCTTGGCCGTCTCGGTGCCCAAGCCAAACGCCGGGACTTTGGAATCCAGCTCGCCGCTGATTTTGTTGAAGGTCGGGCCGAAACCTACCGAAACCTTGTCGTTGAACGCATAGCTGACCGTCGGCTGCACGGTGATGACCTGAATCTTGCTTTTGTTACCAAAGCCATTGCCCTGGAACCCGTGTTCATAGTCGGTCACCAGACCGAACGGCGCGTAGACCCCCAGGCCAAAGGCCCAGTGTTCATCGATCGGCGTCACCAGGTAACCCATCGGCACGGCAATGCCGGGGACCATATCGCCTTTGTTGGTGCCAGGATTGTCGACACCGCCTTGAGAGGAACTGGCGTCCTTGATGTTGGATTTGGCATCGAGGTAGGTGGCGCCGATGCTGACTTCATTGTGCTTGATGCGCGACATGCCGGCCGGGTTACCGAACACCGTGCTGGCGTCATCCGCCGAGGAAGAACGCCCGGCGTAGCCTGTACCCATTGAGCTGACACTTTGCTCATTGAGGGCAAAACCACCGGCGAACAGGTGTGTGGAGGCGAGCGAAATGGAGAGCGCCAAGGCGCTTTTAAGAGTTTTGTTATTCATTATTAGGACTCGAATTATTGGGCAGCGCTGGGGAAACTACCAACGTTCGAGTGAGGCGTTTATGAAGAGTTTTTCATGCTTTTGATTGTCGGACAATCTCAGGATTTTCAAAGACTTCGCCTGATTTTCCGTGTCTTTTTATGACTTTTTAACCGGATCGTGACTGCCTGGTTTCATCGTCGTAAAGCTGTCAATTTGAACGCCAATACCCCTCGATAGCCACGTTGACGACATGGGATGCGTGCATCTCTATAAACACGCCGATTAAGTCATCTTGCTGCAACAATCAAAACCCTCCCACATCGCCTGATCCACATACCCACCCCGTAAATTCAGGGACCTGATAGCCCCCACCAGTCAATTTGCACTGATTTTGTGCATTTATTTGCTGAATAACGCGGCATTCCTCACGTTTTATGTAATAAATCCTACAGACGATGTAACAATCCGTTTAATCATGACTCAAGAGCGGCAAGCCCCCCGAGCTCACGGTTTGGCTCCGGGGCATGAATCGTGTGTATTTCTACGTTAAGGATGTCGAGTGCCGAACCTGCCCTCACTCAAACGCTTGTGCCATCTCCACCCATTGGGTATCGCCCTGCTCTGCGTGTGCGCGCTGCCCGCGTCCGCCGCCGACGGCCCGCAGCCAGGCCAGGAAGCCCTGCGTTTGCAGCAACAACAGCAGCGCGACCTGCAGCAATTACAGCTGGAGCAACGCCAGCGCCAGCTCCAGAAAGGCAGCTTCGGCACACCGACGGCCGCCCCCACTGTGCCAGCAGACAATGTCAAAGATGAACGCTGCTGGCCGCTGAGCGGCATACGCCTGGCCGGTGTCACGCTGTTCAGCAGGGCCGAGCTGAATAAACACATCGAGCCCTATGTCGCCCCGTGCATGGGCGTCACCCAGATCAACCGCCTGCTGGCCGAGATCACTCGCCTGTACGTCGAGGCCGGTTATATCGCCAGCCGCCCGTACCTGATCAGCACCCCGGCTGCCGGGCAACCGCTGGATATCCATGTCGAAGAAGGCTACCTGGAAGCCATCGAACTGGCCGACCAAAGCTTGCCCGTGTCCCTGGCCGGCGCCTTCCCCGGGCTGCTCGGCAAGCCACTGAACCTGCGCGACCTGGAGCAAGGCCTGGACCAGCTCAACCGCCTGCGCTCGGTGGACCTCACCGCGGATATCGCCCCTGGCCGTGAACCTGGTGCCTCGCGCATCATCCTGCGTTCGCGCAGTAGCGCCTCACGTTGGGGGCTGGGCCTGGGAGTGGATAACCTTGGCAGCGCCGGCACCGGCCGTGATCGCAACGCCATCAGCCTGAGCCTGGACAGCCCGCTGCAGCTCAACGATTCACTCAACCTGAGCTTCAGCGACACGCTCAACCACGGCCCGCGTTACAGCCGCAGCAACAGCCTGTTTTATTCGATCCCCTACGGCTACTGGACCTACAGCCTGTTCGCCAGCCATGCCGAATACCGCTCACCGCTCAAGGTCAGCAACACCACGCTGTACAACAGCGGCCGTACCGATCAGATCAGCCTGCGCACCGACCGCGTGTTGTGGCGCGACCAGGGCCATCAACTCAGCGCCAACCTGCAACTGGCCTACAAGGACGTCGACAGCTACCTGCAAAAGGTCCGCTTGGGCATCCAGAGCCCAACGCTGAGCGTGGCCGAGGCCGGTTTGAACCTGTTCTGGCTCAACAGCGCGGTGTGGAACCTGGACGTCAATTACGCCCAGGGCCTGACCTGGTTCGGCGCTGATCGCGACGCTGACCAAGTGCAGAAAAACCTGCCCCAGGCGCAGTTTCACAAGTACCGCGCCAACCTCACTCAATGGCGCAACGGCCAATGGCGCACGCAACCCTGGCAGTGGCAAAGCCAGCTGTCTGCGCAATACAGCCCGGACCGTTTGCCTGCCATTGAGCAACTGCTGGGCACCGACGATTCGGCTGTGCGTGGCTACCGCGAAAACAGTGCCTCGGGCGCCATCGGTGCGGTGTGGCGCAACACCTTGCGCCTGCCGCTCAACAGCGACCTGCTGGTAAAAATCACCCCGCGCCTGGGCCTGGACAACGGTTGGGTCAAGCGCGAATACGGCGCCCCGGGCCAACGCCTGAGCGGCGCGAGTGCCGGGCTCAACCTGAGCTGGAAGAACGTGCAGCTCGACGTCGATTACCAACGCAATTTGAACACGCCAACAGGCTTTGGCCAGGAGCCGGAGGTCTGGCTGACGCGCCTTAGCTTGCAGATATGAGCGTGCAGATATGAGCGTGCAGATTTAAACCAACACCCGATTAGCCTGAAACAACCGCCGTACCTGACCACCCCAGTAGCGTTGCAACGAACAACGCACGAGGCGGCTCAGCCAACATAGAGCGAACTTACTTATGCCGACTGACACCCACACGTTTCACCTTTCACCCCAGGGCAAACTGCGCTGGGCCATCGCCAGCCTGTTCCTGCTGCCGCAACTGGTACTGGCCGCCGGCATCACCGTGGTCGAAGGGCCTGGCGGGATACCGCAACTGCAAAACCAGCAGGGCGTGCCCATCGTCAATATCGTCGCGCCGAATGCTGGCGGCCTGTCCCATAACCAGTTCCTGGATTACAACGTCGACCGCCAGGGCGTGGTGCTGAACAACGCCCTGCAGGCCGGCCAGTCGCAACTCGCCGGGCAACTGGCGGCGAACCCGCAGTTCCAGGGCCAGGCGGCGAGCGTGATCCTCAACGAAGTGATCAGCCGCAACGCCTCGACCTTAAACGGCGCCCAAGAGATTTTCGGTAAGGCGGCCGATTATGTGTTGGCCAACCCCAACGGTATTTCGGTGAATGGCGGCAGTTTCATCAACACCCCGAACGCCAACCTGGTGGTGGGCCGCCCCGAACTCAATGACGGCAAGCTGCAAGCCTTGAACACCCGCGACGCAAGCGGCCAACTGACGGTGCACGGCCAAGGCCTGCAAAACCGCGCGGGCTCGATCAACCTGATCGCGCCGCGCATCGACAGCGACGGGCGCTTGAGTGCCCGCGATCAACTGAACCTCACCGTGGGCCGCAACCAGGTCGATTTCGCCAGTGGCCAAGTGCGCCAGGTCGACCCGGCCAGCAAGACCCAGGACCAGCGCATCGACGCCAGCCTGTTTGGGGCGATGCAGGCCGGACGCATCAACATCATCAGCACGGCCGAAGGTGCTGGCGTGCGCGTAGGCGCGGTGCAAGTGGAAGGTCGTGACGGGGTCAACGTCAGCTCGGCCGGCGACCTCGACATCAGCGGCCAAGTCCACGCCAACAGCCTGGACGCCACCCGCGCCGGCGTGCAAAGCCAGCATGGCGATGTGGACTTGCACAGCGCCAAGGATTTGAACCTGGCCGCCACCGACGTCAGTGGGCGCAACGTCAAGCTCGACGCCGGTCGCAACCTGACCCTCAGTAGCCTGGAAAGCCGCAAACTCCAGGAAAAACGTGAACAGTGGGACAACAGCAACTTCCTGTTCACCTACGAAACCTACGACCGCACCACCACTGATAAAGACTCGCGCCAGCACGGTAACAAGGTCGTAGCGCAGCAGGATGCAACGCTGTCTTCCGGCGCCAAGGCCGAGATCAAGGCCAGCCAAGTCGAAGCGGGCAATGCCTTACGTGTCAACAGCGGCGCCGACCTGCTGGTGAACGCCGCGACTGAAACCCATGAAACCCGCGATCAGGGCAACCATCGCAAACATCTGTGGAAAGCCAACTGGGATAAATCTTCCAGCGAGCAACGCAGCGTCACCAGCAGCCTCAAGGCCGGCAAAACGCTGGAGCTGACCAGCCAGCAGAAACTGCAATTGCAAGGCGCCGAACTGAAAACACCCGGCGATATTCAATTGGCCGGCCGCCAAGTGGAGATCAGCAGCGCCAGCCGCACCCAGGTAAGCCGCGACAACGCTTACTCCGGCGACCTGACCGGCGGCAGCTTCTTTGGCAAGAGCGGCGACGGCGACAAGGGCAAAACCTTGAACACCGGCAGCAAGGTCAACGCCGACGGCAAACTGCTCGTCAAGGCCGACGACGTGCGCATCAGCGGCAGCCAGGCGCGTGGCGGCAAGCAGGCCAGCGTGATCAGCGACAAAGGCTCGCTGGTGATCGACGGCGTAAAAGACACCTCCCACGACAATAGCTACAGCAACGACAGCAAGTTCTTCGGCATTTCCAAGGATGAAAGCCGCAAGCAACTCAAGGACAGCACTGTCGTGGCCAGCAACCTGCGCTCGGACAGCAACCTCAAGCTGCAAAGCGCCAAGGACATTCAAGTCAGTGGCTCTCAGGTGTCGGCCGCCGGTAAATTACAGGCGGACGCCAAGGGCGATATCAAGATCGCTTCGGCTGACAACACCACACACGACACCACCACCACTCACACCCGTGGTTTCGATGGCTACGCCAAGGAAAACGCCGAAGGCACCCGCCAGTACCGCGCTGGCGTGAGCTTTGAGGACCAGCAGCAAACCAGCAAGACCGACACCACAAAACAACAAGCTTCCAGCCTCAGCGGCGCCAGCGTGGCGGTCACCGCCGATGGCAATGTGAGCATCAAGGGTTCCGGCGTCCAAGCCACCCAGGGCGATGCAATTTTGAGCGGCAAAAACGTCGAGTTGCTGGCGACCGATAACAGCACGCGCAACACCACCGACAAAACCACCACCGGCGGTGGCGTGTACTACACCGGCGGTCTGGACAAGGCTGGCAACGGCGCACAGTTCAGCCATCAAAGCAGCCACGACAACAGCAGCAACACCACCGCGCAAACCAGCAACGTGGCAGCGGCTGGCAAGTTGACCATCAACGCCGGCAACACCCTCACCAGCCAGGGCGCGCAGGTCAAAGCAGGCTCCGAATTGCAGGTCAACGCCGGCACCGTCGATAACCAGGCGGCGCACAACAGCCAGACCAGTACCCACAAGGAAAACGGTTGGAGCGCCGATGTCGGCGTCAATGTTGAATACAAAGGCATCACCCGACCCATCGAAAAAGCCATCGAAGGTGTGGCCCAGGCCAAATTCCATCAACCCGGTTTGCTCGATGCTTTCGAGCAGCCGAATGTCGGGCTGGACGTGGAAGTCGGTCACACCAACAAGACCCGCACCCAGCAGGACAGCACGGCGGTGGTCAGCCAGTTCAGTGGCGCCACGGTGCAGGTGGATGTCGCCGGTAAGTTGCAGGATGAAGGCACTCAGTACCGCGCCACCGATGGCGGGCTGAAGATCGATGCCGGCGAGCATATCGCCAGCGCCGCAGCCAACACCCACAGCAGCAGCGAACAAAGCGTGGACGCCAAGGCAGGCGTGCGGGTCTACACCACCACCGGTGAAGACGTGAACGTGCGCGGCAGCGGCGCAGGCGGCAGCAGCGATGTGCGCGAAGCCAGCAGCACGGCGGTGGTCGGCAGCTACGCGGGCACTCAGGGCGTGAACATCACGGCCAAGGGCGATGCGCATTACGCGGGTAGCCAGTTCAACGGTGGCCAGGCGGGCGTCAACCTCAAGGCCGGTGGCGAGTTGGCGCTTGATCAGGCCAGCGACACGCAAAGCACAACCAGCAACAGCCTGCGCGGTAATGGTTCATTGACCGTGGGCACCGCACCGGGCACCAACGGTACCAACGTCAACCTCGGTGCTGGTGTGCAACTGGATAACAAGCAGCTGGCCACCCAAGACAGCCAGGCGCGGGTCGCGACGCTTCAAGGCAGCGGGCCGATCAAGCTCAGCAGCGGCGCCGACATGACCCTGCAAGGCACGCAGATCGCCAGCAACGGTGATATCAGCCTGAATGCCGGCGGCAAGCTGGACCTGCAAGCGGCCACCAATACGCATGTCAGCAATGGCAGCAACCTCGGCGGCGGCCTGAGCGTCGGTGCCGGAAAAACCAGTGGCGCCGACAGCAGCGCCAAGACTGGCAGCCTGAGTGCCAACTTCAATATCGGCAAGGTGGCGGAAAACGATCAGGGCGTGGTTGTCGGGCAGTTGCACAGCAAGGGCAACGTGAGCCTCTCCAGCGCCGATGATCTCCATCTGCAAGGTACGCAGATTGCCGCCAAAACGGTCACCCTCGATGCGCAAAACGGCGGCATCCTGCAAGAGTCGGCGCAATCCACCCAGGCTCACAACAGCTGGGGCGTGACCCTCGGCGCGGGTGGCAGCGGCGGTAAAACAACACGGGGCGACGCCGGTGAACACGACACACCCAAGACCCAGCTGGGCATCAATGCCCGCGCCAAGGTCGATGTGGACCACGTGCAAGGCACCACCCAGCACGACAGCCTGATCAAGGCCGATAGCGTAGCCATCAACAGTGCCGGTGATACCCATCTGGCGGGTGCGCGGATAGAGGCGGATCAGGTCAGCGGCAACGTCGGCGGGGATCTTGTGGTCGAGAGCCGCAAAGATCACGTCAGCAGCACTAAGGTCAACGTCGACGCCAAGCTTGATGTCGAAAAAAACCAACCCGGCGTGGTCAACAAGCTCGCCAAGACCACCGGCCCGCTCAAGGACAAGGTGCAAGCCAAGGCCGAGGGCGCGTTCGACAAGCATCGGGAGAAGTTGGAAAACGCCGTCGACAAAGGCACCGAGCACCTCGCTTCGGCCAAGGACAGCGTGATCAACGCCAAGGAGCGCCTGGGCGAAAAGCTCAGCCGCAGTGGCAGCTACGAGGTGAATCCTGAACCCCGTGGCGCCTTTGGCACCCGCGTGGACCAGGCCAAGACCTACCTCGCGGACAAGAAAGATGCACTGGGCACGCGCCTGTCCAGCTTCAAGGACAAAGTCTGGCCAAAAACCAGCGACAGCTACACCGTCAGCGGCAAGGACACCGCCGGCAGCAAGGTGGCCGATACCGCGCAAAACGTACTGTTCGGTGACAAGAGCGGCAACACCAGCTACACGCCGACGCTGAACCTGGACGTCAGCCACGTGGTGAAAGACAGCGTTAATCAGGCCTCGGGCATTCGCGGTGCTCAGGGCGTAAACCTTGAAGTGGCTGGCGACACACGGCTGACTGGCGCGCGGATCAGCGCCGAAAGCGGCAAGGTTGAGTTGGGCGGTTCCAAAGTGACGGCGACGACGTTGGCAGGCAGCGACTATCGCGCCGATGTCGGGCTGAACCTGTCGAAATCGCCGGTCAACCTGGCGCTGGGCGCCAAGGACGAACTGACCCAGAAACAGGACGACGCCACACGCAAGGATCAGGCTTTCAACCTTGGGCCGCTGCGGGTCGGCGGGCACAGTGACCAGCAGGAATTACAGGCGGGGATTGACCAGAAAGGCAGCTAAGTAGCATCGCCTGGGTGACAGCAGGCATGCTCGCTGCCACCCAGGCAAACATTTCTAAATGTTTCTTCATAAAGCCAAACCGTCATTAAACAGCAACATATCAGGAATTAAATCGTCACGTCTTAGACAGGTGGGCCTACCCACTTACCCCTTCCCTTGAGGTGTTGTCGTGATGTTGCCGACTAAAAAAAGTCTGTCTGTATTGTTGAGCGCCCTGTGCCTGAGCGGCATGGCCCACGCCACCGACGTTACCGGTGCCGGCTCCAGCTTCGTCTACCCGGTGCTGTCCAAGTGGTCGCAGGACTACAGCAAGAACTCCAGCAACCGCATCAACTATCAGTCGATCGGCTCCGGCGGCGGCATCGCCCAGATCAAGGCAGCCACCGTTGACTTCGGCGCCTCTGACGCACCACTGTCGGCCGACGATCTCAAAGCCGGCGGCCTGGGTCAGTTTCCCAGCGTGATCGGCGGCATCGTGCCGGTGATGAACGTCGAAGGCGTGGCCGCAGGCCAGCTGAAACTCGACGGCGACACCCTGGCAAAGATCTTCCTCGGTGACATCAAGGCCTGGAACGACCCTGCCATCGCCGCGCTCAACCCTGGTGTGAAGTTGCCAAGCGCAAACATCACCGTGGTGCACCGTTCGGACGGCTCCGGCACCTCGTATAACTTCACCAACTACCTGGCCAAAGTCAGCGACAGCTGGAAAACCAGGATTGGTTTCGGCACCACCGTACCGTGGCCGGTCGGTGTGGGCGGCAAGGGCAACGAAGGCGTTTCGGCCTACGTGAAGCAGATCAAGAACTCGATCGGCTTTGTGGAATACGCCTACGCCCTGCAGAACAAAATGACCTTTGCCTCACTGAAGAACGCGTCCGGCAAGTTCGTCGAGCCTAACGCCAAGGCGTTCCAGGCCGCCGCCGACACCGCCGACTGGGCCAGTGCCAAAGACTTCAACCTGATCATGACCAACGCCCCAGGTGAAGGCGCATGGCCGATCACGGCCACCACCTGGATCATCATGTACAAGCAGCCCAAGAATGCCGAGCAAAGCCAGGCGGCGTTCAACTTCTTCAAGTGGTCGCTGGAAAAAGGCCAGGAACAGGCTGCGGCCCTGGACTACGTCGCATTGCCGGGCTCCCTGGTGTCGCGAATCGAAGATTACTGGAAGTCTGACTTCGCCCACTGATTCGCCCTACGACCGCCTTCCTCGATAACTGAGGAAGGCGCTGAGCACCTCTGATATGAACGACACGGTCCACACCCTGGTTATGACTACTCACGCGAGCGACACCGGGGGCGACCGCCGCGCCGCCCGCGATCAACGCCACGACCTGTGGTTCAAACGCTCGATGTTCGGTGCCGCCATGCTGGTACTGGCGCTGCTGGGCGCCATTGCCGCCTCGACCCTGTGGGGCGGCGGGCTGGCGTTCAAGACGTTTGGTTTCGGTTTCATCACCAGCACCGAGTGGGATGCCGTCAATAACCACTTTGGTGCCGTGGTGCCGATTTACGGCACCTTGGTCACCTCCTTTCTCGCCTTGCTGATTGCCGTTCCGGTGAGTTTCGGCATCGCGATTTTTCTGACTGAAGTTGCACCGCCCTGGCTGAAAATGCCGGTGGCCTCGGCGATTGAGCTGCTGGCCGGTATCCCGTCGATCATCTATGGCATGTGGGGTTTGTTTGTGTTCGGGCCTTTCATGGCCGAACACCTGTCGCCGTTGATCAATGACTACCTGGGCGCCCTGCCCTTTGTTGGCTCGCTGTTCCAGGGGCCGCCACTGGGAATCGGCATGCTCACCGCCGGCATTGTGCTGGCGGTGATGATCATGCCGTTTATCACCTCGGTGATGCATGAGGTGTTTCGCAGCGTGCCCAAGCAGTTGAAAGAATCCGCCTACGCCTTGGGCAGCACGACGTGGGAAGTGGTGTGGGACATTGTTCTGCCTTACACCCGCTCGGCGGTGGTCGGCGGTATCTTCCTCGGCCTGGGCCGCGCCCTTGGCGAGACCATGGCGGTGACCTTCGTATTGGGTAACGCACAACAGTTTTCCGCCTCGTTGCTGATGCCCAGCAGTTCCATCGCCTCGGTCATCGCCAACGAATTCAGCGAGGCCTACACCGACCTGCATCGCTCTGCGCTGATTGCCTTGGGTTTCCTGCTGTTTATCGTGACCTTCGTCGTGCTCGCGCTCGCGCGACTGCTGCTGATGCGCCTGTCGCGCAAGGAAGGGTTATGAACGCCAACGAACGCCTGTATCGCAAACGCGCATTTAAAAATGGCGTGGCCATGTTCCTCAGTTGCGGCGCCACCGCCTTTGGCTTGCTGTGGCTGACGTGGATTCTGCTGACCACCATTATCAACGGGTTCCAGGCCCTGAACCTGCGCCTGTTTACCCAGATGACCCCACCGCCCGGCACCGAGGGCGGCCTGGCCAATGCGTTTTATGGCAGCGCGTTGATGTCGGGTATCGCGTTGCTGATCGGTACGCCCATCGGGCTGATGGCCGGCATCTGGCTGGCAGAGTTCGCACGCCACTCGCGCCTGGGGACTACGGTGCGTTTCATCAATGACATCCTGCTGTCCGCCCCCTCGATTGTGCTGGGTTTATTCATCTACACCGGGGTTATCCTGCCGCTGAACCTGCTGACCAATCATCAGGTCGGCTTCTCTGCCATCGCCGGTGCGCTGGCGCTGGCGCTGCTGGTGATTCCGGTGGTGGTGCGCACCACCGATGAAATGCTCCAGTTGCAACCCTCCACCATGCGCGAGGCGGCCCTGGCACTCGGTGTACCGCAGTGGAAGCTGACGCTGCAAATCGTGCTGCGGGCGGCCAAGGCCGGCGTAGTCACCGGCATCCTGCTTGCCCTGGCGCGCATCACCGGGGAAACCGCGCCACTGCTGTTCACCGCCTTTGGCAATCAGTTCTGGAGCAGCAACCTGCTCAAGCCGATCGCCAGCGTACCCGTGGTTATTTTTCAGTACGCCATGAGCCCGTTCGACGACTGGCATGCACTCGCCTGGGCCGGCGCATTGGTCCTGACGTTGTTCGTGCTGGTACTCAGCCTGGCATCCCGCCTGATTCTTTTACGCAATAGGTCTCACTGATGGACGCCACCGGCATTGCTCCCGACAAAACCAAAATCCAGGTGCGTGGGTTGGAGTTCTTCTACAACAACCAACGCTCGCTCAAATCCATCAACATGGATATTCCGGAAAAGCGCATTACCGCCATCATCGGGCCTTCGGGCTGCGGCAAGTCCACCATGCTGCGGGTGTTCAACCGCATCTACTCGATGTACCCCAAGCAGGAAGCGCGCGGCGAAGTGCTGCTCAACGGCGAAAACATCCTCGCCCCCGGCTACTCGATGAACCGCCTGCGCAGCCACGTAGGCATGGTGTTCCAGAAGCCGGTGCCGTTTCCGATGTCGATCTACGACAACATCGCCTACGCAGTGCGTCACCACGAAAAACTCTCGCGCCGCGAAATGAACGACCGCGTCGAACAGGCCCTGCGCGGCGGTGCGCTGTGGGATGAAGTCAAAGACAAACTCAACCAGAGCGCCCAGAGCCTCTCCGGCGGCCAGCAACAACGGCTGTGCATCGCCCGCACCATCGCGCTGCGCCCGCAGGTGCTGCTACTGGACGAACCAACCTCCGCCCTCGACCCGATTTCCACCGGGCGTATCGAACAGTTGATTACGGAATTGAAGGCGCAGTACACGGTGATCATCGTGACCCACAACATGCAACAGGCCGCGCGGGTTTCGGACAGCACCGCGTTTATGTTCATGGGGGAATTGATTGAGCATGGCAAGACCGATCAGATCTTTACCACGCCGAAGATGAAGCAGACGGAGGACTATATTACGGGGCGGTTTGGCTAAGGCCGGGCAACGAGCCGTCTCTTGGAGGCGGTTTTTTACCAGCGCCAAATTGCAGGCAAAAAAAAACCCGGAAATCCTCACTTACGTGGGCCTTCCGGATTTTCTAAACCGCCAAAAATGGTGGGTCGTGTGGGATTCGAACCTACGACCAATTGGTTAAAAGCCAACTGCTCTACCAACTGAGCTAACGACCCGCTGTGTGGTGGCGCGTATAATACTGATTTCTAAGGATTATTCAACACCTTATTTTAAATAAATCAGAAATAACGCGTTGGGTCCGCAATTGCGGCGTTTTTGAAGCCTTCTGCTCGCAGTCTGCAAGCGTCACATTTCCCACAGGCACGACCGGAATCGTCTGCCTGGTAGCAGGAAACTGTCAGCGCGTAATCGACGCCCAGTCCTACGCCAGCCTTCACGATGTCTGCCTTGCTCATGTTCTGCAGCGGCGCCTGAATGCGGAATCCCTGCCCTTCCACTCCGGCCTTGGTCGCCAGGTTGGCCATGCGTTCGAATGCCTCGACGTATTCCGGACGGCAGTCCGGGTAGCCGTTGTAGTCGAGGGCATTAACACCTATGAAGATGTCGCGGGCTTTCAATACTTCGGCCCAGCCAAGCGCGAGGGACAGGAATACGGTGTTGCGCGCCGGCACGTAGGTCAACGGAATGCCTTCGCTGGGCGCTTCAGGCACATTGATGCTGCTGTCCGTCAGGGCCGAGCCGCCGATGCCGTTGAGGTTGAGGCCGATCACCTTGTGCTCGACCACGCCCAGCTCACGGGCAACACGCTCGGCGGCGTGCAGCTCGGCGCGGTGGCGTTGGCCGTAGTCGAAACTCAGGGTGTAGCAGCTGTAGCCTTGGGCGCGGACCATGGCCACCAGCGTGGCGGAATCCAGACCGCCAGAGAGCAGGATGACCGCGCGCTTTTGCTCGGTCATGTCAGCGCCCCGGCTCGTCGTTCCACAGGTATTTGTGCAACTGCAATTGCAGGCGCACCGGCAGGTTGTCCGCCACCACCCAATCGGCCAGGTCGCGGGCATTGAGGTCATGGTGGCTCGGCGAGAACAACACCTCACCGGCACGGCGGTCGAGGTTGTACTGGATCAGCTTGGAGGCCGCCCAGTCATAGTCATCCCGCGAACAAATCACGAACTTGACCTGATCGTTGGCCGTCAGCAAATCCATGTTGTCGTAGAGGTTGCGGTGCGCTTCCTTGGAACCTGGGGTCTTGAGGTCGACCACCCGACTCACGCGCGCGTCGACCGCGGAGATATCCAGGGCGCCGCTGGTTTCCAGTGAAACCTCATAGCCAGCGTCACACAGCCGCTTGAGCAACGGGATGGCATTCGGCTGGGCCAGGGGCTCACCACCGGTCACACAGACGTAGCGCGGCTTGAAGCCGGCAACCTGCTCGATGATGTCGTCGAGGGTGCGCACGGTGCCGCCACTGAAGGCGTAGGCGCTGTCACAGTATTGGCAACGCAACGGGCAGCCGGTCAACCGTACAAATACGGTAGGCAGGCCAGCGGTACGCGTTTCACCCTGTAACGAGTAAAAAACTTCGGTAATACGTAATGTGTCTTGCATAGTCGCCACGGGCGTAACAGCTAAACAGGCTGTCCGCCTCCGTCAGGCACTTCAAGGAACCCCGCCAACGCGTAGGCCCCAAAAAGCGTGTTTCATAAAAGGGCGTGGATTCTAACGAAAAAACCCGCGCCAGGCGCGGGTTTCTTCTAAACGGGTTGCATCGCTTACAAGCGCTGCAGATCCCGCTGGGCCAACTGGGCTGCGGAGGTACCCGGATATTGGGCAACCACCTGTTGCAAAATGCCTTTGACCTTGTCGGTGTGACCCAGGCGGCGTTCTACATCAGCCAGTTTATACAGCGAGTCAGGCACCTTGGCATGCTTTGGGTACAGCTGGCTGACCTTGGCAAATGCCTGGCCTGCCGCTTGCAAATCACCCTTTGCCAGGTTCACCTCACCCAGCCAGTACTGGGCATTGCCCGCGTATTGGCTGTTAGGGTATTTGCGCAGAAATGCGGTAAAGGCCTGGCTGGCCTTATCGAAATCCTTGGCTTTGATCAGGTCAAAAGCTGCGTCGTAATACAGCTTTTCCTTGGCCGGATCACCCGGTTCGCTGCTGGCAGCAGGCGCTTGGCTAGCCGCTGCGCCTGCTGCTGCACCACCGGCGGCAGCGCTTGGCGCGCCACCGGCAGAAGAATTATCAGGAGTTGCGGCAGGTGTAACACCGGCTCCAATGCGTCGATCAAGATCCTGGTAACGTTCCAGGCCTTCTTGCTTCAGCTGGTTCACTTGGTTCTGCAAGATCTCAATGGTGCCTTGTTGCTGCGACAATTGATCCTGCATACGTTGCAGCTGGTTGAACAGTTCGCCCTGTGCCGAGGGAGCGGCAGTTGCCGGTCCCCCAGCATAGGCGCCGTTCGTGCCATAACCCGCTGGCGGATAACTGCTCCCGCTATTGTTATAGCCAGAGTTGCTATCTTCCACAGGAACCGCAGCCCACACCGCAAGCGGTGCGAGGCTGAGAGCCAATACAGTTAGAGCACGACGGCACGTTCGCATGACGAATTACTTACGCAGTTCGACGCGACGGTTTTGAGCCCACGACTGTTCGTCGTTGCCAGTTGCAACTGGACGCTCTTTACCGTAGGAAACCAGTTCCAGTTGGCCTGGAGCAACACCTTGCAGTACCAGGTAGCGTTGAACGGCTTTCGCACGACGCTCGCCCAGTGCCATGTTGTACTCACGAGTACCACGGGCGTCAGTGTTACCTTCCAGAACAACGCGAGCGCCGTTAGCTTTCAGGTCCTTCGCGTGAACGTCCAGAGCGCGCATGGCTTCTGGCTTCAGGTCAGAACTGTCGTATTCGAAGTAGAAAGTGGTGATAGCGCGCAGAGCAGCTTCTTCGCTCAGGGAGCCGTCAACTGCACCAGTGTTAGCGCCGTAACCAGCGTTTGGATCAACAGCTGCGCCTTCACCGGCATTGTCGCCGCCTTTAGACGAGCAACCAACGGCTACGGACAGAGCCAGAGCCAGAGCAGCAAACTTACCAAACTTCAGCATTTCCATCGTGAAACTCCTAATGAACCCCAGTGTGTTAAGCAATTCTTTTTGTAGCGCCGCGTCAGTTCAGGTAAGGGGACCAGGATGGTTCTCTGACTTCGCCTTGTGCGGTAGGAAGCGGGAGCCTTACGCGTCCATTAATGGACACGAGCATCAAGACTCCCCGGCCCTGCTGGCGGGTGGCGTAGATTACCATGGTGCCGTTGGGCGCAACAGTGGCTGACTCATCAAGGTTGGTATCTGTGAGGATTTTTACCGTTCCACGCTGCAAATCCTGGGCCGCAACCCGGAAATTAGTGAAACCATCCTGACGGTGAATCATCACCAACGTCTTTTCATCGGCCGAAAGCTTAGGGTTGGCATTGTAGTTACCAATAAAGGTCACGCGTTCCGCGCCACCGCCACCTACGCTTGTTTTGTAGATTTGAGGCTTGCCGCCACGGTCGGAGGTGAAGTAGATGGTCGAGCCATCCTTACCCCAGAACGGTTCGGTATTGATGCCCGGGCCACTGGTTACACGGCTGATCTGCCGCGAAGCCATGTTCATCACGTAAATGTCCGGGTTGCCGTCCTTGGACAGTACGAACGCCAGGCGCGAACCATCCGGCGACCACGCAGGGGCACCGTTGAGGCCTTCAAAGTTGGTGATCTGCTCACGACGACCGGTGTCGATGTGCTGCACGAAAATGCGCGGGCGGCGCTGTTCGAACGACACATAGGCAATACGCTTGCCGTCCGGCGCGAAGCGCGGCGACAGGATTGGCTCACGCGACTGCAGCAAGGTCACGGCGCGGGCACCGTCGTAGTCCGAACGCTGCAAGGTGTAACGCGTGTTGTCTACGGAGAAACGCTCAGCCGTTACATAAAGCAGACGTGTCGAGAACGCACCCTTGATACCGGTGAGTTTTTCAAACGACTGGTCCGAGATGTAGTGCGCCATGTCCCGCAGTTGTTCGGCGGTGCCCGATACGCTGCCGGTCAAGACCTGCTGCTCGGTGGCCACGTTGAACAACGTGTACTGGATTTGCAGGCGACCGCCGGCCGGCGTAATGCTGCCGACCATCAGGTACTGGGCGCCTACCGCTTTCCAGTCACGGAAAATGACTTCGCTGGCCTGGGTCGGCTGGCTGATCATGTTGCCTTTTGGAATAGGCGCGTAGTAGCCGGAGTTGCGCAGGTCGTCGCTGACGATCTGGGCCATGTCGTCCGGCAGCACGCTGCCGCCCTGCCAACCGAACGGCACTACCGCGATCGGGGTGGCCCGATCGCTACCGCTGGTGACCAGAATGTTCTTTTCATCCGCCGCCGCTATCCCTGCCATACAGCAAATAACGACAAGCATTCCTCGAAGAAGGTTTCTCACAAGGCTAGATCCTCAGGTGTGAATGTCATCTTGAATGAACGATAGGGAGCGAAGTCGCTTGGTTTCATTCCCTGCATCTCGGTCAACCGGCCAATGTTCTTGACCGCGGCAACCGCCGAACTGTCGAACGAACCGTCACCACTGGACTTGGACACGCTGACCGAAGTCACCGTACCGTCCGGCAACATGCCGATCTGCAGCACTACTGTCATGCCTTTACGTGCCGAAGGTGGACGTGTCCAACCTTCCGCTGCCCGTGCCCGAATCAGGTCGTCGAAACTGCCCGCGACTTCATCGCCACGCTCATCGGCCAAGGCTTGCTGACGCTGCGGCGTGTCGGAGAGCAAATCTGCCAAGGCCTGGGCCTTTTTCTCTTCGGCGGATTTACGCGCTGCTTCCTGGGCCTTTTTCTTGCTGGCGTCGGCGGCAGCTTTCTTCTTCGCGTCGTCGGCGACTTTCTTCTTCGCCTCGTCTGCTTCAGCTTTTTTCTTGGCGTCTTCGGCGGCTTTCTTCTTCGCGTCTTCGACTATCTTCTTCTTGGCGTCTTCAGCGGCCTTTTTCTTGGCCTCTTCTTCGGCAGCTTTTTTGGCTTCTTCTTCAGACTTCTTCTTGGCTATATCAGCCAATTGTTTCTCTTCAGCCTTTTTAGCTTCGGCAGCTTTATCGGCTTTTTTGGCTTCATCAGCCTTTTTGGCCTCGTCAGCTTTCTTGGCTTCGTCAGCCTTTTTCGATTCCTCGGCCTTTTGAGCCGCCTCTTCTTTCTTTTGTTCCGCAGCAGCCTTCACCGCTTCCTGCTCGACCTTCTTCTGTTCCATCTGCTCGACTTCGGTCTGGCGCGCAGCCGACTTCTGGGCCTCACCCGCAATCTTTTGATTGGTCTGGGTGGTGGCCTGACTTTTCGATTTCAGCTGATACAGGGTCGCCTGCACGATCGGCTTGGCTGGCGGCAGGTCCGGGGTCATGGCAAAGCTGACGAACAGCATGCCAAACACCAGGACGTGCAGGGCAATTGCCCAGACGCTAGGCCAGAAGTAGCTTTCCGAGGCGGACGGCTCTCGCTGTTGCTGCATCAGGGCGCCTCGGTAATCAAGCCAACGTTACCCACGCCGGCCTTCTGCAGCCCGCCCATGGCGCCCATGACGGAACCATAGTCGACCACTTTGTCGCCGCGAATGAACACTTGCGTGTGCTTGCCGCCTTCGTTGCCGGACCGGATGATCTTGGTCACGGCGTCCGTCATCTGCGGCAAGGTCATGGCCTTGTCCTGCTGTTTCTGGGTGTCGACTTCGCTGCCAAGGTTCCAGTAATAGGTCTTGTCAGCCTTGATCGAAATGGTCAGGACCTGGGTGTTGTTGTCTTGCGGCAAGGCTTCGCTGGAAACCTTGGGCAGATCAACCTTCACGCCCTGATTGAGCATCGGCGCGGTCACCATGAAGATAACCAGCAGCACCAGCATCACGTCGATGTAAGGCACTACGTTCATCTCGGCGACCGGCTTGCGCTTTTTGCGAGCTCGAGCGATTAAAGCCATTGGAAATTACCTGCTTATTCTTCGCTGGTGTGCACTTTACGGTGCAGGATCGCCTGGAATTCATCGGCGAAGGTGTAGTAACGGCTGATCAAGGTTTCGCCACGAGCGGCAAAACGGTTGTAGGCAATTACTGCGGGAATAGCGGCGAACAGGCCGATCGCGGTGGCGATCAAGGCCTCGGCGATACCCGGGGCCACGGTGGCCAGGGTCGCTTGTTGCGCCTGGGCCAGGCCACGGAAGGAGTTCATGATGCCCCACACGGTACCGAACAGGCCGATGTACGGGCTCACGGAACCGACGGTGGCGAGGAACGGCAAGCTTTGTTCAAGCTTTTCTTCTTCGCGGGAGATGGCAACGCGCATGGCACGGGCCACGCCTTCCATAACCGCTTCCGGGTCAACACCCGGTTGCTGGCGCAGGCGCGAGAATTCCTTGAAACCGGCGCGGAAGATCTGCTCTACGCCCGAATCCGGGTCCGGGTTGCTACCGGCCTGACGGTACAGCTTGGACAGGTCGATACCCGACCAGAAGCGCTCCTCGAAGCTCTCCAGGGCACGTCGACCGGCACGCAGCAGGTTGCTGCGCTGAAAAATCATGACCCAAGAGGTAACCGATGCGGCTACCAGGACCAGCATCACCAGTTGAACCACAACACTGGCATTGCTGACCAGGCTCCACATGGAGGAATGGTCGACGACGGTAGGTTCCACGCTAAATCTCCTGCTTTGATTGTTTACCCGCGCCGCTTACGTCGGCAAAGGCCGCACGTAGAGCTTCGGGAATGGCCCGGGGTTTCAAACTATTGGTGCGCACACAAGCCACCAGGAACTGCCCCTCACAGAGCAGCGTTGCATCCGTTGCCCGCCTGACCTGCTGTTTAAAGCGCAGGCTGACACGGTTCAATTCGATAACTTCAGCGCTGACCAGCAATTCGTCGTCCAGTCGCGCCGGTGCGTGGTAGCGCGCCTCGCTGGAATGCACGACGAATAACAGGTCCTCCCCTGCCAGCTGGGATTGGGCAAAGCCCAGCTCCCGTAGCCGCTCGGTTCGAGCCCGCTCCATGAACTTGAGGTAGTTAACGTAATAAACGATGCCGCCGGCATCGGTGTCCTCGTAATAAACGCGACAGCGATGTGCGAACGACTGATCCCCGTTTTGCGCGCGCATACTCTAGTGCTTACTCCTCAGGTTGCCAATCCGGCTGGGCAACTGTTTTTGCATTCTATTCAGCATTTCTAACGACTGAATGACGACACCAGCCACTAGGACAGCACAAACTTCAGATAAATCGTCTGGCGTGGTGTTTTTAATCGTCCACTGCATCGAGGAATTCGTCTACTACAGGCATCTCGCCCAATCGTGACGGAATGTTTAACCCGAAGTGCAAATAGGCGTGGCGCGTGACCACGCGCCCCCTTGGCGTACGCATGATGTAACCCTGTTGGATCAGGTACGGCTCCAGCACATCCTCAATGGTATGGCGCTCCTCACTGATCGCCGCTGCCAGGCTGTCCACACCGACCGGGCCGCCGTCGAACTTCTCGATCATGGTCAAGAGTAGACGTCGATCCTGATGGTCGAAGCCGTGCTCGTCCACATCCAGCAGGTTCAACGCCAAATCCGCCACGGCCTTGGTGATATGCCCCTTGGCCCGCACTTCGGCAAAATCGCGCACACGACGCAGCAAGCGATTGGCGATACGCGGCGTACCACGGGCGCGGCGGGCGATTTCGAACGCGCCTTCCGGGTCCAGTGGCAACCCCAGGATGCCCGCCGAACGGCTGACAATCGTCGCAAGATCGGCAGTGCTATAGAACTCTAGACGTTGAACAATGCCGAAACGGTCTCGCAGCGGATTGGTCAGCATCCCGGCGCGCGTGGTGGCGCCGACCAACGTGAACGGCGGCAGGTCGAGCTTGATCGAGCGGGCTGCCGGGCCTTCACCGATCATGATGTCGAGCTGGAAGTCTTCCATGGCCGGGTACAGCACTTCCTCGACGATCGGCGACAGCCGGTGAATCTCGTCGATAAACAGCACGTCGTGCGGTTCAAGGTTGGTCAACAGCGCGGCCAGGTCACCCGGACGCTCCAGCACCGGGCCGGAGGTGGACTTGATCGACACGCCCATCTCCTGGGCGATGATCATGGCCAGGGTGGTCTTGCCCAGGCCTGGCGGGCCGAAGATCAACGTGTGATCGAGGGACTCATTGCGCCCACGCGCAGCCTGGATAAACAGCTCCATCTGCTCGCGCACGGTCGGCTGGCCGATATAGTCGGCAAGGCTGACGGGGCGGATGGCGCGGTCCTGGACTTCTTCACGGTCACGCGGGCCGGTGGCCGCGATCAGACGATCAGCTTCAATCACTTAAATCATTCCCTTCAGGGCTCGGCGGATCATGTCTTCGCTGCTCAGGTTCTTGTCCTTGATGGCCGACACGGCTTTGCTCGCCTCCTGGGGCTTGTAGCCCAGGGAGATCAGCGCGCTCACGGCATCGCTTTCGGCACTGGCGACCTGGCCGGCCGGCATGTCCGGCTGATTCGGTACCAGCGCGAACATGTTCGGCACCACTTCCCAGGCCTTGAAACGGTCCTTGAGTTCGACCAGCAGGCGCTCGGCGGTTTTCTTGCCGACACCAGGCACCTTGGTTAACGCTGACGTGTCCTGGGCCGAAACTGCGCGTACCAACTCGTCCACTTCCAGGCTCGACATCAACGCCAGCGCCAGCTTTGGCCCCACGCCATTGAGGCGAATCAGCTCACGGAAGAAGTCGCGGTCGCGCTTGCCAATGAAACCATAGAGCAATTGCGCGTCTTCGCGCACCACCAAATGCGTGTGCAATGTTATCGGCTCACCGATCGACGGCAAACGGTACAAGGTGGTCATGGGCACTTCCAGCTCATACCCCAACCCATTTACATCCAGAATCAGGTGCGGCGGCTGTTTCTCAGCCAGGGTGCCGCGCAAGCGTCCAATCACGGTTCAGATCCTTAAAGCTTGGGGTCAGAGCACGGCCTGACCGGAAATAACGATTGCGCTGATGCTATCAGAGACGCAGCCGCCCGCCACGACTGCGTGCGGTGCCCAGGCCATGCGGCAAGAGGCTGGAACGCGTGTGTGCATGGCAAATGGCAATGGCCAGGGCGTCGGAGGCGTCGATTTGCGGCTTTGAGGTGAGCTTGAGCATGTGCATGACCATCATCTGCACCTGCTCTTTATTCGCCGCGCCGGTGCCGACCACGGCCTGTTTGACCTGGGTCGCGGTGTATTCGGCGATTTCCATGCCCTCCTCCGCACCGGCCACAATAGCAGCGCCACGGGCCTGGCCGAGCTTTAAGGCAGAATCGGCGTTTTTGGCCATGAAGACCTTTTCGATGCCCATGGTGACCGGCCCGTAGGTCTGGATCACTTCACGCACGCCGCGGTACACAATCTGCAGGCGCTCAGCCAACTCGCCCGCGCCGGTACGGATGCAGCCCGAAGCGACATAGACGCAGCCACGCGGGGTGTGTTGCACCACGCCAAAACCGGTGATGCGCGAACCGGGGTCGATACCAAGGATTAAAGTCATAACGCCTGCGGGTTGGGAAAAACATGATTCTTGCGGCCAACAACAATCAAATGTGGGAGCTGGCTTGCCTGCGATGCAGACACTTCGGTATTTCCGTCAAACCGAGGTGATGCTATCGCAGGCAAGCCAGCTCCCACAGGCGATTTTCATGGTGCTCAGGTGAGTTGTTCGGCTACGGATTCCGGGATGTCGGCATTCGAGTAGACGTTCTGCACATCATCCAGGTCTTCGAGCATATCCAGCATCTTCAGCACTTTCTGCGCGCCGTCCAGGTCCAGCTCGGCGCTGGTGGTCGGCAACATCACGATTTCTGCGTCGGTGCCTTTGAAACCCGCCGCTTCCAGCGCGTTACGCACGGCGTAGAAGCCGGCAAACGAGGTGAATACGTCGATGGAGCCGTCTTCGTTGGTCACCACATCGTCGGCGTCTGCCTCCATGGCCGCTTCCATCAGGGCGTCTTCATCGGTGCCGGGGGCGAACGTGATCTGCCCCTTGCGCTCGAACAGGTAAGCCACCGAGCCATCAGTACCCAGGTTGCCGCCGCACTTGCTGAAGGCATGGCGCACAGCAGCCGCGGTGCGGTTGCGGTTGTCGGTCATGCACTCAACCATCACCGCCACGCCGCCTGGGCCGTAGCCTTCGTAGCTCAGCTCGACCATGTCGTCGGTATCGGCAGCGCCGGCACCACGGGCCACCGCGCGATCAATGATGTCGCGGCTCATGTTCGCGCCCAAGGCCTTGTCCAGCGCCAGGCGCAGACGCGGGTTGGAACCTGGGTCACCACCGCCTTGGCGGGCGGCGACGGTCAGTTCGCGAATCCACTTGGTGAAGATCTTGCCTTTCTTGGCATCCTGACGCTCTTTGCGGTGCTTGATGTTCGCCCACTTGGAATGGCCAGCCATAACACAACTCCGAAATTCTCTAGAAACCTTATCAATCCCGCCCCAGGCAGGAATTCCCTCTTTTAAACGCAAAGGCGCATCCGAAGATGCGCCTTTTTGACTGCGTAAAACCTTATTGCGCTTTCACGCCGCAGCCTTACTCAGCCTTCGGCGCCTCGCGCAGACGGATGTGCAGTTCGCGCAGCGCCTTGGCATCCACCACGCCCGGAGCCTGGGTCATGACGTCCGCAGCACTCTGGGTTTTCGGGAAGGCGATCACTTCGCGGATCGACTGGGCGCCGGTCATCAGCATCACCAGACGGTCCAGGCCAAACGCCAAGCCACCGTGCGGCGGTGCGCCGTACTTCAGGGCGTCGAGCAGGAAGCCGAACTTCTCTTCCTGTTCCGCTTCGTTGATGCCCAACAGGCGGAACACCGCTTGTTGCATCTCTTTGCGGTGGATACGGATCGAACCGCCACCCAGCTCGGTGCCGTTGAGCACCATGTCGTAGGCGCGCGACAGAGCGCCCGCCGGGTTGGCTTCCAGCTCTTCAGGCGAGCACTTCGGCGCGGTGAACGGGTGGTGCAACGCGCTGAAGCTGCCGTCTTCGTTTTCTTCGAACATCGGGAAGTCGACGACCCACATCGGCGCCCACTTGCAGGTCAGCAGGTCCAGGTCGTGACCGAGCTTGATGCGCAGCGCGCCCAAGGCTTCGCTGACGATCTTGGCCTTGTCGGCACCGAAGAACACGATGTCGCCATCGACTGCACCGACGCGGTCGAGGATCGCGTTCAGGTTGTCCAGCGGGATGTTTTTCACGATCGGCGATTGCAGGCCGTCAACGCCATTGGCGCGCTCGTTAACCTTGATGTACGCCAGGCCTTTGGCACCGTAGATGCCGACGAACTTGGTGTAGTCGTCGATCTGCTTGCGCGGCATGCTCGCGCCGCCAGGCACGCGCAGGGCGGCGATACGGCATTTCGGGTCGTTGGCCGGGCCGCTGAACACCTTGAAGTCGACTTCCTTGAGCTGGTCGGCCACGTCCACCAGTTCCAGCGGGTTACGCAGGTCTGGCTTGTCGGAACCGTAGCGGCGCATGGCTTCTTCGAAGGTCATGTGCGGGAATTCGCCGAATTCCAGGTCCAGCACTTCCTTGAACAGGTTGCGGATCATTTGCTCGGTCAGGCCCATGATCTCTTTTTCATCGAGGAAGCTGGTCTCGATGTCGATCTGGGTGAATTCCGGCTGACGGTCAGCGCGCAGGTCTTCGTCGCGGAAGCACTTGGCAATCTGGTAGTAGCGGTCAAAGCCGGCGACCATCAGCAGTTGCTTGAACAGCTGCGGCGATTGCGGCAATGCGAAGAAGGAACCGGCGTGGGTACGGCTCGGCACCAGGTAGTCACGCGCACCTTCCGGGGTGGCCCGGGTCAGGATCGGCGTTTCGACGTCGAGGAAGCCGTTTTCGTCGAGGAAGCGGCGGATGCTGGTGGTCATGCGCGAACGCAGGCGCAGCTTCTCGGCCATTTCCGGACGACGCAGGTCCAGGAAACGGTAGCGCAGGCGGGTTTCTTCGCCCACGTCGGAGTATTCGTTGAGTGGGAACGGCGGGGTTTCCGACTCGTTCAGCACTTCCAGCTCATAGCCCAGCACTTCGATGGCGCCAGAGGCCATGTTGGCGTTTACAGCACCGGCCGGGCGTAGACGCACCTTGCCGGTGATTTTAACGACGTATTCGCTGCGCACGCGGTCGGCGGCGGCGAAGCTCTCGGCGCGGTCCGGGTCGAACACCACTTGGGCCAGACCATCACGATCACGGATATCGAGGAAGATCACCCCGCCGTGGTCGCGGCGACGGTGAACCCATCCGCAAAGGGTGATTTCCTGACCATCCAGGGTCTCGTTCAGTTGGCCGCAATAGTGGCTGCGCATCATGGTAGTGGTTTCACTTCTCGTAATTCGAAATTCGGTGGAGGCTCGCCTTGTCACCGTACAGTTAAGCAGGGGACGGATAATGCAGGAGCCTGCGCGTAGAGTTCAACTCAGTCTGCTTTGTCGCCGCCCGCCAGATTCTTCTTGGCGCCGGTCTTGAAGTCGGTCTCATACCAGCCGCCGCCGCTCAGGCGGAAGCCCGGCATGGACAACATCTTCTTCAGCTCAGGTGCCTGGCAGGCAGGGCAATCGACCAGCGGCGCGGCGCTGATCTTCTGAATGGCTTCCAACTGATGACCACAGGAAGCACATTGATAATCGTACATGGGCATGGAGATGTCTCGGCGATCAGATCGTAACTGCGCCACGCCCACCCTGTGGATAAGCCAGGGGCGCGCAGCAAAGCGCGGGATTATATCTGGTAAATCGACACAGCGCAGCCGGCTTTCTGCCCGAAGCCTGGCCCGCCTTGACGGTGGGCCTGCTTCGCAACCGGCGGTTTAATCCAGGCCCGTGGCGCTGGCACGATCTTTTAATACGTGGACCACGCACACCACCCGCACCAACCCGCTGAAGTTCTTCACTCCCCCGTAACGCAAATGCACTTCCCGATCGACATACGACAGCAACGCGCTGACTGAACAGGCATTGATCCTGGCTATCTCCGTGAGGATATTCCAGTAGATCTGCTCAAGACGCAGGCAGGTGGAAAACCCATTGAGCCTGACCGACCGGGACAATGGCTTGGCCAGTCCCATGTCGAACCCTTTGGCAAAGGGGTCGACCTTTATCTTGTGAAAACCGGCGTTTTCCATCACTCCATTACCCACTCCGCGTGACATACACCTGACACTCCATTGCCAAACAGCAGCCCATGGGTTTCTCCCATTGGGCAGTGGGCCTATAAAACAGCAGGGCGAGAGGGGCAGCCAGAAGACGCGGATTGGAAAGTTGTAGGACAACGCCAGGAAATGCGGAGAAACAAGCGAGCGGCGCCGGGAAGGCGCCGCTCAGGGGGTGTCTTTACTGGTTTTCAAGCAACGAACGCAGCATCCACGCGGTTTTCTCGTGAACCTGCATGCGCTGGGTCAACAGGTCGGCGGTCGGCTCGTCGCTGACCTTGTCGAGCAGTGGGAAAATACCGCGCGCGGTGCGGGTGACGGCTTCCTGGCCGGCCACCAGTTGCTTGATCATCTCTTCGGCGCTGGGCACGCCCTCTTCTTCCTTGATCGAAGACAGCCGGGCATAGATCGAATAAGCACCCGGCGCCGGGAAGCCCAGGGCGCGGATACGCTCGGCAATGGAGTCCACCGCCAGCGCGAGTTCGTTGTACTGCTCCTCGAACATCAAGTGCAGCGTACGAAACATGGGCCCCGTGACGTTCCAGTGGAAGTTGTGGGTTTTCAAATACAGTACATAGGTATCGGACAGCAGTCGTGAAAGCCCATCGACGATGGATTTACGATCTTCTTCACTGATACCAATATCGATTGCCATGTTTTTCCCCTTCAATTGACGAACATTCATTGATCAGGTGCAGGACCACTCTAGCAAGAGTGCCGGCGGTGTGCAGCCCGACACAGGTAGACAGCGTGCGACATATCGCCCCTCTCCACGGCTGTGCCTATGAGCGACAAGCCAACCTTTGTGACGAGTCGGAAAACTTTAAAATTACCGCTCGCAAACCCTGCCACTGTCTAGGACAAGGGTTTGACGCAGAAATGCCTTTGCCCTTGCAACGCCCCGAAATGCTTGATTTGAGTAGGCACAGCCTTTGCTGTTAAATAGGCGGCGTGTGGTTACCGTTCATTTCTGCGGTACGCCACATAGGCTGATACCCGCGCACGTGCTCAACGCCTCCCATTGTTCAGAAGCGAACCGTGCCAGTCAGCTCTTCCTTGTGATCCGTCTTAACGTGAGTTAATCAAAATGTTGAAAATCGTCCACCTCCTGACGGGCGTTGCAGCGTTGCTGCTGTCCTTTATTCCGAGTCTGCAGCCTGAAAGCCTGCCGTACCTGGAACAACACGACGCCCTGTACCTGGCCTTGTTCGGCCTTCTTAACCTGACGCTCGCACCGGTAATCCCTTACTGGAACAAAGGCACGCGTCATCAACTGCAAAACCTGGTCAGCGCGCTGTTGGTACTGACCGTTGTCGTGCAAACCCTCACCCTCCTGGCACCTATGCCTGAAGTGGGCGGCCACCCGGCCATCCTGCTCAGCCTGGTGATTGCTGTGGTCGCCATCGTTCTTCACCTGGCCATCAGCTTCTACCGTTCGTCGCCTGCCGCGGCGTCGCAAAACTACGACATGACCAACCGGGATACCGGGACCGTCAAGTGGTTCAACACCTCCAAAGGCTTCGGCTTTATTTCCCGCGATTCGGGCGACGATATCTTCGTCCACTTCCGGGCCATCCGTGGCGAAGGCCATCGCGTCCTGGTCGAAGGCCAGCGCGTGGAGTTCTCCGTCATGAACCGCGACAAAGGCCTGCAAGCCGAAGACGTGATTGCGGCCTTGCCGCGTCGCTGATTCCTACCCGCAGCGCATAAAAAAACCGCGATCCGGCTGAGCTGGATCGCGGTTTTTTTATGCGCGGCTGTTTAACGAAGGGCCGATTAATAATGTGGCGGCGGTGCTTCTTCTTCGGAGGTCTCGAACTGCCCGCCCATTTCCTCCTGGCGCTTGAGCAGCGCCGTCATCTGCATTTGCAGGCGTTCAACCGCACGCTGCTGAGTGACCAGGATGTCATTGAGGGTCTCGATGGTGTCGTCCTGGAAGGCCAGGCGGCTTTCCAGATCGGTAACGCGGTCTTGCAGGTCCATGATTCAGTCCTGGCTAAAGATGAAGTCGGCAGGCAATAGCCCGCGCAATTGGCTGCGAATCGCCGCCACTTGCTCTTCGGTATAAGGCCGAGCCGGGTGTTTGCCCCAGACCGGTGCCGGCCAGGCCGCATCGTCACGTTTGCGCACGATCACATGCACATGCAACTGACTGACGACATTCCCCAGCGCGCCGATGTTCATTTTGTCGGCGGCAAAGCCCGTGTTGAGCTGTTGCGCCAAGACTGTCGTTTCTTGCCACAGTATCTGTTGATCTGCGACATCCAGTTGAAACACTTCGCTGATACCGTTGATGCGCGGCACCAGGATGAACCAGGGGTAATTGGCGTCGTTGGACAGCAGCAGGCGGCAGAGCGGGAAGTCCCCAATGGCCAGTGTGTCTTGTTGCAGGCGTTGGTCTAAGGCGAACACGCGGCACTCCGTTCGGCAGGTCAATTTCAGGTGCCCAGCATACCTTCGAATGCCCGAGGCTTCACGGCGAATGCGGGAGCGTTCAGGCAACCGGGCAAAAAAGCACGCACCCTTTCGAGGCAGGCAAATATTTGAGCTACGCTAAATCGGGCCTCAGCGGGATGCACCAAAATGACCCACCCGTGCCTCAAAGGGATCCGCCAATTACCCACTCAAGGGGTGAACCGGTAACGCTTTACCCTGGCACAGGATTTTTGTACCTCCCAACAGGTGTTTCAGCGGGGCGTCAAGCCCAAACCAAACGACGTAAAAAGCCCGTGCTTATGCGGTTTTTACACGGCCGTAACGTTTTTCACGAAAAAATGACATTCGGTTACCGCTTTGTGCACGCTTGTTGCATTCACACCCGTATCGTCGGCAACGGCACCCGTATGGATACAGGTGTTACGCGATAAGAAACAGTAGCGTTCAGGTGCCTTTCAAGGATGAGTTCAAACTTCGCAAGGGGTATGAATACTGCACTTTAGTTGTCAGCCTGGTCACACTCGGGCTGTGAATTTGCGACAGGGAAATAGCAATTTACGACAGCCTCGTAAAGAAGCTGAAAGGATAGATGAGTAAGTATCGTCAATAGGGTCTGCGTGATATAACTTTGCGCCGACACAAAAAAGAAAGAGCCGCCCAGATAAAAATACAGGTGGGACGGCAGTACTCTTCCTAAAACCAAAGGAGCAAATCACGATGCGCGTGATGAAGTGGAGCATGATCGCCCTGGCTGTATCAGCAGGCACCTCGCAGTTCGCAATGGCGTCCGCCCAGGACGATTCCAAGGGCTTTGTTGAAGACAGCACTTTCAGCATCAATACCCGTTTGCTGAACTTCCGTCGGGACTTCCGTAATAACGATTCCGGCAAGAGCTACACCAATGAAACCGGCCTGGGCTTCAACGGTCTGTTCCAGTCTGGCTACACCCAAGGCACCATCGGTGTCGGTGTTGACGTGATCGGCCTGCTGGGCGTGAAACTGGACAGCGGCAAGGGTCGCTCGGGCACTGGCCTGTTCCCTACCGGTGCCGACGGTCGCTCGCAAGACGACTACTCCAAAGGCGGCGGCGCCGTTAAGTTCCGCATCTCCGACACCGTGCTTAAAGTCGGCGACCAGTACACCACCGCGCCTGTGTTCGCGTCCGACGACAGCCGCTTGCTGCCAGAGCTGCCGCAAGGTATCTCGATCACCAGCAACGAGATCAAGGGCCTGAAACTCGAAGGCGGTCACTTCACCTCGAGCGTGGCACAAGCACAGACATACCGTGACAGCCTGGGTCTGACCAAAACCGACTTTATCGGTGGTGTCTATGCCCTGACGCCGGAAGTCAGCGCCAGCCTCTACTACGCGAAGACCGAAGACTACTGGAAGAAGACCTACGCCAACCTGAACTGGACTCACGCGCTGAGCAACGATCAGTCCCTGGCCGTTGACTTCAACATCTACAGCACCAAAAGCGATGGCGCCGGCCTGCAGCGCGCAGAAAAAGACAACACCACCAAACTGGATAACCGTGCGTACAGCTTGCAAGGCGCGTACACCATCCAGGCTCACACGTTCACCCTGGCCTACCAGAAAGTCAGCGGTGACGGTGACTACGGCTACGGCGTAGACGGCGGCGGCACGATTTTCCTGGCCAACTCCATCGCCCGTTCCGACTTCAACGCTGAAGACGAAAAATCCTGGCAAGCTCGCTACGACCTGAACATGGCCACTTTCGGCGTGCCAGGCCTGAGCTTCATGACTCGTTATGTCAGCGGTAGCGGCGCCAACACTGGCACCACTTCGAACGGCAAAGAGTGGGAACGCGACATCGAAGCCAAGTACGTGGTTCAGAGCGGCCCGGCAAAAGACCTGAGCCTGCGCGTTCGTCAAGCGACCTATCGTTCGTCTGATGGCGTGTACTACGGTTCGGCGTCGATCGACGAACTGCGTCTGATCGCGCAATACCCGCTGAACATCTTGTAATTAGCTGTTTAATTACAATGATGACTTAAGGCGTAAGCCTTAACTAAAAAGCCGCTCCCCTGCTTTGCAAGGGAGCGGCTTTTTTATTTCAGTTTTATTACACAAGAAAAATAACTAGCAAGCTAAGTAACTACATTGGCCTTACGCATCAAACTTGACCTATCGGCCAAGTTCGACAACCCGCGCTTAGTTATTTGGCAAGCGGTTCTTGCATCACGCGAATAACTCGCTGTGGAAACGGAATATCAATACCCGCCCCTTTCAAACGATCACGCGCCAGTTCATTGAGCATAAACACCACATCCCAATAATCCGGGGTATTGGTCCAGCAACGCAGGGAGACAGTGATCGAACTGTCTCCCAAGGTCGACACCACTGCCACAGGCGCAGGGTCAGCCAGCACGCGTGGGTCTTTGGCCAGCTCCAACAGCACTTCACGGGCTTTCTGCAAATCGGCTTCGTAGTCGACCCCCACATCAAACACCACCTTGCGGGTCGGCTGACGGTTGGTGTTGGTGATGAGGCCGTTGGACAGGCTACCGTTAGGGATGATCACGGTTTTGTTGTCGCCGGTGCGCAACACGGTGTGGAAGATCTGGATGCTGTCGACGGTACCGGAAGTGCCTTGTGCTTCGATCCAGTCACCAATGCGAAACGGACGGAACAACAGGATCAGTACGCCACCGGCGAAGTTCGCCAGGCTGCCTTGCAATGCCAGGCCGATGGCCAGAGTAGCGGCACCAATCGCGGCCACGAACGAGGTCGTGGCCACGCCGATCATCGAGGCCACGTTGACCACCAGCATGACTTTGAGCGCGATGTTGGCAAGGTTAGTGATGAAATGTTGCAGCGCCAGGTCGGCATTACGCAGCGCCAGCAAACGCCCCACGCGGTGGGTCAACACGTTAATCAGCCACCAACCGATGGCCAGGGTGACCACGGCCAGCAAAAACCGGCTGCCGTATTCCATAATCATCGGGAGCCAAGACTCAGAGGTCTTGATCAGGTGATCCATTTCAACGTTTAAATCCATCTATCTTCTCCTGTTGCGCGGATGTGCGGCTTAATTGACTGCCTTAAAACGCAAATGAGCCCCGAAGGGCTCAAGTGTAGGCACTGTTTCTGGGGCGTGGGACGTCAAAAACGCTCACAGGTTCCCCAATGTGCCATCAGTCGCGGAAGTTATTGAACTGCAGCGGCATGTCGAAGGTCTTGGCGCGCAGGGCAGCAATGGCTTCCTGCAGGTCGTCACGCTTCTTGCCGGTGATACGTACCTGCTCGCCCTGGATGGCGGCCTGGACCTTTAGCTTGGCATCTTTGACGTGAGCGACGATCTTCTTCGCCAGCTCCTTGTCGATGCCTTCCTTGAGCACGGCTTCCTGCTTCATCAGCTTGCCGGAGGCGTAGGCGTCCTTGATTTCAAGGCACTGTGCGTCGATCTTGCGCTTGACCAACGACAGCTTGAGGATCTCGATCATCGCTTCCAGCTGGAAATCGGCTTCAGCGGTCAGGTTGACGGTCAATTCCTTTTCCTTGAACTCGAAGCTGCCCTTGCCCTTCAAGTCGTAGCGACGGTCCAGCTCCTTGACGGCGTTTTCGACGGCGTTGGTGACTTCGTGTTTGTCCAGTTCGGATACCACGTCGAACGAAGGCATGTCATTTCTCCAATATAAGGGGCGGGCTCAGTAGAGATGGAGCGCGCCCAAGCTAAAATGCCGAGGCATTATAGCGGTTCTTTCGCACCATTCATCGCAGGCGACCCTACGGAGCACAAACTGATGTCGACCACCTGGCATATTCTCGGCGCCGGCAGCCTGGGCACCCTCTGGGCCACACGATTGTCGCGCGCGGGCCTGCCCGTGCGGCTGATAGTGCGCGATGCAGCACGCCTGACCAGCTATGAGAAGGCGAGCGGCCTGACCCTGGTGGAACACGGCATAGAAAATACTTACCCGGTGATCGGCGAAACACCCGACAGCCCCGAGCCGATTCATCGCCTGCTGGTGGCGTGCAAAGCCTACGACGCCCAAAGCGCCATCGCACAGCTGCAACACCGATTGGCACCCGACGCTGAGCTGATCCTGCTGCAAAACGGCCTTGGCAGCCAGGACGCGGTGGCCGCGCAATTACCCCAGGCCCGCTGTATCTTTGCCTCCAGCACCGAAGGCGCGTTTCGCGACGGCGATTGGCGCGTGGTCTTCGCCGGCCACGGCTACACCTGGCTGGGAGACGCGCGGCACCCCACTCCCGCGCTGTGGCTGGACGACCTGCACGCCGCCAGCATTCCCCATGAGTGGAGCACCGACATCCTGACGCGTTTATGGCGCAAGCTGGCGCTCAATTGCGCCATTAACCCATTGACCGTGCTTTACCAGTGCCGCAACGGCGGCCTGCAAGCCCACCAATGCGAAGTCGCGACCTTGTGCGCCGAACTCAGCGAGTTGCTCGAATGCTGCGGCCAACCCGCCGCCGCCCAGGACCTGCACAGCGAAGTGCAACGGGTGATCCAGGCCACCGCGGCCAATTATTCGTCCATGTATCAGGACGTGGCCTCCAGCCGTCGCACCGAAATCAGCTACCTGCTCGGTTATGCGTGCCAGGCGGCAGAGCGCCATCAATTGGTGCTGCCGCATCTGCAACAGTTGCGGGCGCGCCTGGTCGACTACTTGCACACACGCGGATTGGCCAGCGACTGAGGCACGCGCTACCCTGCCTACCTGTCTATCACCTGGAAAAAACCTGATGCCACTGCGCCAGCGTCTAGAAAATCTACCGGTAGGGCAGAAACTGCTGGCCGCCCTGCTGGTGCTGTTGACCACGGTATTACTGGTGGCCAACCTGACGTTTATCAGTGCCGCCTATTGGATCTCCCAGGAAAGCATGGCGCCCCAGGCGTTGCAGGCCATCGGTCGATTGGTGTCCAACCCGTCGCTGGCCGCCGAAGCCCTTGAATCCCCGGCCAAGGCCGACGCCCTGCTCAATGAGCTGACCAGCTATTCGCCATTACGCGCCGCCGCGCTGTACGACGGCGACGGCACCTTGCTGGCGCAGATGCAGCACGGCAACCGCCTGCACCTGCCGGAAAACTACCGGCATATCGAAGCCTGGCGCCTCACTGAGTTTCGCAGCAACCAGGTCATCACCCTGCCCCGCGCCGGCCAGCCGTCCGGGCATTTGCTGTTGGTGGCCAGCAGTGAGCTGCCTATGGCGTTCTATACCGGCACATTGACCGCCAGCCTCGGCATCCTGATTTTCAGCGTATTGCTGTGGCTGATCATCGCCCGCCAGATCAAACGCCTGATCACCCGCCCGATCCATGAGCTGGAAGAGCTTTCACGCCAGGTGACGCGCGAAGAGAACTACGCCCTGCGCGCCGGGCGCGGCAACCATGATGAAATCGGCAGCCTGGCCGAAGCCTTCAACACCATGTTGTCGCGCATCGAAGCCCGCGAGCAGCAGCTCAAACGTGCGCGAGACGACTCTCAGGCCGCCTACGACCAAGCCCAGGGCCTGGCCGAAGAAACACGCCACACCAACCGCAAGCTCGAACTGGAAGTGCAGGTGCGCAGCAAGATCGAGAAAAAGCTCACCGGCTTCCAGAACTACCTCAACAGCATCATCGACTCGATGCCGTCGGCGCTGATCGCCCTGGATGAGCAGCTTTACGTCACCCAATGGAACCAGGAAGCCACGGCGCTTTCCGGCACGCGCCTGGATGAAGCGCTGAACCAGCCGATCTTCCTCGCCTTCCAGCCGCTCAAACCGTACCTGCCGCAGATAAAAGCCACGGTGGAGCAGCACACGGTGGAGCGCATTGAGCGTGTCACCTGGATCAAGGATGACGAACCCAAGCATTACGCCCTGACCTTCTACCCGTTGATGGGCGGTGCCGGGCGCGGCGTAGTGATCCGTATCGACGACATCACCCAGCGTTTGTCCCTGGAAGAAATGATGGTGCAGTCGGAAAAAATGCTCTCCGTGGGCGGCCTGGCTGCGGGCATGGCCCATGAAATCAACAACCCGCTGGGGGCGATCCTGCATAACGTGCAGAACATCCGCCGGCGCCTGTCCCCCGACCTGCCGAAGAACCTGGAACACGCCGAACAGGCGGGTATCGAGCTGGAGACGGTCAACCACTACCTGCAAAGCCGCGAAGTCCCGCAATTGCTCGATGGCATCCAGCAAGCCGGCGCGCGGGCGGCGAAAATCGTCACCCATATGCTCAGCTTCAGCCGCCGCAGTAACCGCCAGATGGCGCCGTGCGACTTACCGGCACTGATCGACCAGGCCGTGGAAATTGCCGGTAACGACTTCGACCTGACCATCGGCTTCGACTTCAAGGGCCAGGCGATCATCCGCCAGTTCGACCCGCAACTGGGCCCGGTGCCCGGTACCGCCAACGAGCTGGAACAGGTGCTGCTCAATCTGCTGAAAAACGCTGCGCAAGCCATTCACCTGCGTGAAGACGACAGCGAGCCGGGGCGCATCATCTTGCGCACCCGCCTCAACCCGCCGTGGGCGGAGATCCAGGTGGAAGACAATGGCATCGGCATGAGCGAAAACGTGCGCAAACGCACGTTCGAGCCGTTCTTTACCACCAAGGAAATCGGCCAAGGCACCGGGCTTGGGCTGTCGGTGTCGTACTTCATCATCACCAACAACCATAAAGGCCAGATGGAAGTGCATTCCACCCTCGGCCAAGGCACCTGTTTTACCCTGCGCCTGCCGTTGGCCGGCAGCCAGATGCCACCCTATGAACTGACTCAACTGGAGCAATGACCATGGGCTTTCGCCTGTCGAAGATCTACACCCGCACCGGCGACAAGGGCGAGACGGGCCTGGGTGATGGCCGTCGCGTGCCCAAGGACCACCCTCGCGTGGAAGCCATTGGCGAGGTGGATACGCTGAACAGCCAGTTGGGTTTGCTGCTGGCCAACCTTGAAGAACAGAGCGGCCAGCACCCGCAGCTCAAGGAGGTGATCGAGGTGCTTACGCCGTGCCAGCACCGCTTGTTCGACTTGGGCGGTGAGTTGGCGATGCCTGTGTACAAAGCGTTGAATGCCGCAGAAGTCGACCGGCTGGAAGCGGCGATTGACCGTTGGAATGAGGAAGTCGGGCCGCTGGAAAACTTCATCTTGCCCGGCGGTTCAGCGCTGATTGCCCAGGCCCATGTGTGCCGCAGCCTGGCGCGCAGTGCGGAGCGGCGGTGTCAGCAGTTGAATGCGATTGAGCCGTTGGAAGGCGTGGGGCTTGCGTATATCAATCGGTTGTCGGATGTGCTGTTTGTGGCGGCGCGGGTGATTGCCAAGCGTCAGGGTGTAGTGGAAGTGTTGTGGCAGGCGGCGGCCAAGCCTCACTAAGTTCGTTCCCACGCTCTGCGTGGGAATGCAGCCCTGGACGCTCCGCGTCCCAAAGCGTGACGCGGAGCGTCACAAGAGGCATTCCCACGCAGAGCGTGGGAACGATCATCATGCCTCAGGCCAGAACGCGCGAATGCCTGCCACACCCTGAGCCCCGGCTTCCCAAGCCTGTTCCCGCTCAGCCGGCCCAAGCCCGCCCAGCAGAAACACCGGTTTACTGAACCCACGGATCAACTCTACCGCCTGCTCCCAACCCAACGGCTGGGCATCGGGATGAGTCTGGGTCGGCTGCACCGGCGACAGCGTGACGAAATCCACGTCCATCATCTCTGCCAGTGCCAGCTCTTCGGCGTTGTGGCAAGAAGCCGCCAACCAGCGATCCTTCGGCAGCGGGCGGCCTTTGCTCGCGTATTTACGCAACTGCGCCGAGGTCATGTGCCAGCCGGCGGCAGGGAAATCCCCCAGCCATTCGAACGGCCCTTTAAGCATCAGTTGCGCCTTGCCGGCACACAGGCCCACCGCGTCCACCGCCAGGTCACGGTATTTAGGGTCGTAACCGTTGGGCGCGCGCAGTTGAACCAGCTTGATGCCACCGGCAATGGCTTTCTGGACACCTCGCAACAAGGTGGGGGCTTCCAGTTCGCCTGGTGTGATCAAGTATTCAGCGGGCAAACGGGCAGCCGCAACAATCGGTGCATTCGCCGCCGGGAACTCATAGTTGAGCAAGTCCCGCGGCGTCACCCATTCCAACGGCTGCCCTTCGGCACCATGGGGCTCGCCGGTAAAGGCCGAGACTTCCCAGACATCCAGCAACACCTGCTTGTCCGGGTAGTCATGCTGCACCTTGATCAGCGGGCGCGCCGTGGTGACCTGGATGCCCAGTTCTTCCTGCAACTCGCGGGACAAAGCGCTTGCGACCGACTCATCAGCCTCCACCTTGCCGCCGGGAAACTCCCAGAGGCCGCCTTGGTGCTGGGTATCGGCACGGCGTGCCAGCAGGATCCTGCCGTCGACGCCACGGATCACCGCTGCTGCTACATGCACTCGTTTCACCAGGTTTTCCTCTTGGCTGTCAGGTGCGGTATTCCGCGTTGATCTTTACGTACTCGTGGGACAGGTCGGTGGTCCAGATGGTTTCGCTGCAGTCGCCGCGCCCCAACTCGATGCGGATGGTGATTTCTTCTTGCTGCATCACCGCCGAGCCCTGGGCTTCGGTGTAGGTTTCAGCGCGAGCGCCACGGCTGGCAATGCACACGTCGCCAAGGAACACGTCGATCTTGCTGACGTCCAGGTCCGGCACACCGGCACGGCCGACGGCAGCGAGGATGCGGCCCCAGTTCGGGTCGGAAGCAAACAGTGCAGTCTTGATCAGGGGCGAGTGGGCCACGGTGTAACCGACATCCAGGCATTCCTGGTGGTTAGCGCCGCCGTTCACTTCAACAGTGACGAACTTGGTTGCGCCCTCACCGTCACGCACGATGGCCTGGGCCACGTCCATGCACACCTCGAACACCGCCTGCTTCAATGCGGCGAACAGCGCGCCCTCGGTGGAGGTGATTTCCGGCAGGTTGGCCTGGCCGGTGGCGATCAGCATGCAGCAGTCGTTGGTCGAGGTGTCGCCATCGATGGTGATGCGGTTGAACGACTTGTTGGCGCCGTCGAGCATCAGGCGCTGCAGCACGTCGCGGGAGACTTTGGCGTCGGTGGCAATGTAGCCGAGCATGGTGGCCATGTTCGGGCGGATCATGCCCGCGCCCTTGCTGATGCCGGTCACGGTAACGGTCACGCCATCGTGTACAAACTGGCGGCTAGCGCCTTTGGGCAGGGTGTCGGTGGTCATGATGCCGGTGGCCGCAGCCGCCCAGTTATCCACAGACAGGTCATCCAGTGCGGCTTGCAGCGCGCCTTCGATTTTTTCCACCGGCAGCGGCTCACCGATCACGCCGGTGGAGTACGGCAGCACTTGGCTGGCATCCACGCCGGTCAACTGGGCCAGCTTGGCGCAGGTGCGCGCAGCGGCAACCAGGCCTGGCTCGCCGGTACCGGCGTTGGCATTGCCGGTGTTGGTCAGCAGGTAACGGATCGAACCTGCCACGCGTTGCTTGGCCAGGATGACCGGTGCGGCGCAAAACGCGTTGAGCGTGAACACGCCCGCAACCGTCGAGCCTTCGGCACAGCGCATCACCACTACATCTTTGCGCCCCGGGCGCTTGATGCCGGCCGAAGCGATACCGAGTTCAAAACCGGCGACCGGGTGCAAAGTGGGCAAAGGACCAAGACCAACAGCCATGAATGCGCTCCTTAAAGAATAGGTGATGTCTGTACCGTCGCGATCAACGGTGAAATTAATGGCAAAACGCCGCGACGGCAAAGGCCGGTCGCGGCGCAGGGTGTTGCAGCGTCAGGCAAAAATCTTAGTTGATTTCGCCGTGGCAGTGTTTGAACTTCTTGCCCGAACCGCACCAGCACAGCTCGTTGCGGCCCAGCTTCTGGTCATTGCGGACCGGGGCTTGAGCCAAGGCCACATCGACCTCTTCACCCAAGGCTTCCGGCGCTTCCAGCCCCGGTGCTTCGTCATGCTGGAACTGCATGCGCGCAGCGAGTGCCTCGGCTTCCTGACGCAGGCGGGCTTCTTCCTCGATCGGGTCTTCGCGACGCACCTGAACGTGGGAGAGCACACGGATCGAATCGCGCTTGATCGAATCCAGCAGCTCGGAGAACAACGTGAACGACTCGCGCTTGTACTCCTGCTTCGGGTTCTTCTGGGCGTAGCCACGCAGGTGGATACCGTGACGCAGGTGGTCCATGGTCGACAGGTGGTCTTTCCACAGGTCGTCCAGCACGCGCAGTACGATTTGTTTCTCGAAGGTGCGCAGTGCTTCGGCACTCGCCTGCTCTTCTTTCTCGTTGTACGCGGCCAAAAGCTCGGTCATCAGCTTCTCGCGCAGGGTTTCTTCGTACAGGTGGTCGTCTTCGTCCAGCCACTGCTGAACCGGCAAGTCCACACCGAAGTCGCTCTTCAACGCGGCTTCCAGGCCGGCAACATCCCACTGCTCAGGCAGGGACTGTGGCGGGATGTGTGCGCTGACGGTAGCGTTGAGCACGTCCTGACGGAAATCGGCAATCGTCTCGCCAATGTTGTCGGCGGCCAGCAACGTGTTACGCATGTGATAAATCACTTTACGCTGTTCGTTGTTAACGTCATCGAACTCGAGCAGTTGCTTACGAATGTCGAAGTTACGGCCTTCTACCTTGCGTTGGGCCTTCTCGATGGCGTTGGTCACCATGCGGTGCTCGATCGCTTCACCGGACTGCATGCCCAGGGCTTTCATGAAGTTCTTCACCCGATCCGAGGCGAAGATACGCATCAGGCTGTCTTCCAGCGACAGGTAGAAGCGGCTGGAACCGGCGTCACCCTGACGGCCGGCACGACCACGCAGCTGATTGTCGATACGGCGCGATTCATGACGCTCGGAGGCGATTACCTGCAAACCACCGGATTCCAGCACAGCCTGGTGGCGTTTCTGCCAGTCGGCCTTGATCTGGGCGATTTGCTCAGGGCTTGGGTTTTCCAGTGCCGCAACTTCCACTTCCCAGTTGCCGCCCAACAGGATGTCGGTACCACGACCGGCCATGTTGGTAGCGATGGTCAGCGCGCCTGGGCGACCGGCCTGGGCAATGATCTCGGCTTCTTTTTCGTGGAACTTGGCGTTGAGAACCTTGTGCTCGATGCCTTCCTTGTTGAGCAGGTTGGACACGTGCTCGGAAGTCTCGATGGTGGCAGTACCCACCAGGATCGGACGCCCCTGCGCCATGCCGTCCTTGATGTCGTTGATGATTGCCGCGTATTTCTCTTCGGCCGTCAGGAACACCAGGTCGTTGAAGTCTTTACGCGCCAGCGGCTTGTTCGGTGGAATCACCATCACAGCCAGGTTGTAGATCTGATGGAATTCGAACGCTTCGGTGTCAGCTGTACCGGTCATGCCGGACAGTTTGTTGTACAGACGGAAGTAGTTCTGGAAGGTAGTCGACGCCAACGTCTGGCTTTCGGCCTGGATGTTGAGCATTTCCTTGGCTTCGATGGCCTGGTGCAGGCCTTCGGACAGACGGCGACCCGGCATGGTACGGCCGGTGTGTTCGTCAACCAGTACGACCTGGCCGTCCTGGACAATGTATTCGACGTTGCGATGGAACAGCTTGTGGGCGCGCAGGCCGGCGTACACGTGGGTCAACAGGCCCAGGTTGTGCGCCGAGTAGAGGCTTTCGCCCTCGGCCAGCTCGCCGATTTGGGTCAGCATCTCTTCGACAAACTGGTGACCGGCTTCGTTGAGTTCAACCTGGCGGGTCTTCTCGTCGATGGTGAAGTGACCTTCTTTGGTCACCACGCCTTCCACTTCCTCAACGTGCTGCACCAGGCGCGGGATCAACTTGTTGATCTCGGTGTACAGGCGCGAGCTGTCTTCGGCCTGGCCGGAGATGATCAGCGGGGTACGCGCTTCGTCGATGAGGATGGAGTCGACTTCGTCGATCACGGCAAAGTTGAGTTCGCGCTGGAATTTTTCTTCCATGCTGAACGCCATGTTGTCGCGCAGGTAATCGAAACCGAATTCGTTGTTGGTGCCGTAGGTAATGTCACACGCGTAGGCGGCGCGCTTTTCTTCCGGCGGCTGGAATGGCGTGACTACGCCGACGGTCAGGCCGAGGTATTCATACAGCGGGCGCATCCAGTTGGCGTCCCGGCGGGCCAGGTAGTCGTTCACCGTCACAACGTGCACGCCCTTGCCGGACAGTGCGTTGAGGTAAACGCCCAGGGTTGCCACCAGGGTCTTGCCTTCACCGGTACGCATCTCGGCAATCATGCCTTCATGCAAGGTCATGCCGCCGATCAACTGCACGTCGAAGTGGCGCATGCCCATGACACGCTTACCGGCTTCACGGGCGACCGCAAAGGCTTCAGGCAACAGCTTGTCGAGGGTTTCACCTTTGGCTATGCGGGCCTTGAACTCTTGGGTCTTGGCGCGCAATTGCTCGTCCGACAGGGCAACCATCTGCTCTTCGAAGGCATTGACCAGCTGCACCGTCTTGAGCATGCGTTTGACTTCGCGCTCATTCTTGCTTCCAAAAAGTTTCTTTAACAAAGGCGCAAACATATCGGCAGGTTCTTCCACACATAGGGATGGAGGGCGCACCGTGAGTGGCCCGAGCAGCCCTCACGGCCGCATGCGAACGCGCATTCTACCCGGAATCGTGGGTGAGGAAAGTGGCGTTATTCCCCGATGCTGGCATGGCGCTGTGAGAGGGCCTGTTTAAAATAAGGGCTTTTGCTGGAACTTCAACCCATCAAGCGCAGAAGTTACCTATTGATTTCACTCGCATTGCCCTGCTATCGCTTTGCCTGGGGCCGCACAGGCGCTTTCTGCTAAGATGGCGGCTCTGTTACTTAAGGTGTCTAAACATGGCGTTTCGCCCACTTACAGCCCGCGCGCCCAGCGTGTTGCTCCGCGAAGCCAAACCGTTGAAAGCCATCTTCGGCCACGCGCAACGCTTGGGCCATTTGCAACGCCTTGTAGAAAGTCAACTGCAACCTGCCGCCCGCGAACATTGTCATGTGGCGTCGTGGCGCGAAGGCAATTTACTGTTAATTGTCACCGACGGGCATTGGGCCACCCGCCTGCGCTACCAGCAAAAACGCTTGCAGCGGCAATTAATGGCATTTGAAGAGTTTGCCAGCCTGACCCGCATCCAGTTCAAGGTGCAGCCGCCCACCGTGCAGCAAGGTGCAGTGGGCCACACCATGGACCTGTCGCAGAACGCGGCCGAAACCATTCAAGCCACGGCCGACGGCATCAGCGATCCGGGCCTGCGCGCAGCGTTGGAGCGGTTGGCCGCCCACGCCAGGCCCAAGCCCTGAACCGCTACTTGCGTTTACTGCCGCCCAGCAACGAGCCCAACAACCCGCGCACCAACTGCCGTCCCATTTGATTGGCCGCCTGTTGCATGGCGGATTTGAGCGCCTTACCTGCTGTAGTCCCCAGGAACGCTCCGGCCTTGTCGGTAAAGCTCGGCTCTTCGGCGGCCGGTTTGGCCTCCTCGGTCGGGCCAAGCTCCTTGCGCGCCATCAGCACCTCGTAGGCCGACTCACGGTCAATTGGCTTGTCGTAGCGCCCCAATAAAGGCGAACTGGCGATGATCGCAGCACGCTCGGCTTCGCTGAGCGGCCCGATCCGCGATTGCGGCGGCGCCACCAGCACGCGCTGGACCACTTCCGGCGTGCCCTTTTCCTGCAACGCCCCCACCAATGCCTCACCGGTGCCCAACTCAGTCAGTACCGACAAGGTATCGAACGCCGGGTTGGGGCGAAAACCGTCCGCCACCGCACGCAGGGATTTCTGCTCTTTGGTGGTGAACGCCCGCAAGCCATGCTGGATACGCAAGCCCAGTTGCGCCAATACCGTGTCAGGCAAATCCCCTGGGGATTGAGTGACAAAGTACACACCCACGCCCTTGGAACGGATCAAACGCACCACTTGTTCCAGGCGATCCTGCAATGCCTTGGGCGTATCGGCGAACAATAAATGCGCCTCGTCGAAAAACAGCGCCAGCAACGGTTTATCGGCATCGCCACGCTCCGGCAGTTGTTCGAACAACTCGGCCAACAGCCACAGCAGGAAGGTCGCATAGACCTTGGGCGCCTCGTGCACCAAGCGGCTCGCGTCCAGCAGGTGAATGCGCCCACGACCATCGCCGGCAGGCTGCAAGATATCTTCAAGCTGCAGGGCAGGCTCGCCAAACAAGGCTTCGGCGCCCTGCTGCTCCAGCACCGCCAAACGCCGCAACAGCGCCTGGCTGGAACCGGTGGTCATCAGCGCCGCGTCGTCGCCCAGCAGTTCCGGGTGATAACGCAAGTGGTTGAGCAAGGCCTTGAGGTCTTTGAGGTCCAGCAGCAACAGGCCTTCGCGGTCGGCCACCTTGAAAGTCGCATAGAGCGCCGATTGCTGGCTGTCAGTGAGTTCCAGCAGGCTGCCAAGCAGCAACGGCCCCATTTCGCTGATGGTGGTGCGAAGCGGATGACCGGACTGCCCGTGGATATCCCACAGTGTTACCGGATACGCCTTCGCGCTGTAATTGAGGAAGGGCATGCCCGCAATGCGCTCGGCCACCTTGCCTTGAGGGTTGGCCGCAGCGCCAAGGCCGCACAAGTCACCCTTGATATCAGCGGCAAACACGGCCACACCCGCATCGCTGAAGGCTTCCGCCAAGCGCTGCAACGTGACGGTTTTACCTGTGCCGGTCGCGCCGGCAATCAACCCGTGACGGTTGGCCAAGCGCATGGCCTGGGCGATGGGCTGGCCGTCCAGGCCGGCGCCGATAAGGAGTTGCGAGGAATCAGGCATTTCGTCACCTTTGGTTAATCTTTAGTGCCGTCAGGTCGATACAGACAGAGGTAAGACCCACAAAGTCTAAAAATAGGTCAGATAGTTCTCACAGGGACCACCGGAATTATCACAAGCAGTATCACACCTTTTTTGACGCTGTCATTTTGCGCATCCTACAAGGACGCGCTTCGGATATTAAGACCTTAGCGGACCCTACAAGCCATGAATAAAAACCTGCGCTTCAGCCACAAAATCCTGCTTGCAGCCTCCCTTATCGTCATCGCCGCTTTTGCACTGTTTACCCTCTACAACGACTACCTGCAACGCAACGCGATTCGCGACGACCTCAATAATTACCTGCATGAAATGGGCGATGTCACCGCCAGCAACATTCAAACCTGGCTCACCGGGCGTATTGCCCTGGTCGAAAACGCTGCACAGAACATCGCGATCAACCCTGAACCCGCCGTAGTTGCTGGCCTGCTCGAGCAGAAAACCCTGACATCCTCGTTCATGGCCACCTACGTGGGCGACAGCAAAGGCGCCTTCACCATCCGCCCCGACACCAAGATGCCGGACGGTTTCGACCCACGGGTGCGCCCTTGGTACAAAGGCGCCCAAAGCAGTAACGGCTCAACCCTGACCGAACCTTACATCGACGCAGCGACCGGCCAGTTGATCATTTCCGTCGCTACCCCCAGCGCCAAGGCGGGGCAAAGCATCGGCGTGGTCGGCGGCGACCTGAGCCTGCAAACGCTGGTGGATAACATCGGCGCGCTGAACTTCGGCGGCATGGGCTACGCGTTCCTGGTCAGCGCTGACGGCAAAGTGCTGGTGCACCCGGACAAGAACCTGGTGATGAAGACGCTGGCCGACATGTACCCGAAAAACACCCCGAAGATCAGTGGTGATTTCAGCGAAGTCGAAGCCAATGGCAAAGACAACATCGTGACCTTCACCCCCATCAAAGGCCTGCCGTCGGTGAACTGGTACCTGGGTATTTCGGTGGATAAAGATAAATCCTTCGCCATGCTCAGCAAATTTCGCACCTCGGCCGTTATCGCCACGATCATTGCGGTTGTGATCATCATCGCGCTGCTCGGCATGCTGATCCGAGTACTGCTGCAACCCCTGCACGTGATGACCCGCGCCATGCAGGACATCGCCGATGGCGAAGGTGACCTGACCCGCCGCCTGAACATCCAGAATCACGACGAGTTCGGCACGCTGGGTAATGCTTTCAATCGCTTCGTGGAGCGCATTCACACCTCGATTCGCGAAGTGTCCTCGGCCACCGAGCAGGTCAATGAAGTGGCCCTGCGAGTGGTCAGCGCTTCCAACTCGTCGATGGTCAACTCTGACGAGCAGGCCAACCGCACCAACAGCGTGGCCGCCGCCATCAACGAACTGGGCGCTGCTGCGCAAGAAATTGCACGTAACGCCGCGCAGGCTTCCCATCAGGCCAGCGATGCCCGGCACTTGGCCGAGGACGGCCAGCAAGTGGTCGAGCGTAATATCAAGGCAATGAACCAACTGTCCGAGATGATCAGCGCCTCCAGCAGCAATATCGAAGCGCTCAACAGCAAGACCGTGAACATCGGGCAGATTCTGGAAGTGATCACCAGCATCTCCCAGCAAACCAACCTGCTGGCGCTGAACGCCGCCATCGAAGCGGCACGTGCAGGTGAAGCTGGTCGCGGGTTTGCGGTGGTGGCCGATGAGGTGCGCAACCTGGCACATCGCACTCAGGAATCGGCGCAACAAGTGCAAAAGATGATTGAAGAGTTGCAGGTCGGCGCCCGGGATTCGGTCAGCACCATGAGTGAAAGCCAACGCCATAGCCTGGAGAGCGTCGAGATCGCCAACCTGGCCGGCGAGCGTCTCAACAGCGTGACCCAACGCATTGGCGAGATCGACGGGATGAACCAGTCCGTGGCCACCGCCACCGAGGAACAGACTTCGGTGGTGGAGTCGATCAACATGGACATCACCGAGATCAACACCCTCAACCAGGAAGGTGTGGAAAACCTGCAATCAACCCTGCGCGCCTGTACCGACCTGGAACAACAGGCCGCACGCTTGAAACAGCTGGTGGGCAGCTTCCGGATCTGATCCCTGCGCCCGCCGAGCGTTAAGGCGGCGGACCGCTAGGCTTGCTCGGGATCGTTTTTAGTGTGCTCCTGCCGCCACAGCTCGGCGGCACCGGGAAACTCGGTGCCATCCTCCGCGTCCAGGTCATCCGGGTCAAAACGGCTCAAACACCCTTCGCCCAGCGTCGCTGGGGCCTTGGAGGTGGCTTTATCGAGTGGATCGCTCATCGCTTAATCCTTCATGGCGGACAAAAAAAGGGCCTGGGACGATTTAACGCCCAGGCCCTTTTTTCTTCAACTTAAACGCGGCTGTCAGAACACCACCGTCTTGTTGCCGTGTACCAGCACGCGATCTTCCAAGTGGTAACGCAGGCCACGGGCCAGCACCATCTTCTCGACGTCACGGCCGAAACGCACCATGTCTTCAATGCTGTCGCGGTGGCTGACGCGCACTACGTCCTGCTCGATGATCGGGCCGGCGTCGAGTTCCTCGGTGACATAGTGGCACGTTGCGCCAATCAACTTCACACCGCGCAGGGAGGCCTGGTGATACGGCTTGGCACCCACAAACGATGGCAGGAAGCTGTGGTGAATGTTGATCACTCGACCGGCATATTCGCTGCACAGTTCCGGCGGCAGGATTTGCATGTAACGCGCCAGCACGACTACATCGGCTTCGTGCTGCTTGACCAGGCGGGAGACTTCGGCGAATGCCGGTTCCTTGTCCTGTGGGTTGACCGGCACGTGGTAGTACGGGATGCCATGCCATTCGACCATGCTGCGCAGGTCATCATGGTTGGAAATCACACAGGCGATCTCACAGTCCAGCTCATCGCTGTGCCAACGGTGCAGCAAGTCGGCCAGGCAGTGGGATTCACGGCTGGCCATCAGCACGACACGTTTTTTCTGCTCGGTGTCGGTGATATGCCAGGTCATCGAAAACTCTTCAGCGATCGGCGCAAACGCCTCGCGAAACGCTTCGAGGCCGAAGGGCAGCGTGTCGGCACGTATCTCATGACGCATGAAAAACCAACCACTGAGATCGTCCGAGTGATGGCTCGCCTCGGTGATCCAGCCGTTGTGGGAGGCCAGAAAGTTACTGACTTTGGCAACGATACCAACCCGGTCCGGGCAAGCAATCACCAGCCGAAAAGTGCGCATTAGGGGGAAACTCCAGAACTTCGCAAAGGCCGCCATTCTAGCGATTACGCAGAAAAACTGCAGTACTCCTTGCACCTTATTCTGTCGCCCGGTCCTGGCGACACCCCTTAATAGCGTAAGGTTTTACCGCCGCTATATGAACGCCCTTCCGAGGCTCAGACAGTTATGCAAAATAAACAGAATTATTTTTACACCTACCACCTATTAATTAACTCGATTGCATAGCATTGCCACAAACATTCAACGTAATTCACATAAATGCCTTCTTAAATGTTTACTTGGGGAAATTGCCTGACTATTATTAGGCCACTCACTGTCAATCAGCGCTCTACATAAGGTAGTCCACATGTCCCTGATCAACGAATACCGCGCCACCGAAGAAGCTATCAAAGAACTGCAAGCCCGTTTGAAGAACCTGTCACAAGACGACAAGCTGCAAACCGAGCTGGAATTCGAAGGCAAACTGCGCACCCTGATGGGTGAGTACTCCAAATCCCTGCGTGACATCATCGCGCTGCTGGATCCGGAATCCAAAGTTAAAGCACCACGTGGCGCTGTGAAAACTACCGGCACCAAGCGTGCTCGCAAGGTCAAGCAGTACAAAAACCCGCACAACGGCGAAGTGATTGAAACCAAAGGTGGCAACCACAAGACTCTGAAAGAGTGGAAAGCCAAGTGGGGCGGCGACGTGGTAGAAGGTTGGGCTACCCTGCTGGGCTAAGCCTGATCGGGCTTCTGCATGATATGCAACACAATAAAAACGCCAGCTTGCTGGCGTTTTTTATTGTCCGAATATTTTGCAAGTGCCTGACTACAAGCCCAGGCGAGCGGCTAAAGAGTCGGCATACTCTTGCCATTCATCGAGCACCTGGCGCTGAAACGCTGTAGCACTAACAGCCAACTCCTCACGTGCCTGCTTAAATGCCAACAGGGTATTGGGTGCGCCCCACTCCGGGCTCGACAAACGTTGCTGACAGAAAAGTTTCCAGCGTTGTTGCTCATCGTTGTCCAAGGTGTCAGGAAAGTTACGCGCACGGTAACGGAATAATAATTCCGGCAATCGATGATCATCGAAAGGCCACTGCTGACGTGCCAACTGTGACGGTTCAGCCACACGGACTTGTTCGCATAACCGTCGGTCGCGGTCACCGATAAAACCGTCATAGAGCTGCTGCTCCGGGTCTGTGCTCGGTGCAAAGTCTTCCTCGGCATAAATGGCTGCCAACTTGTCGCGCCAAACTTCCTGTGCGTCAGTTAGTCGCAGCGCCCGCGCCTGGCACACGTCCATATCGAAGTTCAGGCGTTCGCGATCCTGTGCGCGCAGCACATTCAATGGCGCGACCACCGGGCAGCGGTTGATATGCAACAACTTGAGCGGCACTGGCAACTCACCTTGCGCCAACTCATCACGGCGCGTGTAAAGCCGCTGGCGTAAGGTTTCGGCGTCCAGGTCGAGCAAACCCTGCGGGTCGAGACCAAGGTCACAGACAATCAACGCATTGCGATTGCGCGGGTGCCAGGCCAGGGGCAGTACCACACCCAGGTAATGACGCTCGGCGGAGAAACGCCCGGAAATATGCACCATGGGCTGCAACAGGCGGATCTGATCCATCACCCGCTGCTTGCTGCGCAGTTGAAACAGCCAGTCATACAACTTTGGCTGCTTGTCGCGGATCAGCCGCGCCAGGGCTATGGTGGCTCGCACGTCCGACAGGGCATCGTGAGCATGGCCATGGTCGATGCCATTGGCTTGGGTCAAACGCTCCAGCTTGAGGGTGACACGCCCGTCCTGCTGCGGCCACTCAATGCCTTCGGGGCGCAGTGCGTAAGCCGTACGAACCACATCGATCAAGTCCCAACGACTATTGCCCCCCTGCCACTCACGGGCATACGGATCAAAAAAGTTGCGGTACAGGCTGTAGCGCGTCATTTCATCGTCAAAGCGCAACGTGTTGTAACCGGCACCACAGGTTCCAGGCGCAGCCAGCTCGGCGTGCACGCGGGTCATGAAGTCGGCTTCGGCCAGGCCTTTTTCCGCCAGAATGCCAGGGGTGATACCGGTTATGGCGCAGGCAGCCGGGTGCGGCAGGATATCGTCGCTTGGCTGGCAATAAAGGTTGACCGGCGGGCCGACCTCGTTGAGCTCGAGGTCGGTACGAATACCGGCAACCTGCAACGGGCGATCGCTGCGGGGGTTGATGCCGGTAGTTTCATAGTCGTACCAGAAAATGGTAGTCACGGGCTGTTCCTGTGCTGAAGATCGACAAAGTCTAGGCGCTGCAAGGCACTCGGGGCCAGCGATAGATTACTGTACAAACATCCAGCAAAACCTTGAAAGGTTGCTTCCACCGTCGACACTGCTAGCATCCGTGTCTTCAAGCCGCCCGCACTGCCAAGGATCGCGATGCCATCAGTTCCATTGGATACCCACTACCCGATCGAGACCCCCGAGGGCATAGACTTGCCCTTGCGCCCGGCCGGCCTGATGCCACGCGCACTGGCTTTTGCTTTCGACCTGGGACTGCGCGGCCTGATCATGGGTATCCTGCTCGTGCCGCTGGCGTTGCTTGGCAATATCGGTATTGGCTTGGGCTCGCTGCTGCTGTTCCTGATCAGTTGGTGGTACATGGTGCTGTTCGAAGTCCTTAACCAGGGCTGCTCTCCGGGCAAGCAGGTCATGGGCTTGCGCGTCATTCAGGACGACGGCACACCCATTGGCTGGCCAGCTTCACTCATCCGCAACCTGCTGCGCTTTGTCGACATGCTGCCTTTGGGCTACTTCCTCGGCGCCATCAGTTGCCTGCAACACCCTCACTTCAAACGGCTCGGCGACCTCGCTGCGGGCACCCTGGTGGTCTACCGCGAACAGCCACTGGCGCGCCCCAAGGTGCCTCAAGCCGCCGCCCTGCGCCTGCCCTTCACGCTGGAGCTGAGCGAACAACGCGCCATACTGGGTTTCGCTGAACGCCAAAGTGAGTTGTCCGCCGATCGGGTGCACGAACTGGCGTCCATCCTGGCAACGCCGTTACACGTATCGCCGGCTCGCGCGGTAGAACAACTCAATGGCGTGGCGCGCGGCTTAGTGGGGCCAGCATGAAGCAGAGCCTGTTCGAGAGCCGCCATCAGCCGCAGTGGCAAGCCTTCACCGCACAACTCATACAGTTGGAGCAAGGCAAGGCAAAGGCCAGCGATATGTCTGACTTCCCCCACCATTATCGACGCCTGTGCCAGCACCTCGCCCTGGCCCAGGAGCGTGGCTACAGCAGCTATCTGATAGATCCCCTGCAACAACTGGCGCTGCGGGGCCACCAGCAGTTGTATCGCCACCGCAGCCAATTGGGCGCGAATGTACTGGGTTTCATCCTGGCGGGCTTCCCGCGCCTGGTGCGCGAACAATGGCGTTTCGTGTTAATCGCCGGCGTGCTGTTCTTCGGCAGCCTGGTGGGCGTTGCGTTGCTGGTCTACCTGTTTCCAGACCTTATCTACAGCATCGTGAGCCCCGCGCAGGTCGCCGAAATGCACAGCATGTATGACCCGGATGCTGGCCACCTGGGGCGTGCCGCCGACCGCGCTTCCAGTGAAGACTGGATGATGTTCGGCTACTACGTGATGCACAACATCGGGATTGCCTTCCAGACCTTTGCCGCCGGTTTGCTATTTGGTTTGGGCAGCGTGTTCTTTCTGATTTTCAACGGCCTGATCATCGGCGCCATCTCCGGCCACCTCACCGAGATCGGCTATGGCCAGACCTTCTGGTCGTTTGTCATCGGCCACGGTGCTTTCGAACTCACGGCCATCGCCCTGGCCGGGGCGGCAGGCTTGCAATTGGGCTGGGCGGTGATTGCTCCCGGGCACCTGACTCGCGGCGAATCCCTGCGGCTGGCGGCACGCACAAGCGTGCGGATGCTTTGCGGCGTCATGCTATTGCTGCTGATCGCGGCGTTTATTGAAGCCTATTGGTCTTCCTCCACCACGATCACGCCCTGGATCAAATACTCAACGGGCGCCGGGCTGTGGCTGCTGGTTGCCGCCTACCTCACGCTTGCCGGACGCACTCACCATGCGCCTGAGTGAGGCCAGCGTGGTAATTCGGCCCCGCACCTCCTGGGAAGCCATGGACCTGGGCGTACTGATGGCCCAGGAACATCGACTGCTGTTAATGAGCAGTTGGGCAATGGTGACGTTGCCGATATTCATTTTGCTGACCGTGCTGCTGTGGCGATACCCGTCCATGGCCATGTTTGTGTTCTGGTGGTTAAAACCGGCCTTTGACCGCTTGCCACTGTACATCCTCTCCAAGGCCTTGTTTGGCGAGACACCCAGCCTCAAGCAGGCTGTGCGCCAGTGGCCGCGCCTGCTCAAAGGCCAACTGCTGGCCAGCCTGACCTGGAGGCGACTGAGCCTGAGCCGCAGCTTTGTGATGCCGGTGAGCCAGCTTGAAGGCCAGGATGGCAATGCCCGTCAAATACGCCTGGGGGTGCTGCTGCAACGCAACGCCGGCGCCGCACGCTGGCTGACCACCATTGGCGTGCATATGGAAATCGGCCTGTGGTTCGGTTGCATGGCACTGTTTTACCTGTTCATCCCGCAGCAACTGGAACTCGATTGGGACTGGCAACGGCTGGCACTGGCAAGCGGCTCGGAAGGGTTGTGGCTGGAGCATTTGAGTAACGCCTTCTACGCACTGATTCTGGTGTTCTGGGAGCCCATTTATGTCGCTTGCGGCTTCAGCCTGTACCTCAACCGCCGCACCGTGCTGGAAGCCTGGGACCTTGAACTGGTGTTCCGCCGATTACGCCAACGCCTGAGCAGCGTCGCAACGTTGCTGCTGGTGGCTGGGCTGATGCTCGTGCCATTCAGCCGCCCCGTCATGGCGGACGAGCCCGGACCGGCCAAACAAGTCACCACCCAGGCCGCCAGCCAATCGATCAAGGCGCTGCTGGACAGCCCCCCGTTCAAGCACCCGGAAACCGTCACTCGCTACCGTTTTGGCGACGAAAAAAACGCCGCGCAACACAAGGTAAAGGGTGACGGTAAACTTCCGGCCTGGCTTCAGGCGCTACTGGACGGATTCAACAGCAATACCTTCAAAAACGCCGCCCTCGGCCTGGAGGTACTGCTCTGGGGCCTGCTGGCGACTGGCCTCGCGCTAGTTGTCTGGCGCTATCGGGAGTGGCTGCACACCTTCGTCAGTCGACGCGGGCCAGCCAAAGCCAAAACCGCCAAAGCGGCCCCTGCACAATTGTTCGGCCTGGCGTTGGGCAGCGAGACCTTGCCTGACGACATTGCCAGCACCGCCGAACAGCTGTGGTCCACCCACCCCAGGGAAGCTCTCGGCCTGCTGTATCGCGGCCTGCTCAACCGACTGCTGCACGACTTCAACCTGCCCCTGAAAAGCGCCGATACCGAAGGCCAGGTCCTGGAGCGCATCCACCAACTGCAACAGCCACAACTGCTGGCCTTCAGTGATGCACTGACACACCACTGGCAAAACCTCGCCTATGGCCACCGCCTGCCGCCGGCTTTGGTACAACAGCAACTGTGCCGCGATTGGCGCGCCCTGTTCAGTACGGGAGCCGCCCAATGAACCGCCCCATGCTGTGGGTCGGCCTGCTGCTGGCCTGTGTGCTTGGAGCAGGTGGGCTTTATGTTTGGCACAAGGCGATCCCCTACGACGAAATAGTCGATCGCGGCCCATCGCCACAAGCCATCGCCAACCCCTACCTGGCGGCTGAATACTTCCTGCGCCAGCAGGGCCTGGCCGTGGAACACGCCAACAGCCTTGAGCACCTGGCCGACCAGCCAGCCAAGGGGCATAGCCTGGTATTGCTGGGCGAGCGCAGCAACATGACCCCGCGCCAGGCTGAGCAACTGCTGGACTGGGCAAAATCCGGTGGCCATTTGCTGCTGGTTGCCGAAGCGCTTTGGGATGAGGAAACCGGTAAAAGCGGCGACCTGCTGCTGGATCAGCTGGGCTTCCACCAGACACTCAGCGAGGGCCTTGACGAGCCTGCTTCCCCACGCAAAAAGAAAGTACCGGACCTGACCAAGCTCTACGTCGACAATGAGACCGCCCCGGCCTATTTCAGCTTCGATACCGACTTCAACCTCACCGACCCCAGACACCTGGCGCAGTTCTCCGCCAACAGCGGCAAGTCCAGCCATTTGATGCAACGCAACTTCGGCCAAGGCACCGTAACGGTTGTAACCGACAGCGACTTGTGGAAAACCCCAGGCATCGGCAAACACGATAACGCCTGGCTGTTGTGGTATCTCAACCGGGGGACGGATGTAACACTGCTGTTCAACAGCGACGTAGACGATCTGCTCACCCTGCTAATGCGCAACTTCCCCCAGGCGTTAGTGGCGCTCTGCGCACTGATTGCCCTGGCACTCTGGCACGCCGGCATGCGCCAGGGGCCGACCCAGGCGCCCGCGCCAAAGGCACGTCGCCAGTTACAGGAACATTTGAAGGCCAGTGCCGACTTCCTGCTGCGCCGCAGTGGCCAAGGCACGCTGCTGCACGCCTTGCAGCGTGATATCCAGCGGGCTGCACGACGACGCCACCCAGGCTTTGAACACCTCGACAGCGACGAACAATGGCAGGTCCTCGAACGCCTGACGCGCCAACCCTCCCACGTCATCCGCCAGGCCCTCGACCCACTCCCGGCAAAACGGCTCACCAGCGCCGATTTCAGCCGTCAGGTGGCGAGCCTGCAAACCCTCAGGAATGCCCTATGAGCGAATTTCCATCAGCCACCGCCCCGACTGCCGAAAGCCTTCAAAAGGCCAGCCAGCAGGCACAGGCTCTGCGTGTTGAACTGCGTAAGGCGGTGATTGGCCAGGACCAGGTGATCGACGATGTGCTGACCGCATTGATTGCAGGTGGCCACATACTGCTCGAAGGTGTACCGGGCCTAGGCAAAACCCTGTTGGTTCGCGCGTTGGCACGCTGTTTTGGTGGCGACTTTGCACGTATTCAGTTCACCCCGGACCTGATGCCCAGCGATGTCACCGGCCACGCGGTGTACGACCTGCACAGTGAGCAGTTCAAGCTGCGCAAGGGGCCGCTGTTCACCCACCTGTTGCTGGCCGATGAAATCAATCGCGCCCCCGCCAAGACCCAGGCCGCCCTGCTTGAGGCCATGCAGGAACGCCAAGTCACCCTCGAGGGCGAAGCGCTGCCCATTGGCCAACCGTTCATGGTGCTCGCGACCCAGAACCCCATCGAACAGGAAGGCACGTACCCCCTGCCCGAGGCCGAGCTGGACCGGTTCATGCTCAAAGTACGCATGGACTACCCCGATGCGCAGCAGGAGCTGGAGATGGTCCGCGAAGTCACCCGCTCCTCCAGGGCCGACATGTTGGATGTGCAGCCACTGCGCACGGTGCTGCAGGCAGAGGACGTGTTGCAGTTGCAGCAAATTGCCAGCGAACTGCCGCTGGATGAGCAAGTACTCGACTACGCCGTGCGCCTGGCCCGCGCCACTCGCAGTTGGCCGGGGCTGACCATCGGTGCAGGCCCGCGTGCCTCCATCGCCCTGGTTCGCGGCGCCCGCGCCCGGGCCTTGCTACGCGGCGGCGAGTTTGTTACCCCGGACGATATCAAGGGCTGCGCCTTGGCGGTGCTGCGCCATCGCGTGCGTATTGCCCCCGAATTGGACATTGACGGGCTGGAAGTGGATCAGGTGCTCAAGCAACTGCTGGACCAGATTTCGGCACCTCGGCAATGACCCGACCATGAAGCCAACTCGTCTGCTGCTGATCTGGCTCGGCGTCCTCTCGGGTTTGAACATCCTCTTGGGCGCGGCTACAGCGCTCCAGCTCAAAGTGCCCGACACGCTGCATTCAGTGGCGTGGGGCCTGCTGCTGGCGCTGTTTCTATTGGCACTGCTGGACGCCCTGCGCCTGCGGCGCCTTCCCTGCCCACGGGTGCAACGGCAGATGCCCGGCAGCCTGGCCCTGGGCCGCTGGGGTGAGGTACGCCTGACCCTTGAACATGACTACCCGCAGCCGCTGACCGTGCAGGTATTTGACCACGCACCTGACGGCCTGAGCGTGGAGAATATGCCGCAGTCCATCGAGCTTCTCCCGGGCCAGCGAAGCGAACTGGGCTATCGAGTGCGGCCCTTGCGGCGCGGCCACTTCAGTTTCAGTCGCAGTGAGATTCACCTGCCCAGCCCTTTCGGGTTGTGGTCTGCGAGGCGTTTTGTTGCAGCCCGGGATACAACGCGGGTCTACCCTGACTTTGCCCGTTTGTACGGCGCACAACTGCTGGGCGTGGACAGTTGGTTGAGCCAATTAGGGGTTCGCCAGCACCCACGACGCGGGTTGGGGCTGGAGTTTCATCAGTTGCGCGAGTTTCGCGAAGGCGACAGCCTGCGACAGATCGACTGGAAGGCCACCGCGCGCCAGCGCACGCCCATCGCCCGGGAATATCAGGACGAACGCGACCAGCAGATAGTGCTCATGCTCGATTGCGGCCGGCGCATGCGCAGCCAGGACGCGGAGCTCGCTCACTTCGACCACGCCCTCAATGCCTGCCTGTTACTCAGTTACGTCGCCTTGCGCCAAGGCGATGCGGTGGGTCTGTGCACCTTTGCCTGTGACCAGCCACGCTACCTGGCACCCGTCAAAGGCAGCGGCCAACTGAACGTATTACTCAATGCCGTTTACGACCTCGACACCACCCGACGCACTGCCGATTATGCAGCCGCCGCCAGCCAATTACTGGCCCGACAGAAACGTCGGGCATTAGTGATCGTGGTGACCAATCTTCGCGATGAAGATGATGAGGAGTTACTCGCAGCCGTTAAGCGCATCAGCCGGCAACATCGGGTGCTGGTCGCCAGCCTGCGCGAAGACATACTCGACCAACTGCGCCAGGCCCCGGTTCAAACCTTGCCTGAAGCGCTGGCCTACAGCGGGACTGTCGACTATCTCAACAAGAGAAACGATCTGCATGAGCGCTTGAGTGCCCACGGTTTGTCGGTGCTGGATACGCCACCTTCGGGGCTGGGGGCTGCACTGGTGACGCGCTATCTGGGCTGGAAAAAGGCCGGTGTTTTATGACTCAAGCACACGACCACAAGCTCGGCTAACCACGTCCGAGCCGGGTCGACAGCGCGCAACGTCTAGGCGGAAGCCTGCAGAGGATCAAAGGTGAAGTAATGATACAAGGCACTTATCAAGTGCCCGTATGCCTCAGGCGCTTCGACCACGCGAAACCCTGAGTCATAGTGCTGCGGGTTAACATCTTCGTGGCTCCACAAGCACATCGCTGTGAGGTCAATTGCCTGGAAATCACCGTCTGCCAGAGGGATTTTCAAACGCAGTTCAAACGCCACGTCAACCATCATGGGTAATTGGCTGATTAACATCAGCCCATCTTCGGACACGTTCCCCAAGTAGCCAATAGGCTTATCCGTCAGCCGGTTGAACACTTTCAAGAAACCAGACAGCTGATGCCGCTCAATCCTTCGGTCGGTAAACATGATGAAATCGCCATCCATTGGCCAGATCAGTGGCCGCGCCAGTTATTCGGAACGAACACTGAATGTTCGCTCTCCCTGGAAATTGGTGCGAATCCAGCGTGCGCTTGATCGCCTTACAACTGCCAATCCCAAGCAATCCATCCGATTGAACATAAACTTGTACAAACAGACATTCAAAGAATAGCTTAAGACTGGCGACGGGCCAGCTATGGAATGACAAATATCATCAAAGTGATGCGGGCCGTGGCTGCGCGACACTCGCGCCGGAGTAATGGCCCAGTTGCTGCAGGGTGTCGAGCCGAGCACGGGCACGATAGGCGTACTCGCTGGACGGGTACTGATTGATGATGAACTGGTAGGTTTGCACCGCATCGACGAACAGCTTCTGGCGCTCCAGGCATTGCCCGCGCAGCATCGAAACTTCCGGTTGCACATACCGACGGGTACGGCTCTCGCGGTCTACCTGGGACAACTCCAGGGTGACACGCTCGCAGTCACCCACCCCATAGGCGCGGTAAGCGTTGTTCAAATGATGGTCCATCGACCAGCGGGTACAGCCGACAACACTGACGGCCAGGGCAGCAATGAGCAAAATTCGCATGGGGGTTCTCCTGTCTTGAGCAGTGTATCGACCCCGCGTCGAAAATCTTCAAGGATGTTCATCTATTCAATTGGAGCGAAAACAAGCGAATCTTCGATAAGTAGTGCAAACGAACAATGACTACAACCAAAGAGCATAGTAGCCTTCCCCAGCGCTTGAACTCAGGAGTCTGTGCATGTCCGTCCGTCGTACCAAAATCGTCGCCACCCTTGGCCCGGCCAGTAACTCGCCGGAAGTCCTCGAACAGCTGATTCTGGCTGGTTTGGACGTTGCCCGTCTGAACTTCTCCCACGGCACCCCGGACGAGCACAAGGCTCGCGCCAAGCTGGTGCGTGACCTGGCCGCCAAGCACGGCCGCTTTGTGGCACTGCTGGGTGACCTGCAAGGCCCGAAAATTCGTATCGCCAAATTCGCCAACAAGCGCATTGAGCTGAAGATCGGTGACAAGTTCACCTTCTCCACCAGCCATTCGCTGACCGAAGGCAACCAGGAAGTCGTCGGTATCGACTACCCGGACCTGGTCAAGGACTGCGGCGTCGGCGACGAACTGCTGCTGGACGACGGCCGCGTGGTGATGCGCGTCGACACGGCCACCTCGACGGAGCTGAACTGCACCGTGATCATCGGTGGCCCGTTGTCCGATCACAAAGGCATCAACCGTCGCGGCGGTGGCCTGACGGCGCCGGCCCTGACTGAGAAAGACAAGGCCGACATCAAGCTCGCCGCCGAAATGGAAGTGGACTACCTCGCCGTGTCCTTCCCACGCGACGCTGCCGACATGGAATATGCCCGTAAGCTGCGCGACGAAGCCGGCGGTACTGCCTGGCTGGTGGCGAAGATCGAACGTGCCGAAGCCGTGGCCGATGACGAAACCCTCGATGCCCTGATCAATGCATCCGACGCTGTGATGGTTGCCCGTGGCGACCTGGGCGTGGAAATCGGTGACGCCGAGCTGATCGGTATCCAGAAGAAGATCATCCTGCACGCACGCCGTCACAACAAGGCCGTGATCGTAGCGACCCAGATGATGGAGTCGATGATCCAGAACCCGATGCCAACCCGTGCCGAAGTGTCCGACGTGGCCAACGCCGTGCTCGACTACACCGACGCCGTGATGCTCTCGGCTGAAAGTGCTGCCGGCCCTTACCCGCTGGAAGCCGTACAGGCCATGGCGCGTATCTGCGTCGGTGCCGAAAAGCACCCGACCAGCAAGACCTCCAGCCACCGCATCGGCAAAGTGTTCGAAAGCTGCGACCAGAGCATCGCCCTGGCGGCCATGTACACCGCCAACCACTTCCCGGGCGTCAAGGCGATCATTGCCCTGACCGAAAGTGGCTACACCCCGCTGATCATGTCGCGCATCCGTTCGTCGGTACCGATCTACGCGTTCACCCCGCACCGCGAAGCCCAGGCCCGCGCAGCGTTGTTCCGTGGCGTGTACACCATTCCGTTCGATCCAGCTTCGTTGGCCCCTAACGAAGTGAGCCAGAAGGCAATCGACGAACTGGTCAAGCGTGGCGTCGTAGAGAAAGGCGACTGGGTCATCCTGACCAAGGGCGACAGCTACCACACCACCGGTGGCACCAATGGCATGAAGATCCTGCACGTGGGCGACCCGCAGTTCTGAGTGACACGCTGAAAAACAAAAGCCCTGCCATGTGAATGGCGGGGCTTTTTGTATTTAAAGGCCTGGAGATCTGTTGAATTAAAGGGCCTCATCGCAGGCAAGCCAGCTCCCACAGTTGACCGCATTCCAATGTGGGAGCTGGCTTGCCTGCGATGGCGTCATCAACGCCGGGCAATAAACCCCGACAACGCCGCAATCGCCTCCGGTGACTTCAAACGCTGCACAAACAACGCCCCCTCGACCTCAATCACCTGCCGCAACTGTTCACGGTCGACACTTTTCATCAACTGTTTGCTGACCTGCACCGCTCCCGGCGCCAGGGTTTCAAAGCGCTGCGCAACTTCCCGCGCCTTGACCAGCGCCGCTTCACCGCTACCCATCGCCTCAGTAGCAATGCCCCACGCCGCCGCCTGCTCGCCGGTAAAGCCTTCGCCCAACAGCAACAGTTCAGCCGCTTTCGCATGCCCCAGCAGCCGAGGCAGGATCAGGCTGGAGCCAAACTCCGGGCACAGCCCCAGGTTGACGAAAGGCATGCGCAAGCGCGCATCGCGACTGATATAGACGAGATCGCAATGCAGCAACAGGGTCGTACCGATGCCGACCGCCGCACCCGCCACCGCCGCGATCACCGGCTTGCGGCAGTTGAGCAGGCTTTTCATGAAGTGAAACGGCGGGCTGTCCAGATCACTGGGCGGCTGTTCGAGGAAGTCGGCTATGTCGTTGCCGGCGGTAAAACACTCATTGCTGCCCTGGATCAGCACCGCACGGATACCTGAGTCCGCATCAGCCTGCTCCAACGCCTCGGCCAGTTGGGTGTACATGGCGCGGGTCAGGGCGTTTTTCTTGTCGGGGCGATTGAGCTGCAGGGTCAGCAGCCCGCCTTCGCGTTGCAGCAGGATGGCGTCGGTCATGGCGAATCTCGCGGCTGGAAAAGTCAGCGCTCAACCACGCGGCAGGAACATATCAGCCAGCAGTTGATTGCGCGGCAACCCCGCCAGGAACAGGCGTTTGGAAAACGCTTCGACATTGGCGGGGTGCCCGCAGAGTAAGGCCAGAGTTTGCCGCGAAACAAGCCGCAGTTGCGCCAATGCCTGGGCCGACTCAGCCGCCGTCCACAGCTCCACAGTCAGGTTCGCGTACAGCGCGGCCAATTGCGCCAAGGGTTCGGCCAGATAATGCCCATCGGCATCATGGGCCAGGTGAATCAGGCGGATGGCGCCTTGGTGATCCTGGCGCAGTGCCTCGCGCAGCACGCCCCATAACGGCCCAAGCCCCGTGCCGGATGCCAGCAGCCACAGCGGCCGCGATTGCCAGTCAGGATCGTATTGCAGTGCCCCGCCACGTAATTCGCCGAGGCGCAGGCTGTCGCCCACCTGTAATTGCCGAGCAATAGCGCTGAATTCGCCGGGCAGGCGGCAATCGAGGTGAAACTCCAAAAACGGGTCTTCCTGCGGCAAGCTGGCCAACGAATACGGGCGCGCTACCTGACCTGCCCACAGCACCAGATGTTGCCCGGCCCGATAACGCAAGCCACGTTCGGGTTGCAGGCGCAGGCGCAGTACCTCGGGGCTCAACCAGTCGACGCCCACCACTTGCGCGGGCAAACCATCGTGCAGTGGGTCAAATGCTTCAACCTGTAAATCTGCGACAACTTCACACTGGCAAGCCAAACGCCAACCGTCCTGGCGCTGCGCCGGGCTCAGGGCATCGGGTTGCTTATCATCGACCTCACCCCGGCAACGCACCAGGCACGCATGGCAACTGCCCGCCCGGCAACTGTAGGGCACAGCCACACCCGCCAGATTCAAGGCATCCAGCAGGTTGCTGCCGGTGGCTACCGACCAGTGGCGTTCGCCGACGTGCAGTTCAGGCATATAAAGGCTCAATCAGAAGGGACCGGCACAGGGAATCATGCCTGCGACAGTTTGACCATAGTCGGGTGTATCGGCCACCGCGTCGGGTTATACTGCCGCGCCTTTTTAGCGTCGCGCCTTGCACCACTGTGGCGTGCCTTGGAAAGGTGGTTTCAGCCGACCGATGCAACACTGAAGCCACCTTTATTGAATGTTCCCTTATAGAGGAGCGCGACTCATGACCGTGATCAAGCAAGACGACCTGATTCAGAGCGTTGCCGACGCCCTGCAATTCATTTCCTACTACCACCCCGTTGACTTCATCCAGGCCATGCACGAAGCCTACCTGCGTGAAGAATCGCCGGCAGCCCGTGACTCCATCGCCCAGATCCTGATCAACTCGCGCATGTGCGCCACCGGCCATCGCCCGATCTGCCAGGACACCGGTATTGTTACCGTGTTCGTGCGCGTGGGCATGGACGTGCGTTGGGACGGCGCCACCATGGGCCTGGACGACATGATCAACGAAGGCGTGCGTCGCGCCTACAACCTGCCGGAGAACGTCCTGCGTGCTTCCATCCTGGCCGACCCGGCCGGTGCGCGTAAAAACACCAAGGACAACACTCCGGCCGTAATCCACTACTCCATCGTCCCGGGTAACACCGTGGAAGTGGACGTGGCAGCCAAGGGCGGCGGTTCCGAGAACAAGTCGAAAATGGCCATGCTCAACCCGTCCGACTCGATCGTCGACTGGGTGCTCAAGACCGTTCCGACCATGGGCGCCGGCTGGTGCCCACCGGGCATGCTCGGCATCGGCATCGGCGGCACCGCCGAGAAAGCTGCGGTAATGGCCAAGGAAGTGTTGATGGAGTCCATCGACATTCACGAGCTGAAAAAGCGCGGCCCGCAGAACCGTATCGAAGAGATGCGCCTGGAGTTGTTCGAGAAGGTCAACCAACTGGGCATCGGCGCCCAGGGCCTGGGTGGCCTGACCACCGTGCTCGACGTGAAAATCATGGACTACCCGACCCACGCAGCCTCGCTGCCGGTGTGCATGATCCCCAACTGCGCCGCCACCCGTCATGCACACTTTGTGCTCGATGGTTCAGGCCCGGCATCGCTGGAAGCACCACCGCTGGACGCCTACCCGGAAATCGTCTGGGAAGCCGGCCCGTCGGCCCGCCGCGTCAACCTCGACACCCTGACCCCGGAAGAAGTACAAAGCTGGAAGCCGGGCGAAACCGTGTTGCTCAACGGCAAGATGCTCACCGGCCGCGACGCTGCTCACAAGCGTATGGTCGAGATGCTCAACAAGGGCGAAACCCTGCCGGTGGACCTCAAGGGTCGCTTCATCTACTACGTCGGCCCAGTTGATCCGGTGCGCGAAGAAGTGGTTGGCCCGGCTGGCCCGACCACGGCCACGCGGATGGACAAGTTCACCCGTCAGATCCTCGAGCAAACCGGCCTGTTGGGCATGATCGGCAAATCCGAGCGCGGCCCGACTGCGATCGAAGCGATCAAGGACCACAAGGCCGTGTACCTGATGGCCGTGGGCGGCGCAGCTTACCTGGTGGCGCAAGCCATCAAGAAGTCGCGCGTTGTCGCATTTGCCGAACTGGGCATGGAAGCGATCTACGAGTTCGACGTCAAAGACATGCCGGTCACCGTTGCGGTGGACAGCAAGGGCGAATCCGTACACATCACCGGTCCTGCCATCTGGCAGAAGAAGATCAGTGAAAGCCTGGCGGTCGAAGTGCAGTAAGCACTTCCCCGCAAGGAAAAAGGCGACTGCGGCCCCACGGCCCAGTCGCCTTTTTTATGGCGAACTCGGTCATGTGGGAGCTGGCTTGCCTGCTCCCACAGAAATTCCACGTGCCACAAGTTTGCGGCGGCTCATGCTATGGTGCTTGCCCCTTACCGCGCCTGTTCATCACCGTATGATCGTGATCCCTCGCCCCCTGCGACTGACTTTCTACTCGCTGTTGATCATCGCCGGCGCCGTGCTGGCCGCCGCCTTGGCCACCCGCCATGCCGAACGCCAGGCCTTGGTGGATGACGCCGCTCGCGCCAATCAACAACTGGCGCTCTATGCCAACTCACTGCATACCCTGATTGAACGTTACCGTGCCCTGCCCGCCGTACTGGCGCTGGATTCGGAAATGATCAGCGCCCTTAAAGCCCCGCTGGACACCGCCACCCAGGACTTGCTCAACCGCAAGCTGGAACGCATCAACGGTGCCGCGCAGTCTTCCACTCTGGAATTGATGGACCGTAACGGTCTGGCCGTGGCCGCCAGCAACTGGAACCTGCCCAGCAGTTATGTCGGGCACAACTACGCGTTTCGCCCGTATTTCAGCCAGACCTTGAGCCAGGGAACCGGGCGTTTTTATGCGGTGGGGGTGACCACCGGCATTCCGGGTTATTTCCTCTCCAGCGCCGTGGTCGATGAGCACGAACAGTTCCTCGGCGCCATGGTGGTGAAGCTGGAGTTCCCCGAACTTGAGCGCGAATGGGCCCAAGGTAATGACCTGCTGCTGGTCAGCGATGCGCGTGGCATCGTGTTTATCGCCAATCAGCCGGGCTGGCGTTTCCGCAACTTGCGTCCGTTGTCGGCGAGCGACCTTGCCGAACTCAAGGCAACTCGCCAATACGACAAAAAACAGCTGCAGCCGCTGGACACCCAGACATTGCAGCGTTTTGACGAAAACAGCCATCTGATGCGTGTCAACGGCCCCGACGGCAACGCCAATTACATCTGGGAATCCCTGCCGCTGAAAGCCGAAGGCTGGACCTTGCACTTGCTGCGCAAACCGCAATTCGCCTTTGAAGACCAACGCAACGCTGGCCTTGCCGCCGCCGGTTCATGGCTGGCGCTGGTGTTCCTGCTGCTGTTCCTGAACCAACGCTGGCGCCTGGCCCGTTTGCGCCAACGCAGCCGCGAGGAGCTTGAACAGCTTGTCGAAGAACGCACCCAGGCGTTGCGCACCGCGCAGGATGGCCTGGTGCAGTCGGCCAAGCTGGCGGCCTTGGGGCAAATGTCCGCTGCCCTCGCCCATGAGATCAATCAGCCGCTGACCACCCAGCGCATGCAATTGGCGACCTTGCGCCTGCTGCTCGATCACGGCCGCGTGGACGATGCCTATAAGGCGCTCACCCCGCTGGACGACATGCTCACGCGCATGGCGGCGCTCACCAGCCACCTTAAGACCTTCGCCCGCAAGAGCCCCAGCGGCCTGCGCGAACGGCTGGATTTGGCCACGGTGGTCGACCAATCCTTGCACCTGCTCGACGCCCGCCTGCGCGATGAAAGCATTGGTGTGGTGCTGGACCTGAGCCGCCCCGCCTGGGTGCGCGGTGACGCGATCCGCCTGGAGCAAGTGCTGATCAACCTGCTACGCAATGCGCTGGACGCCATGGCCGACAAACCGCGCAAACGCCTGGAAATCCGCCTGCACGCCGACCAACAGCTGTGGCAACTGAGCGTCAGCGACAGCGGCGGCGGGATTGCCGAAGCCCATTTGAACAGCGTGTTCGATCCATTTTTCACCACCAAACCCGTGGGCGACGGCCTTGGCTTGGGGTTGGCCGTGTCCTATGCCATCGTGCATGAACTGGGTGGGCGCCTGCTCGCCGGTAACCGTGGCGACGGCGCGGTATTTACCCTGACCTTGCCCATCGCGCTGGAGACACCCGACCTATGTTGAACGCAGTGATTGTGGTGGATGACGAGGCGAGTATTCGCACCGCCGTCGAGCAGTGGTTGAGCCTGTCGGGATTCGAAGTGCAGTTGTTCAGTCGCGCCGAAGAATGCCTGGCACAGCTGCCCAAAGACTTTCCTGGCGTCATTTTGAGCGACGTGCGCATGCCCGGCCTCAGCGGCCTGGAGCTGCTGGCCGAAGTGCAGCGGCGTGACGCCGACTTACCGGTGATCTTGCTCACCGGCCATGGCGATGTACCGATGGCCGTGGAAGCCATGCGCGACGGTGCCTACGACTTTCTGGAAAAACCCTTCAGCCCGGACGCACTGCTCAACAGCCTGCGCCGCGCCTTGGATAAACGCGGGTTGATCCTGGAGAACCGTCGCCTGCATCAACAGGCCGACCATCGGGCGCAGCTGGAATCGAGCCTGCTCGGCGTGTCCCGTGGTTTGCAGACCCTGCGCCGGCAAGTGCTGGACCTGGCCAGCTTGCCGGTCAATGTGCTGATCCGTGGCGAAACCGGCAGCGGCAAGGAACTGGTCGCCCGTTGCCTGCATGATTTTGGCCCACGGGCAAAAAAGCCGTTTGTCGCGCTCAACTGCGCGGCCATCCCCGAGCAGCTGTTTGAAGCCGAGCTGTTCGGCCACGAAAGCGGCGCGTTCACCGGCGCCCAGGGCAAGCGCATCGGCAAGCTGGAATATGCCCACGGCGGCACGCTGTTCCTGGATGAAATCGAAAGCATGCCGCTGGCCCAGCAGGTCAAATTGTTGCGGGTGCTGCAAGAGCAAAAACTGGAGCGGCTGGGCTCCAACCAAAGTATCCATGTGGACTTGCGCATCATTGCCGCCACCAAGCCCGACTTGCTCGAAGAGGCCCGCGCCGGGCGGTTTCGCGAAGACCTGGCGTACCGTTTGAACGTCGCACAACTGCGCCTGCCGCCGTTGCGCGAGCGCCGCGAAGATATCCCGCTGTTGTTCGACCACTTCGCCCAAAGCGCCGCCGAGCGCCTGGGCCGCAACGTCGAGCCGTTGAGCGGCGCGCAACTGGGGCGCCTGCTCAGCCACGACTGGCCGGGCAATGTGCGCGAGCTGGCCAACGTCGCCGAACGCCAAGTGCTGGGCCTGGGTGAACCTGAGCCGGAAGGCGTCGAGGCCGGGCAATCCCTGGCGGCGCAACAGGAAGCGTTCGAAGCGCATTGCCTCAAGGCTGCGTTGACGCGGCACAAAGGCGATATCAAGGCGGTGTTGGCCGAGCTGCAACTGCCGCGCCGTACCTTGAATGAAAAGATGCAGCGGCATGGGTTGGTGCGGGAGATGTTTCTTTAGCTATTTTCGATGGCGTTTTCGAAGACGCTATCGCAGGCAAGCCAGCTCCCACAGTTGGAATGCGCATTCCTGTGGGAGCTGGCTTGCCTGCGATGAGGCCAGCAGCCATAAGCGGATTTCCGCTCACCACCCAATAATCATCAGCGACTTTCCGCTCAAAAAAATCTTGTAACCCTTCTATTCCGGGCCTTCATCTGTTTGGCACAGCTCCTGCTATAGCCCAAACCAGGCTGCGTTCGTGCGGCTCCATAAAAACAACTAGATGAAGGATCCTTCAATGGATAACTCCAACGCCCTGCCTCTGGGGTCGGCGGCTGCGCCGGCTAAAGAGCGCACCACTACCAGCCGTATCAAATCGATCTTCAGTGGCTCCGTCGGCAATATGGTCGAATGGTACGACTGGTACGTCTACGCCGCTTTCTCGCTGTACTTCGCCAAGACCTTCTTCCCCGCCGGTGACTCCACCGCTCAGTTGATGAACACCGCTGCCATCTTTGCCGTGGGCTTTATCATGCGCCCGATCGGTGGCTGGCTGATGGGCCTGTATGCCGACTACAAAGGGCGCAAGGCTGCGCTGATGTTCTCGGTATTGCTGATGTGCTTCGGCTCGCTGCTGATCGCGCTGACGCCGGGCTACGACACCATCGGTATCGGCGCGCCGATCCTGCTGGTATTTGCACGTTTGCTTCAGGGCCTGTCGGTCGGTGGCGAGTACGGCACCTCGGCCACTTACCTGAGTGAGATGGCGACCAAGGAGCGTCGCGGTTTCTTCTCCAGCTTCCAGTACGTGACCCTGATCTCCGGCCAGCTCATCGCCCTTGCCGTGTTGATCGTGTTGCAACAAACCCTGACCACCGAGCAGCTGTATGCCTGGGGCTGGCGCATCCCGTTCGCCATCGGCGCGCTGTGCGCAGTGGTCGCGTTGTTCCTGCGTCGCGGCATGGAAGAAACCGAGTCGTTCACCAAAAAGGAAAAAGCCAAGGAAAGCGCAATGCGCACCTTGATGCGTCACCCCAAGGAAGTGATGACCGTGGTCGGCCTGACCATGGGCGGCACCCTGGCCTTCTACACCTACACCACCTACATGCAGAAATACCTGGTGAACACGGTCGGCATGAGCATCTCCGACTCCACCACCATTTCGGCCGCCACACTGTTCCTGTTCATGTGCCTGCAACCGCTGGTTGGCGGGCTGTCGGACAAGGTTGGCCGCCGGCCGATCCTGATCGCCTTCGGCATCCTCGGCACGCTGTTCACCGTGCCAATCCTTACCACCCTGCACACCATCCAAAGCTGGTGGGGTGCGTTCTTCCTGATCATGGCGGCGCTGATCATCGTCAGCGGCTATACCTCGATCAACGCGGTGGTGAAAGCTGAACTGTTCCCAACCGAGATCCGTGCGCTGGGCGTGGGCCTGCCGTATGCGCTGACCGTTTCGATCTTCGGCGGTACGGCTGAAGTGATTGCGCTGTGGTTCAAGAACATCGGCATGGAGACGGGTTACTACTGGTATGTGACCGCGTGTATCGCGGTGTCGCTGGTGGTTTACGTGACCATGAAAGACACCCGTAAACACTCGCGCATCACCACCGACTAAGGGTTTAGCGCGGTAAAAAATGTGGGAGCTGGCTTGCCCGCTCCCACATTTGGTTTCAGGAAACGTCCGCTAATGCGCTACGCCCATACCGACGCTGCGCATATGCCGCCCCGGCAATCATCACCACCAGCACTGCCGCCAGCACCGCCGATGAGCCAACGGTGCCGAAATCCAGCCCGCCCTTTTCAGAGGGTTTGGTCAGAAAATCGCCCAGGGTCGCACCAAACGGGCGGGTCAGTACAAATGCCACCCAGAACAGCAGCACTGACGATATCTGTGTGAAGTATTTGAGTGCGACCACCACCGCAATCGCCGAGCCGATCAGCAAGGCGCCACCGGCAAAGCCCAACCCCGAATCGTCCGCCAGGAAGTCGCCCAACGCGGTGCCCAAGGTGTTGGAAAACAGAATCGCCATCCAGTAAAACAGCTCGCCGCGAAAGGTCTGGACCTTGTTCACGTTCAGCGAGTCGCCGCTCAAGCGCCACAGTGCAAAGATGATCATCAGGATCACGATCAGGATCATCGACCCTGCCGCATAGCCCAGGCCCAACGTGCGGTCCATAAAGTCCGACATGGTGGTGCCGGCCGTGCTGGTGGACAGGATCACGATCCAGTACAGCACCGGGTTGTAGGTTTTCGACCAGAGCTGTGTCAGCAGCGTGACGAGAAACACGCTGATCAGGATCATCGAGCTGATGGCGTAGCCGACGTTAAGGGTCATCGAGAGCAAATCCCCGGCGGTTTCGCCCAGGGTCGTTGCGCAGATTTTCATGACCCAGAACGCCAGGGTGATCTGAGGAAGTTTGTTCATGTGCGAGAAGGGCTCCGAAGCTCAGTCTTTCAATCAGCCGACTTAAAGGGGTGCCGACCTGGCGCGCAGACTGAACGCGGGGCTGTGAAAAATAGGTGGGCAATCAATGAAAATTCCATACGCACGATGGAAATTCATCGCTCTGGATTGCACTATGACGGCCTCCTCCAACGCGCAGCAGGAACCCTGGCCCATGTCCGACGATATCCATTTCTACGAACCCGCCAACGGCCACGGCCTGCCCCATGATCCGTTCAACGCGATTGTCGGCCCACGGCCGATCGGCTGGATCTCGTCACACGACGCCGCTGGCCGCCTGAACCTGGCGCCCTACAGTTTTTTCAATGCGTTCAACTACATCCCGCCGATCATTGGGTTTTCCAGTGTCGGGCGCAAAGACAGCCTGAACAACATCGAACAGACCGGCGAATTTGTGTGGAACCTGGCCACCCGCCCGCTGGCCGAGCAGATGAACCAGAGCTGCGCGGCCGTATCGCCGGACGTGAATGAATTCGAGTTATCCGGCCTGACGCCGGTGGCCTCGAAAATCGTCGCGGTGCCAAGGGTGGGCGAAAGCCCGGTGTCGTTTGAATGCAAGGTGACGCAGATCATTCAACTGCAGCGTGCCGACAAGGGGTTGGTGCCTAGCTGGCTGGTGCTCGGTGAGGTGGTTGCCGTGCACATTGCCAAGTGGCTGCTCAAGGATGGGGTTTACGACACGGCGGCCGCTGAGCCGATTTTGCGCGGCGGTGGCCCGGCGGATTATTTCCAGTTGGGACCGGAGGCGTTGTTCAAGATGCATCGCCCGCGCTGATTCACTGCCCAACACACACAACAAAACCCTGTGGGAGCCGGGCTTGCCCGCGATGAGGGCGTGACAGCCAACTGATCGGGTGGCTGACACTGCGCTATCGCGGGCAAGCCCGGCTCCCACATTTGATTTCTGTTGAGCGATATAAAGTGTTCGGCTTCAGCTTGCGGCCGTTGCCCAAGTCAACTGACCGTCTTCGTCCACATCAACCAGACATTCAAGTTGCAGCGTCGCTGCATCGTCGGCGTCGGAGGCGGTCTTGAAGGTCTGGCCATCCAGGATCTTGTGAAACTGCGGGGCGCCCATGCCATCGAGCGCCTTGACGGCGACGGCGGCGCTGTAGCCACCCTCTTCTTCACGCACTAATGCAGAAACGGCTTCGTGATGGGCAAATTGTTTACGTGCCATGTTGCAGGTCCTGGCCAATGAAAAGTCGGCCATTCTAACCGCTAACCGGCCAGTTGCAGGTACTCACCGTAAGCATGGGCGGCGGATGCGTCGGTGAAGGTCTGGAAGTCCATGCTGCGCACCACCATGTCGTTCAACAGCTCAGTAAAGATCATCAAGGCAGGGGAACTGAAGTAGGCACTCATCGCCTGCTCGCTGCTCCAGAAGCCCGAGACCAGCCATACATCGGGATCGACCTGGGAATGCTGCAACGAGAATTGCAGGCAACCCTGAGCCTGACGGCCCGGTTCGATCAAACTGCTCAAGCGTGCACCGAGTTCGGTGCTGCACCCGGTACGGGCACGGATAAAGGCCATATGGCTCGCGGGAATGGGGGTGGACATGTTCGACTCTCCCGTTGAGAAGTGATGCTCGGCAAGCACTGTGAGGGCGTGTTGCCACAGGATCAAAGATAGCGGCGCGAAGATGGGCGCAGTTAGTCGATTCCTGCAGGCTTATTGCACAATCCTGCGAGAAGCGTAGATAAGACGTCTGGCCCCAGGGATTTATTCCAACCGCACACTCAGTGTTTCAGGCACATGACAGGCCCTGCACTTGCCTGATTCACGCCTTATCGCAGGATCAGGCAAGGATTGTGCAGAATCGAAGTAACACCTTTTGAAAAGCCGCCGCTAAGCTGGGCCCATCAAAGCAGTCAGTAGAGGACGCCCCATGTCGTCGCCCGAAACCAAGCCAATGCCCCTCGATGCCGAGATGGAAAAACAACGCGCCGAGCTGGCCAGCATTGTTCACCGTCATACCTGGGAAGATGGCTCCTACGGCACGGCAATTACCTCGCTGTATCTGAACCGCCACAACACCCCGCGCGATTTCATGCCGGTGCTGGTCGAACCCGCCCTGTGCATTCTGGCCAGCGGCAGCAAGGAAGTGCGCCTGGCCGACGAGATCTTTGCCTACGACCCGCTCAATTATCTGGTGTTTTCGGTGGCGATGCCCGTCGCCGGGCGGATCATCGACGCCACACCGCAAGACCCCAACCTGTCGGTGCGCATCAATATCGACCCGGCCCAGCTCACCGCATTGATCGCCGAGGCAGGCCCGATGGGCGTGCCCTCCAGGCCGACATCGCGTGGCATGTACGTTGACCGCATCGACAACCAACTGCTCGACGCCGTGTTGCGCCTGGCGCGCCTGCTGGACACACCGAAAGACATCGCCATGCTCGCGCCACTCATCAACCGCGAGATTCTCTATCGGTTGTTACGTGGCCCGCAGGGTTATCGACTGTATGAAATCGCCGTGGCCAACAGTCAGAGCCATCGCGTGAGTCAGGCCATCAAATGGTTGAACGGTAACTTCGAACAACCGCTGCGCATTGATGACCTGGCCAGGGAAGTGAACCTCAGTGTTTCGACCTTGCACCATCGCTTCAAGGCGATTACGGCGATGAGTCCGCTGCAATACCAGAAGCAGTTACGGTTGCAGGAGGCGCGGCGATTGATGATTGCCGAAGGGCTGGAGGCGTCGGCAGCGGGGTATCGGGTAGGGTATGAGAGCCCGTCGCAGTTCAGCCGGGAATACAGCCGGTTGTTCGGGGCACCGCCGCTGCGGGATTTGGCCCGGCTGCGCCAAAGTATCTGACTCAACCGGGATCAAAATGTGGGAGCAACTGTCTTA
>NZ_JACAQL010000038.1:0-407 GCF_013385245.1 Pseudomonas sp. IPO3747
TGATTCATTGAAGAAGACGATAAGAAGCAGCCCGAAATTGGGTCTGTAGCTCAGTTGGTTAGAGCGCACCCCTGATAAGGGTGAGGTCGGCAGTTCGAATCTGCCCAGACCCACCAATTTTGTGTGGGAAACGCCTGTAGAAATACGGGGCCATAGCTCAGCTGGGAGAGCGCCTGCCTTGCACGCAGGAGGTCAACGGTTCGATCCCGTTTGGCTCCACCACTACTGCTTCTACGTTAAGAAAGCTTAGAAATGAGCATTCCATCAGGTTGATGATGAATGTTGATTTCTAGTCTTTGATTAGATCGTTCTTTAAAAATTTGGGTATGTGATAGAAAGATAGACTGAACGTTACTTTCACTGGTAACGGATCAGGCTAAGGTAAAATTTGTGAGTTCTCTTAGTTG
>NZ_JACAQL010000039.1:0-1244 GCF_013385245.1 Pseudomonas sp. IPO3747
AATGTGGGAGCGGGCTTGCTCGCGAAAGCGGTGTGTCATTCAAAGATGCATCAACTGAAAGTCAGCATTCGCGAGCAAGCCCGCTTGTGTCTTGATCTGGGAATAAACTCTGAGGTGAGAGGGGTGGATGGCAAGCTGTGAGTCCGCGGTGCTAGAAGCACGAGTGGGAGCAAAGCTGCCATCCACCTTTCCACTCTGGCCGACAAGCCCGAACAGTTGGACGAGCACCACTCGAATCACAAGCGTGGGCATAGCCAGAGCACTCTCACTCCTGAGTGTAAGAGGGTTTTGCCATGATTTCCTGGGTCGGCATCGATATCTCTAAATTAAACCTTGTTGTCTGGGTTCAACCTCAGAAAGAAGGCTTCGAGATTCCAAACACATCTGAAGGCTTTGTTGAGCTGATCAAACGATTGAGCTGCTATGAGGTTGGCCGGGTATTGCTGGAGGCCACGGGAGGCTACGAGCGCCAGGTCATGGCGGCACTGCAACAGACGAATTTCCAAGTGCTCCGAATCAATCCTCGTCGGGCCAGAGCCTTCGCGGTGGCCATGGGCAAAAATGCCAAGACCGACCCGATTGATGCGGCAGTTCTGGCTGATTTTGCCGAAGTGCTGCATGGGTCTCACGAAAAGGTCATTTCTCCTGAGCGCGAAGCTCTGCGCGAACTGATCCAATTACGTGAGCACTTCGTTCAGCAGCGCGACGACAATAAGCGTCGACTTCAGCAGGCTCAGTTGCCAACCGTTGTCAGCGCTACCAAAGATCATATTCGCTACCTGCAAGCGCAGATCAAAGCCCTGGAAAAACACCTCGTTCAGGGCATGTTTGATTTGGATGCAGAAAAGGCCAGGCGACTCATGTCTGTGAAGGGGATTGGCAAAGTCGCGGCCGCCAGTTTGCTGGTTTACTTGCCGGAGTTGGGCGAGTTGGATCGCAGAGAAGTGGCGGCGTTAGCGGGCATAGCCCCTTACAACGACGACAGCGGAAACCACAATGGAAAACGGCAGATATACGGAGGAAGAACCCGTGTCAGGCATGCGTTATACATGTCGAGTTGGGTTGTTATCCGCTTTCAAGCAGACTTTAAAACGCGCTACGAGGCTCTAAGGGAGCGAGGCAAGAGCGCGAAAGTCGCGCTCATCGCCTGCATGCGGATACTGCTGATCAGACTAAATGCCATGCTGCGAGACGGTACAGAATGGCGCTGACGGACGGTGGGTTAAGACAGTTGCTCCCACATT
>NZ_JACAQL010000040.1:0-374 GCF_013385245.1 Pseudomonas sp. IPO3747
GCCGGAGCAACAGCAACAGCAACAGCAACAGCAACAGCAACAGCAACAGCAACAGCAACAGCAACAGCAACAGCAACAGCAGAGCCATACTCGGTCAAAGGTGGGAGCTGGCTTGCCTGCGATGGCATCAACTCGGTGTGCCTGATGTACCGAGGTGTCTGCATCGCAGGCAAGCCAGCTCCCACAGAAAAGCAGATCCCAGGTGTATGCAAATCCGCTTTTCGCTTTTGATCTAACCACTCAGGTCGGCTACTAGGCCGCCGTGCTCTGCTTTTGATCTTGCTTTTGATCTGAGGCGCCCCGTTAACCACGATGGCCGAACGCAGGCTTGAATCCGTGGGTAACCCGGCAGGACGCCGGGTTAGCCGCGCTGG
>NZ_JACAQL010000041.1:0-8132 GCF_013385245.1 Pseudomonas sp. IPO3747
GCTTCGCGGCCCAACGCAGGATAAGCCTGCTCGCCACAGGAGAAATCGGCTGCCTTCAGAAGTTGTGTAGATACCTATGCTCATCGCGGGCAAGCCCGGCTCCCACATTGGAATGCATTCCCCTGTGGGAGCGGGCTTGCCCGCGATAGCGATCTTACAGGCGCAGCAGGGTCTTCCAGGCCCGGTTCTGATACACCGCAATCGCCTGATGCATGCGCGCATCCAGCGATTCATCGGTGATCGGCTGGTTGGCCAGCAGCGCCAACTTGTTCAGTTCGCCGTACAAACGGTCCAGTTCCGGGATGTCCACCACGTTACGTGCGTGGTGCAGCCAGGCCTGGATGCGCTCGATGCGCGGCAGTTGCTCGGCCAGGTCTTCCGGTTGCTGCTGGTAGCGCGGCAGTTGCAGGGCGACGGCGTCGTCAGCCAGCAGGCGTGGCAGCCAGTTGGTGATTTGCGCGGCGCCCTGGCGGTTGCCACGCACATTGCGGTCGGTGGTCCAGGCGCGGGCCAGCAGCCAGCGCGAGGTGTTCAGCGAGAACAGGCCCCAACGCACGTCTTCAAGTTCTTCGGCAAACTGTTCCGGCGCGGCCTTGCGGATGTCTTCATCGTCGTCACCGGCCTGCACCAGTGGGCGCCAGTCTTCCAGCAACGCGTCCAGCGCACTGCGCAGTTCGCTGGTGGATTGACGCGGCGCGGCCTGGCCGAGGCTGCCGATCAGGGCGCGCAGCTCACCGAGGTTTTCGACCCAGTCCTGCAGCAGACGCCAATGACCGTTGAAACGGTATTGCTCAGCCAGACGCTGGCTGCTGCCCAACAGGTGCCACATGATTGCGGCGAAGGCATCGTCCAACGGCATCTCGGCGTGGATCTGCGGGGCCGGCAGGCTCAGCGAGTAGCTGCTGGCGTCGTACAGGCGGTAGCCGCGCTCGGCCTTGCTGATATCGCACGGCATCAGCGCCAGGGTCGCGGCCAGTTCGGCGGCCAGTTCCAGCAGGGCAGCCGGTTCACCTTCGCGCAGTTCCAGTTCCAGCTCGCAGATTTCTTCTTTCTGCTTGCCGACCACCACATGGCCCAGGTCCAGGGCGGCTTCGATCACCACCTTGGCCTTGCCACGGCCCCAGGCGATTTCGGCGCGCTCACGCACGAAATCGGTGGTGAAGATTGGCTTGAGGGTCTTTTTGTCCAGCTCGGCCAATTGCTCGGGCCAGCACTCGCCGTCGAGTTTCTTCACATCGAGCTTGGCTTTGGGCAGGTCCCAGTTGTATTCATTGCGTTCCGACAAGCCGGCGACGCTTTGGCCGCGGGTCTTGAGGGTCTGGATGATGTCGTCACCGTCCTTGCGCAGGCGCAGGGCGACTTTGGCCTGGGCCAGGTCGCGTTCAGGGGTGTCGAAGTACTGGTTCATCAACTCACGGCGTTCCCAGCCACTTTTGTTGCGTTTTTTCAGTAGCGGGTGCTCACGTAGCGCGGCGAGGGTTTCGCGGCTGACGCGGAGCTTGATTTCGGTTTCTTTCTGCATGGCCGGAAAATCCAGGATCGGGAGCGCAGCCGGGGAAATGTGTGGCTGCCAAGGTCGTGCAGTGTACAGGACTGAGCCCGGCAACGTGCCGCAACGGTTTATTGTGTCGTGCAGATGGTTCTATAGTGAGGCTCATCCGGGAAGTTGAGAGGCTGCGCATGCCGTTACCGTCCATGAAAGAGCAATTCGCCGCGCTGATTGCCGCGCCGTCGGTCAGTTGCACCCAAGCGTCTCTCGACCAGACCAACCGCCCGGTCATCGACCTGCTCGCCAGTTGGCTGGGCGACCTGGGTTTTGCCATCGATATCCAGCAAGTCAGCCCCGGCAAGTTCAACTTGCTCGCCAGTTTCGGCAGTGGCCCCGGCGGGCTGGTGCTGGCCGGGCATAGCGATACCGTGCCGTATGACGCCGCGCTGTGGAAGACCGATCCGCTTAAGCTGACGGAAGTCGACGGCCGCTGGGTAGGCTTGGGCAGCTGCGACATGAAGGGTTTTTTTGCCCTGGCCATCGAAGCCGTGCTGCCCTTGCTGGATCAGCCGTTCAAGCAACCTTTGCTGATCCTCGCCACCTGCGATGAAGAAAGCTCAATGTCCGGTGCTCGTGCACTGGCCGAGGCCGGACGCCCGTTGGGCCGTGCGGCGGTGATTGGTGAGCCGACGGGGCTCAAGCCGATCCGCCTGCACAAAGGCGTGATGATGGAGCGCATCGATATTCTGGGCCAAAGCGGCCATTCGTCGGACCCAAGCCTGGGTCATAGCGCCCTTGAAGCCATGCACGACGCTATTGGCGAACTGCGTGGCCTGCGCCTGGCCTGGCAGCGTGAGTACCGCAACCCGCAATTCAGCGTGCCGCAACCGACCATGAACTTTGGTTGTATTCACGGTGGCGACAACCCCAACCGCATCTGCGGCCAATGCTCGCTGGAATTCGACCTGCGGCCGTTGCCGGGCATGGACCCGCAGGTACTGCGCGCCGCCATTCGTCAGAAGCTCGAACCCTTGGCGGAGCGTCATAAAGTCAAGATCGACTACGCACCGTTGTTCCCCGAAGTGCCGCCGTTCGAGCAGGCCGAAGATGCCGAGCTGGTGCGGGTGGCGGAACGATTGACCGGTCATCGTGCGCAAGCAGTAGCGTTCGGCACCGAAGCGCCTTATCTTCAGCGCCTTGGTTGTGAAACCCTGGTGCTCGGCCCTGGCGATATCGCCTGTGCTCACCAACCGGGCGAGTACCTCGAAATGTCACGCTTGACGCCTACAGTGCGTCTATTGCGGGAACTGATCGAGCATTACTGCCTGAAACCTGCATAAATTAACCCCTGCCTATTCGTACATAGAAGGAGAGCGAGCGTGTCGCCAAGCCTGTTCCGACGATAACCATCAGCCCGCTGTGCGCTTTCACGATTCATCCTTTTTTGGCTGCTTTTTATTACAGGCCCAGGTTTTATGCCCGAATACGTCAATTGGCTTCGTCACGCTTCGCCTTACATCAACGCCCACCGCGACTGCACCTTTGTGGTCATGCTGCCCGGCGATGGCGTGGATCACCCTAACTTCGGCAATATCGTCCACGACCTGGTGCTGCTCCACAGCCTGGGTGTGCGGCTGGTGCTGGTGCACGGTTCGCGCCCGCAGATTGAAACCCGCCTTGAAGCACGCGGCCTCACCCCGGCTTACCACGAAGGTTTGCGCATCACTGATGCGGCGACCCTGGAATGTGTGATCGACGCGGTCGGGCATCTGCGCATTGCTATCGAGGCGCGGCTGTCCATGGACATGGCCTCGTCGCCGATGCAGGGCTCGCGCTTGCGCGTGGCCAGCGGCAATCTGGTAACAGCACGCCCGATCGGTGTACTCGAAGGCGTGGACTACCACCACACCGGCGAAGTGCGTCGGGTCGACCGCAAAGGCATCAATCGCCTGCTGGACGAGCGGTCCATCGTGCTGCTGTCGCCATTGGGTTATTCGCCCACCGGCGAGATCTTCAACCTGGCCTGCGAAGACGTCGCCACCCGCGCCGCCATCGACCTGGGCGCCGACAAGCTGCTGCTGTTTGGTGCCGACCTCGGTTTGCTCGATGAGCATGGTCGCCTGGTGCGTGAGTTGCGCCCGCAACAAGTGCCGGCGCACCTGCAGCGGCTGGGTAACAACTATCAGGCTGAGTTGCTGGATGCCGCCGCCGAGGCTTGCCGTGGCGGAGTAGGGCGCAGCCATATCGTCAGTTATGCCGAAGACGGCGCGTTGCTCACCGAGCTGTTCACCCGCGACGGTGGCGGCACGTTGGTGGCCCAGGAGCAATTCGAACTGGTGCGTGAAGCGGCGATTGAAGACGTCGGTGGCTTGCTCGACCTGATCAGCCCGCTGGAAGAGCAGGGCATTCTGGTGCGGCGTTCGCGTGAGGTGTTGGAGCGTGAGATCGAGCAGTTCAGCGTGGTCGAGCGCGAAGGCATGATCATCGCTTGTGCGGCGTTGTATCAGATCGCCGATTCGGATGCCGGTGAGCTGGCGTGCCTGGCAGTGAACCCGGAGTACCGTCACGGCGCACGCGGTGATGTATTGCTGGAGCGCATCGAGACCCGCGCGCGGGCGCAGGGTTTGAAGACTTTGTTTGTCCTCACCACGCGCACCGCCCACTGGTTCCGCGAGCGCGGGTTTGTGCCGAGCAGCGTGGACCGCCTGCCGTCGGCACGGGCCTCGCTGTACAACTATCAGCGTAATTCGAAGATTTTCGAGAAGGCCCTCTAGCTAAGAGCAAGGGCTGGCTTATGTGGGAGCTGGCTTGCCTGCGATGCGGGCACCTCGGTCTGTCAGGTAAACCGAGGTGATGCAATCGCAGGCAAGCCAGCTCCCACAGGGGACTGCATTTATTCTTTGATGAATTTATCGGTCACAAAGGCCGAGTAATCCGGCAGCACCGTTTCGACCTTCCCCTGTTCCTTCAAAAACTTCGCCGTCTCCCCAATCGCCTTCGCGGTGCCGCCTTTAAGCAGTGCCTCGGTCTGCTGTGCCTGGGCATCCGGGAAGGTGGTGCCGGCCAACAGTTCAGGAATATCGGCGGCATTCGCACCTGTCAATTTGGCGATTTTTTGCACCGGTTCGGAATCGACGGTCCAGCGGTCTTTATGGGCCGCATAGTCAGCGAAAGCATCCAGCGTGACCTTGGCAAACTTGGCCACTACGTCAGGATGTTTTTGCGCGAAATCCTTGCGCGCCACCCACACTTCGAACGTCGGCGCGCCCCACTGACCTACCTGGGCTGCGTCTGTCAGGGTTTTGCCGGTCTTGCGGATTTCCCCCAGCGCCGGTGACCACACGAATGCGCCGTCGATATCGCCACGTTTCCACGCGGCAGCAATTTCTGCCGGTTGCAGGTTCACCACTTTGACTTTTTGCGTGTCCAGGCCCCAGTGCTTCAGCGCCCCGAGCAGGCTGTAATGGGAGGTCGAGACGAAAGGGGTGGCGATGGTTTTACCCACCAGGTCTGCGGGTTTGTCGATACCGCTGCCATTGCGTACCACCAGAGCTTCAGAAGTATTGATCTGCGCCGATACGATAAACGCCACGATCGGTAGATTACGTGACGCCGCTGCTGCAAGGGGGCTGGAACCGAGATTGCCGATTTGCACATCGCCGGAGGCAATCGCGGTGACCACTTCAGGACCGCTGTTGAAGCGGCGCCAGGCGATGTTCTCGCCGATGGCCTTTTCATAGAGGCCGTCAGCCTGGGGGACTTTGCTGGGGTCGATGCCGGTTTGATAGCCGATGGTCAAATCGGCGGCTTTGACACCAAAAGAAAGTATTAGTGACACAAAAACTGTAACAAATTGACGGGAGGATGTGCGTTTGGCCATGATGGCGTCGCCTTTTTGATCGTGGGTGACGTATGCAACAGTACGATCACACTAATCGATCTAAAAAAAGGCTGGTAAATACCCTTTAGGAATTAGCTTATGGAGCGGTTGATCTATGCTGATCGACTCACTGCCTGCTGAGGCTTATTCCTGAATCGTATGAAAAAGAATGAAACAATTCTTTTTGGGTGTATGAAAAACTCATTACCCTGCAGGGACCAAATCAACTGCGGTTAGACGAAGGTAGTAGACACACAAGGTTACGATTGACTTGGTAGTCACTATCTGGCGCTAATCGCGCATCTGTGGATCGAGGGCGTCAGACCCGAGACCAAAGAAATACAAAAATTAGAAATGAGAGGAGCGGTACATGAAGAAGTCCACCTTGGCGTTGGCTGTGACCCTGGGCGCAATCGCTCAGCAAGCAGGCGCTGCCGGTTTCATCGAAGACAGTAAGGCCACACTGGGCCTGCGTAACTTCTACATCAACACGGATAACCGTGATGGTGCTGCAGACCCGTCCAGGAACGAAGAATGGGGCCAAGGCTTCGATCTGCGGTTCATTTCGGGCTATACCCAAGGCACGGTTCAGTTCGGCGTTGACGCAATCGGCCTGTACGGCGTGCGCCTCGATTCTGGCCGCGGCACCAGCGGTAACATCACCGGTACTTCGTCCGGCGGTACTGTGTTCCCAAGCGACGGCAATCGCGCGGTCAACGATTTCGCCAGCCTCGGTGTGACCGGTAAGGTGAAGATCTCCCAAACCGAACTGAAACTGGGTACGTTGCAGCCTAAGCTGCCAGTTATCGTGACCAACGATGGTCGTATGCTGCCGCAAACCTTCCAGGGTGGCCAGATCACTACCAACGACATCAAGGATTTGACCCTGGTTGCCGGTCAAATTGAGCATGCCAAGGGCCGTAACTCCAGCAACAACGAAGGTTTGTCGCTGGGTGGTGCCAACGGTGGCTCGAACTACACCGCAGGCAAGTTCGTCAACAAGTTCTACTATGCCGGTGGTGACTACAAGCTCACCAAAGATCTGACCGCACAGTACTACTACGGCAACCTGGAAGACTTCTACAAGCAGCACTTCCTGGGTCTGACCCATAACTGGTCGATCGGCCCGGGCGTATTGAAGTCTGACCTGCGTTATTTCAACAGTTCTGACGACGGCCTGAACGGTAATACGGCTGCCTACTACACCAGCGGTAACTACAACGGTTTCCGTGCCGGTAAGGGTAAAGTCGACAACAACCTGTACAGCGGCCTTTTCCTGTACTCCGTGGCCGGCCACACCTTTGGTGGCGGTTACCAAGTCAGCAATGGCAGCAGCGACTTCCCTTGGCTGAACCAAGGTGACGGCTCGTCGGCTTACATCACTACCGACATGCAGATCCAGAAGTTCGCCCGTGCTGGCGAGCGTACCTGGCAAGCTCGTTACGCTTATGACTTCGCCAAGGTTGGCGTACCTGGCCTGACGGCTGGCGTTGTGTACCTCAAAGGTAGCAACATCGACACCATCGCGAACACTAACGCACGTACTGAAACCACTGGCCAGTCCGAGTGGGAACGCGACATCACCGTTGCCTACGTGATTCCAGAAGGCCCGCTGAAAAACCTCGGCGTGGCCTGGAAAAACGCGATGTGGCGTACCGACCTGGCGAACACCCGTTCCCAGGACGAAAACCGTCTGATCGTCAGCTACTCGCTGCCACTGTTCTAGTAGTGTGAAGCTGTTGTAAGACTGTAAACCTTGCCCGGCGCAACGCCGGGCAAGGTGTCTTGCTTTTCAAGTCGGGCTCAACCCCCGCAAGCCCTTCCTGAAACCCCTCTTTGTACAGCGTCTCAAGGCCTTCTCGAACCTTGAAACCGATGTTGATCCTCGCCCGTTCCCAAGTCCAATGAACAGATTTTTAATATTCCTTTATCGTCTAGATAAATCGATATTTATTCTTTTTAAATAATCTCCAACCCATGCACAGTGGGCTCCATAAGCACTCATCAGGAGCCACACCATGAGCCTACGATTGGGCGACATCGCCCCCGACTTTGAACAGGATTCCAGCGCCGGCAAGATTCGTTTCCACGAATGGCTGGGCGATAGCTGGGGCGTGTTGTTTTCCCATCCGGCCGACTTCACTCCGGTGTGCACCACGGAGCTGGGCTTTACCGCCAAGCTCAAAGACGAATTTGCCAAGCGTGGCGTCAAGGCCATCGCCCTGTCGGTTGACCCTGTGGACTCGCACCACAAGTGGATCGAAGACATCAACGAAACCCAGAACACCGTCGTCAACTTCCCGATCCTGGCCGATGCCGATCGCAAGGTGTCGGACCTCTACGACCTGATCCATCCGAATGCCAGTGACACGCTCACCGTGCGTTCCTTGTTCGTGATCGACCCGAACAAGAAGATCCGCCTGACCATCACTTACCCGGCCAGCACCGGCCGTAACTTCCACGAAATCCTGCGGGTCATCGACTCGTTGCAGCTGACCGACAACCACAAGGTCGCCACGCCCGCCAACTGGCAGGACGGCGATGAAGTGGTGATTGTGCCGTCGCTCAAGGACGAGGAAGAGATCAAGCAGCGCTTTCCGAAGGGCTACCGTGCGGTGAAGCCGTACCTGCGCCTCACCCCACAGCCTAACCGTTAACGCAGAACTAAATGTGGGAGCGGGCTTGCTCGCGAAAGCGGTGTGTCATTCAAAGATGCATCAACTGAAAGTCAGCATTCGCGAGCAAGCCCGCTTGTGTCTTGAT
>NZ_JACAQL010000042.1:0-7362 GCF_013385245.1 Pseudomonas sp. IPO3747
CGGAGTGAGGGCACACCGAGCCTAGGCGAGGTGCCGAGTGGTGGGGCGAAGACCTTTTGGTTACTTTTGGCTGGGCCGGCATTCCGGGCGTTTGCCAAAAGTGACCCGCTGTAAGAGCGGAACCATAAGCAGCCGTTACCGCAGTAACGGATATACACACCGACAAACCGCCATCGCAGGCAAGCCAGCTCCCAGACTTCTTACCTTATACAACCCCTAGAAATCCCGCTTGTAGAAGATATCCAACGAACTCGCCACGCCACTGGCCACTTCCAGGTACACCTTCTTGCTCAGCAAGTAACGCAAGGCAATGGTATTGGCCGGCTCAAACACCCCCACCCCATAGCGCAAGCTGAGCTTCTCGGTAATCTTGCCACTGGCCACCACTGCGGTCTTGTTCCCGGAGCCCTGGGTATCAAGGTCGAAATCCTGAATCCCCAGCTTGTTGGCGATATCCGAAGTCACCCCCGCACTGCCCATCAAACCCAGGCCCAGAGCGGCCTCAGCAAGCATATTGTTATCTTCGCCCGTGTTGTTACGCGAACGCCCCAGCACCAGGTACGACAACGCATCTTCCTGAGGCATCGACGGCTCGGAGAAGATCTGCGTCGCCGGCTGCTCGGCGCTGCCACTCAAGCGAATACCGGCAGTCACAGTCCTTGAGTCTTCCACGACCACCCGTGTCGCTTCGATATCCAGGAACGGCTGATCCAAGGGACCGGCAAACAACAGCCGCGCACGCCGCACATTGAGGCGCTGCCCGTAGGCACGGTAACGCCCGTCGTTGAGCCACAACTCACCACGGGTGTCCATGTTGTCGCCAATATGCACATGGCCCTGAACCTTGGCAGTCAAGCCAAAGCCGGCAAAGTTAAGCTGGTCTTCACCCACCTCGACGTCGATGTCCATGGCCATCGCCATCGGCGGCTTGCCCTCCTCGGTCTGGCTGCCGACGATCACCGTGTCATCCGAGACCTTGACCGTCGACGGCGGCAGTTCGCGCACGGTGATATCGCCGCGCGGGATGTGCACCTTACCGGCAATCGCCAGCTTGTCGTCCTTGAGGCTGATCTTAAGGTCCGGCGCCACTTCCAGCTTGGCATAGGGCTCAACCGTGACCGGCAATTTCGAGCCTTGCAGGCTCAGGTCCACCGCCAGGGCCTGGCCCCAGCCGACGCGGCCCTTGAGGCTGCCCTGCCCGTCTTTGCCGCTGCGCCAGCCACCGTTGAGCTGCACACTTTCACCGGCGATCAGCGCCTGCACATTCAAGCCCTCGAGGCTCATCGGCAGCTCGGGCCCGGAAATTTCGCCGTCCACCAGGTTCACATTGCCGTTGACCTGCGGCGCCAACAGACCACCCGAGATACGGCCGTTACCGTTGAGCTTGCCATTGAGGGTTTCCACCATCGGCACAAACGGGCGCGCCACAGCGAGGTCCAGGCCGGTGAGGCTGAACGTGCCGGTAATCGGCTTGTCCTTGGGCAACGGGTTGATCTGCGCCTGCAACAGCAACTCGCCGAGCTTGCCACCGCGAAAATTCAGCTGCGTGTCGATGCGCTTGGGGTTGAGGGCGGTTTCCAGCTTCAAGGTGTCGTAGGGGAAATCCACCCACTGATTTTTGTCCTTCACGCGCAAGGTGCCGCCGCTGGCGTCCACCGCGACCACGCCTTTAGGGCCACTGCTGGGCAGGTCGAGTTGCACATCGGCGTTGAGCTTGCCCTGCCAGGCGAAATCCTTGGGCAAGAAGGCCGCCAGGCTGTCGATCGGGAATTGCTTGAGGTGGTAGCGCAGCTTGGGTTCAGGCATCAGACGCTGGTCTTCACCGCACAAGCTGGAACCGCCAGACACCCAGCAATGCGCGGCAAAGGTCAGCTTGCCGTCGGCCAGGCGTTCGATTTTCGCCGGGGCTTGCAGCTTCCAATCCTGGCCGCCGGCCTGCACATCACCACTGGCCAGGCGCCCACGCCAGTTGCCTTTGTCGAGGTTGCCATCCAGGGCCAGGGCGAGTTTGACCAGCGACCCGGCCAGATCGAGTTGCACCTTCTGGCTCTTGATGTCGCCCTGGGCGCTGGCGGTCAGGGTGCCGACCTGGGTTTCACCGGCTTGAATGCCGCTGCCCTTGAGGTCGATCTTCGCACGCTGGGCGTTGTCGAGGGCCGCATCGAGGGTGAGGCTTTGCAGTTTATTATCCGCAAACGCCAGTTGCTGGCCTTTGAGGTCGAGCTTGCCTTGCGGCGCCTTCAGCGTACCGGCTACATCCACGCGGCCGTTGATTTGCCCGCGCAACTGCGGCCACAGTTGGGCCAGGCGCGCCAGTTTAATGTCAATCTGCCCGGCCAAGCGTTGCTGCAGACTGCCACTGCCATTGATGCGGTTGTCGCCCAGGCGGATATCCAGGTTGGCCAGGGTCCACTGCTCGCCCGCGCCTTCGGCCTTGGCCGCCAGCACGGCGGTCTGGCCGCGCAAATGGCCCTTGAGGTCGAGGTCGGCATTCAGTTTAAGCTGCTCGTTTTTGAACTCGCCTTTGCTGCGCAATGGCCCGGCCAAGGTGCCTGGCAATTCTGCGACCCAGTACGCCGGGTTGAGTGCCGACAAGTCCAGCGCAGTGTCCCAGGCGATGCCGTCGGCAAATTGCAGGTTCAGGTGCCCTTCGGCCTTGCCTTGACCGGCAGTCAGTTTGAGTTCGGGCAGGAAGACTTGCTTGAGGTCGCCGCTGAATGGCGTGACCAGATTGAATTTACCCGCTGGGCCGTCAAGGTCAGCGTTGAGATTGCCGAGGTAATTGCCGTCTTTGTAGGAAACTTCACCATTGAACGTACGCAACGCGACCTGAGGCTCATCAATCAATGGATAGAGGCGATGCCAGGGGAAATCCAGCCAGTTGATTTTCGCGTCGGCGCTGAACCCTTGCTGCCAGTCCAGGTTGGCGCTGAGCTTGAGGCTTTGCTGCTCACCGGCAGTCAGGTCGAGGCCGGCGATCTGTGCGCCCTTGGCGTCAACCTTGCCCTGCAACAGCAAGGCCACCGGGCCTTTTTCTGCGGGCAGCACGGCCCGGCCAAGCAACTGGTAGCCGCTGCTCAAGTCGCCCTTGGCAGTGAGGTCCAGTTGATTGAGCTGCAAGGTGTCGGGCAAATCGGCGCTCGGTTTAAAGCCATCCGCCGTGATGTGCAACTGCGCGGGCAGGTTCTCCACCAAAGGTTGCAGCTCGCCGCTGAGCTTCGCGGGCAAGTAGCCGCTGCTGTCGGCGTCGAGCTTGAGGGTCTTGAGCAGGTCGCCGTCAACCTTGAGCGCAACCTTCCACGGCGCGCCGCCGGGCGCATAGGGCAGGCTCAGGTTCCCGGTGGCGCTCAGCGGCCAGTTGCCGGTGGGTTGCAGCAGGCCGTTGAGGTCCAGCACCAGGTCATCGCGTTGCAGGTGCACCGAATCGATCTGCATGCCAGCAGCCGTCCAATGCGCCGCCAACTGCAGGCCCTTGAGTTCCTCACTGCCGTTAAACAGCAGGCTGCCGACGCGAACGTCGCCCAACTGGATGGCAACCGGCAACTTCAGATTCGGTAACGTTATCGGACCGCTACTCGGTTCATTGCTCGGCGGAAATTGCAGGTTGACCTGTTCCACGTCCAATTGGTTGATGCACAGGGTCATGCGCAACAGGCAGCCTGGTGACCAATCAAACTTCGGAGCATTGAGTTCTACCCGACTCGCGTCCTGCTGCCATAGCAGATGGTCGGCGCTCCATTGGCCACCCAGGTAGCCCTGGTAATTTTCCACGCTCAAACCCGGCACCTGGCTCAAGGCCCAACGGCTGCCTGCTTGAGTACCGAGCACTGTCCACAGCGCCAACAGCAGCAGCATGAGGACCGCCACAAGGGCCAGCCCTGCTATTTTCAAACCACGCATCACAGCTCAGGCCCCATGGAAAAGTGCAAACGAATGCCGCCCGGATCTTCGAGGGCATGGGCCAGGTCAAGGCGAATCGGCCCCACTGGCGACACCCAGCGCACACCGACACCCACGCCGGTTTTCAGGCTGGGCATTTCCAGGGTGTTGAAGGAGTTGCCTTGGTCGATAAAGGTCGCGATGCGCCATTTTTCGGCGATGGAATATTGGTACTCGGCGCTCAAGGCCACCATGTAACGCCCGCCGATGCGGTCACCGCGATCGTTTTCGGGTGACAGCGTCTGGTACTCGTAGCCGCGCACGCTCTGGTCACCACCGGCAAAGAAGCGCAGCGACGGCGGCACCGACTTGTAGCCGTTGGTGGCACTGCCGCCGAACTGCGCACGGCCGAGGAAACGGTGGTTATCCCATAAAGTGGTCAAGCCCTTGATGGTGGCGGTGCCGTACAGCAAGTTGGTGTCGGAGCCGAGCCCTTCCTTGGCGACCTTGGCGTCGAACATCAGGCGATAGCCATTGTGCGGGTCGATGCGGTTATCGCTGCGCAGGTAGGAATAGTTGATACCCGGCATCACCAGGTTGCTCAAGCCCGAGTCATTGCCCAGGCGATACTCTTCACGCTGGTATTTGAGCGAGATCACCCGCGTCCAGCCGCTGGGCAGCTTGCTGTGCCATTCGGGGCCGAGGGTGAGCAATTTACTCAGGGTGTCGGTGTTGGCGATTTCTTCGTTCTGGTAACCGCCGGCGAAGCGCAACTTGTCGGTCAACGGCGGGTCGAGCGGGATGTCATACCACAGGCCGACGTTCTGGCGTGGCGCCGACAGTTCGGCCTCCCAGCCATAGCTGTGGCCTTGCGGGTTGACCCAATGGCGGGTCCAGTTGGCTTTGCCGCGCGGGCCAACGTCGGTCGAGTAACCGAGGCCCAGGCCCATGGTGCGTGGCTTGCGGGTATCGAGCTGGACCGCCACCGGGATCACATCGTTGGTCGAGGCGGTTGGGCTGGCGTCCACGCGTACGCCTTCGAAGAAGCCGCTTGATTGCAGGTTCTGGTTGAGTTCGGCGATCAGTTCAGAGTCGTAAGGGGCGCCGCTTTTGAACGGCACCATGCGTTGCAGCAGGTCTTCATCGAACGGCGTATCGCCGGTAAACCCGACTTTGCCCAAGGTGTAGCGCGGGCCGCTGTCGTAGATGAGTTCGATATCGGCGACACCGGCTTGCGGGTCCACCAGCAGCTTCTGGCTGCTGAAACGCCCATTGAAAAAACCGTAGCGCGAAGCCTGATTCTGAATCAGCCGCTTGGCGTCTTCATAGTTGCCGTGGTTGAGCACGGCGCCCGATTTGAGGTCGTCGCTGGCAGGCACGCGAAAGGCTTTGAGGCTCGCGGCCGGGCCGTCGACCCGAATGGTCACGTTGCGCAGATGCACCGGCTCGCCGGGGTCGATGGTGAGGGTCAGGCGCGGGTTCTTGCCGCCCTTCACGTCACTGGAAATCTGCGGCTGATAGAAGCCCAGAGCCTGGGCCGCCTTGCGGGCCTGATCCTCGGCGCCACGGCTGAAGCGCAGCAAGGCTTCTTCATCACGATCGCCAACCCCGCCGATATAGCCTTCGATGTTGGCTTTCAACGCGTCGTTTGATGGCTTGATGCGCACGTCCAATTCGCTTTGCGCAAATACGCCGCAGCTTGTGAACAGCAGAACCAAGCCGCTGGTAAATCTTCCTGGAAGCTTCATAGGCGCGGATGCTACACAGCTGGGGGGACTCTTTGAACCCGGAATTGTCTGAATAATTCTGTCTCAAGCCGTTGCAGCATGTAACGCCTGGGGATTGGGATGAAAAAACACATGCTCCAGGACAGGTCCTACCGCCACTTCACCGATTTCCTCATAGCCCTGGCGCTTGTAAAAATCCAGATAGCGCGAGTTGCCGGTATCGAGCACCACACCGGATGAATGCGGGTCCTCGGCGCACCAGTTGTGCACCGCCTGCAACAGTTGCTCGCCGTAGTGTTTGCCCTGAAATTGCGGGTGAATACCCAGCAGCGGCAACACATGCACCGACTCACTCGGCAGGCACGCCAACACTGCGTAATGGTAATCCAGATAACGCCGAGTGCCGCGCACGCCGGTGCTCAGCCACATGCGCAACTGCCAGGCCCAGCTCTCGGTGATGCCCAGGCGCCGTTGCGGTGGCGCAATCAAAGCGATGCCGATCAGCCGGTCGTTGACGAACAGGCCGATGGCAGGAAGCTTCTGGAAAAAATGCTGCTTGACCAGCTCACGCACGGTGGCGCGCACCCGCTGTTCGTACCCCGACCGCTCAGCCTCGAAGATGTAAGCGAAGGTCGGTTCATGCCGATAGGCCTGATACAACAAGGAACGGGCCTCGCGGGAATAGTCGCTGTTGAGCAGGCGAATTTCAGCAATGGCAGTGGAAGTGTCAGGCATACAGTCAATCTCCCTGGGCGCCACTCAAAAGATGGCGTTCTTATGGGTACGAACCTGTGCAGCACCAGTCGTTCCCAGACATTAGCAGTGCATGCGCCCTACCGCCACGCTGGCCCCCGTCCGACTTGTCGGCTAGCATCGGCCTTTTGCCAGACTGGACTGCCGACCATGAAAATCGTCTCCTTCAATATCAACGGGCTGCGCGCCCGCCCCCATCAGCTGGCGGCGCTGATTGAAAAGCATCAACCCGACGTGATCGGCCTGCAGGAAACCAAGGTGCACGATGACCAGTTCCCGCTGGCCGAAGTGCAGGCCCTTGGCTATCACGTGTACTACCACGGGCAAAAAGGCCATTACGGCGTGGCCCTGCTGTCGCGCAAGCCGGCGTTGAGCCTGCACAAAGGGTTTGCCAGCGACGAAGAAGACGCCCAGCGTCGCTTTATCTGGGGCACTTTCGCCGACGAGCATGGCCAGTCGATCACCGTGATGAACGGCTACTTCCCCCAGGGCGAAAGCCGCGACCACCCGACCAAGTTCCCGGCCAAACAACGCTTCTACGAAGATTTGCAGCAACTGCTGGAAAGCCAGTTCAGCAATGACCAGCCGCTGGTAGTGATGGGCGACATCAATATTTCGCCGGAAGATATCGACATCGGCATCGGCGCCGACAATGCCAAGCGCTGGCTCAAAACCGGCAAGTGCAGCTTCCTGCCGGAAGAGCGCGAGTGGATGGCCCGCCTTAAAAACTGGGGCCTGGTCGACAGCTTCCGCCACTTGAACCCGGACGTGGCCGACCGCTTCAGCTGGTTCGACTACCGCAGCCGTGGGTTTGAAGATGAGCCCAAGCGTGGGCTGCGCATTGACGTGATCCTGGCGTCCAACGGCCTGGTGTCGCGGGTCAAGGATGCTGGGGTGGATTACGACTTGCGTGGGCTGGAAAAACCGTCGGACCATGCGCCGATCTGGCTTGAGTTGAGCTGATTTCAAGGTTTGTGTACTTCAATGTGGGAGCAACTGTCTT
>NZ_JACAQL010000043.1:0-438 GCF_013385245.1 Pseudomonas sp. IPO3747
TCGCTGCATATCAGCGATCGGGAGTGAGATCCTGTGAACGGAGTGCCAAGTGCCACAACCGCGAGCAACATGCTCTATGGCGGCTGTGTGCGGGCAGACCTAGGTCTGGCCGGGTGCTCCTGACCGGTTATCTCACCCCGCACATAGCTGCCACCTTTTGTCGAGTGAGATCTGCAAAAGAATGGCTCCCAACTTTTAGGAGTTTCATTCATGACCAAAATCGTCCCAGACCCACCCCGTTTCACCCCCGACAGTGAAATCTTCGAACGCGCCCTGAGCCACTACCTGCAACCCGCCGCACCGCCGTCCTTCGCCGTGCATCAGGACCTCAGCTTCGAAGACGCCCTCGCCCAAATCTGCGACCTGTTGCGCTGTGCAGCCGCCACCGCAGCGGCCACCCGCCAGGCGCTGAGCGATGATGAACAGCACATGGCCGGC
>NZ_JACAQL010000044.1:0-332 GCF_013385245.1 Pseudomonas sp. IPO3747
TTCCCACGCTCTGCGTGGGAATACATCCTGTGACGCTCTGCGTCACCTTGCACGGGGCTTGAGATACTCGCGCACATCGGGACGCGGAGCGTCCAGGGCGGCATTCCCACGCAGAGCGTGGGAACGATCAACTCCAGGCCAAGGAGATCAAAATGTGGGAGCTGGCTTGCCTGCGATAGCGGTGCGTGCACACAGTATCAGTTGCCTGAAACTCAGCCATCGCAGGCAAGCCAGCTCCCACACTAGAGCGTGTTTGGCGGTTAACCGCGCTGCGCCTCTGCCTCTTCATGGGCATGGCGCAGCCGCTCACGGCTGTTGGTCAAATGCAGGCG
>NZ_JACAQL010000005.1:0-22900 GCF_013385245.1 Pseudomonas sp. IPO3747
AATCTGACAGTGATTTGGGGGGTAAACCGGCAGGGATGCCGGTTTAGCCGCGCTGGGCCAAGGATGGCCCATCGCGGCGGCCCCCCAAATCACTGTCGGATTGCGGGCATGCCGAGCCACAGCGAGGCACCGAGTGTTGGGGCGAGGACCTTTTGCTTACTTTTGGGTCCTTCCAAAAGTGAGCCGCTGTAAGAGCGGAACCATAGGCCGCCGTTACCTAAATAACGGATATGTACACGATCAAACCACAACAGCAGGCACCAAAAACGCAGCTTCCAACAACTGCCGCGTATAAGCATGCTGCGGATCCGCAAAGATCCCCGCCGCGTCCCCCTGTTCCACCACCTGCCCATGCTTGACCACCATCAACTGGTGACTCAAGGCCTTCACCACCGCCAAATCATGGCTGATAAACAGATACGTCAGGTTGTACTTGGCCTGCAAACCCCGCAACAACTCCACCACTTGCCGCTGCACCGTGCGGTCCAGCGCCGAGGTCGGTTCATCGAGCAGTATCAAGCGGGGCTTGAGCACCAAGGCACGGGCGATGGCGATGCGTTGACGTTGCCCGCCGGAAAACTCATGGGGGTAACGATGCCGCGACTCCGGGTCCAGGCCCACTTCCTTGAGCGCTGCAATAATCGCCAGTTCATGCTCGGCCGGCGTGCCCATTTTGTGGATACGCAAGCCTTCGCCAACGATCTCACTCACACACATCCGCGGGCTCAAGCTGCCGAACGGGTCTTGAAACACCACCTGCATCTCCCGCCGTAGCGGGCGCACCTGTTGCTGAGTCAAGCGGTCAAGTTGCTGGCCTTCAAAGCGAATCCCGCCTTTGCTGGCGATCAAGCGCAAAATCGCCAGGCCCAGGGTGGACTTGCCCGAGCCGCTTTCACCGACGATGCCCAGCGTCTGGCCCTGGGGCAGGCTGAAGTTGATGCCGTCCACCGCCTTGACGTAATCGACGGTGTTGCGCAAAAAGCCCTTTTTGATCGGGAACCAGACCTTCAGGTCGTCGACTTCCAGGAGGGGCGGCCCGACCTCGTTACTGGCTGGCCCACCGCTGGGCTCCGCCGCCAGCAGTTCCTGGGTGTAAGGGTGCTGGGGCGACTGAAACAGCGTCTCGCAATCAGCCTGTTCAACGATGCAACCCTGCTGCATCACACACACACGATGGGCGATGCGCCGCACCAGGTTCAAGTCATGGCTGATCAGCAGCAATGCCATGCCCAGCCGGGCCTGCAGCTCTTTGAGCAGTTCCAGGATCTTCAATTGCACGGTGACGTCGAGGGCCGTGGTCGGTTCGTCGGCGATCAGCAGTTCGGGCTCGTTGGCCAACGCCATGGCGATCATCACCCGCTGGCGCTGGCCGCCGGACAGTTCGTGGGGCAGGGCTTTGAGGCGCTTGTGCGGCTCGGGGATGCCCACCAGCTCAAGCAGTTCCAGGGTGCGCCGGGTCGCGACTTTACCGGTCAGGCCTTTGTGCAGGCCGAGCACTTCGTTGATCTGCTTCTCGATCGAATGCAGCGGGTTCAACGAGGTCATTGGCTCCTGGAAGATCATCGCAATGCGGTTGCCGCGAATATGCCGGATGGTTTTCTCTTTGAGGGTCAGCAGATCATGCCCGGAATAGCTGATGGTGCCGGCCGGGTGACGCGCCAGCGGGTAGGGCAACAGGCGCAGGATCGAATGGGCGGTCACCGATTTGCCCGAGCCGCTTTCGCCGACCAGCGCCAGGGTTTCGCCGCGCTTGATATCGAAGCTGACATTGTTGACCACGCGATGGTGATGCTCGCCGGTGACGAACTCGACGCAGAGGTCGCGGACTTCGATCAGATTGTCCTGATTCATCTCATTTCCTCGGGTCGAAGGCATCGCGAGCGGACTCGCCGATAAACACCAGCAAACTCAACATGATCGCCAACACGGCAAACGCACTCATGCCCAGCCACGGCGCTTGCAGGTTGGATTTGCCCTGGGCCACCAGTTCGCCCAGGGACGGCGAACCGGCCGGCAGGCCGAAACCGAGAAAATCCAGGGCGGTGAGGGTGCCAATGGCACCGGTGAGGATGAACGGCATGAACGTCATGGTCGAGACCATGGCATTGGGCAGGATATGCCGGAACATGATCGCGCCGTTCTGCATGCCCAGCGCTCGGGCGGCACGCACATATTCCAGGTTGCGCCCGCGCAGGAACTCGGCGCGCACCACGTCCACCAGGCTCATCCACGAAAACAGCAACATGATGCCCAGCAGCCACCAGAAGTTGGGCTGCACAAAGCTGGCGAGGATGATCAGCAGGTACAGCACCGGCAAACCCGACCAGATCTCCAGGAAACGCTGGCCGGCCAGGTCGACCCAGCCGCCATAGAAGCCCTGCAAGGCGCCGGCGATGACGCCGATGATCGAGCTGAGCACGGTCAGCGTCAGGGCAAACAGCACCGACACACGAAAGCCGTAGATCACTCGCGCCAGCACATCGCGGCCCTGGTCGTCGGTGCCCAGCAGGTTCACCGAAGACGGCGGCGCTGGCGCGGGGACTTTCAGGTCGTAGTTGATGCTCTGGTAGCTGAACGGGATGGGCGCCCACAGCGTCCAGGCGTCCTTGGCCTTGAGCAGTTCCTGGATATACGGGCTTTTGTAGTTGGCCTCCAGCGGGAATTCGCCGCCAAACGTGGTCTCCGGGTAGCGTTTAAGCGCCGGGAAATACCAGCCACCGTCGTAATGGACTGCCAGCGGTTTATCGTTGGCGATCAACTCGGCGCCCAGGCTAAGCACGAACAGAATCAGGAACAGCCACAGCGACCACCAGCCACGTTTGTTGGCTTTGAAACGCTCGAACCGGCGGCGATTGAGGGGGGACAGGTTCATCTCAATGCTCCCGGCTGGCAAAGTCGATACGCGGATCGACCAGGGTGTAGGTGAGGTCGCCGATCAGCTTCACGATCAGCCCCAGCAAGGTGAAGATAAACAGCGTGCCGAACACCACCGGATAATCGCGGTTGATCGCCGCTTCAAAGCTCATCAGGCCCAGGCCATCGAGGGAAAAGATCACCTCGACCAACAGCGAACCGGTGAAGAAAATCCCGATAAATGCCGAGGGGAAACCGGCAATCACCAGCAGCATGGCGTTACGAAACACATGGCCGTAGAGCACGCGGTGGTTGGTCAGGCCTTTGGCTTTGGCGGTGACCACGTACTGTTTGTTGATTTCGTCGAGGAAGCTGTTTTTGGTCAGCAGGGTCATGGTCGCGAAGTTGCCGATCACCAGCGCGGTGACGGGCAGGGCCAGGTGCCAGAAATAATCGAGAATCTTGCCGCCAAAGCTCAGTTCTTCGAAGTTGTTGGAGGTCAGCCCGCGCAAGGGGAACCAGTCCAGGTAACTGCCGCCGGCAAACACCACGATCAGCAAAATCGCGAACAAAAACGCCGGGATGGCATAGCCGACGATGATTGCCGAGCTGGTCCACACGTCAAAGTGGCTGCCGTGCCGGGTAGCCTTGGCGATGCCGAGCGGGATCGACACCAGGTACATGATCAGCGTGCTCCATAACCCGAGGGAGATGGACACCGGCATCTTTTCCTTGATCAGGTCGATGACCTTGGCGTCGCGAAAGAAGCTGTCGCCAAAATCCAGCCGTGCGTAGTTCTTGACCATGATCCACAAGCGTTCCGGCGCCGACTTGTCGAAGCCGTACATCTTTTCGATTTCCTTGATCAGCGCCGGGTCCAGGCCCTGGGCGCCGCGGTAGCTGGAGCCGGCCACCGAGACCTCGGCGCCGCCACCGGCAATGCGGCTGGTGGCGCCGTCGAACCCTTCGAGTTTGGCGATCATCTGCTCCACCGGGCCACCGGGGGCGGCCTGGATGATGATGAAGTTGATCAGCAGGATCCCGAACAGCGTGGGGATGATCAGCAACAGGCGGCGAACAATATAGGCCAGCATTTAATCGCCTCCGCTCGCCGGATCGGCGCTCTTGACAGTGTCGACGGCAGGTTTGACTTCAGGTTTGGCCCACCAGGTGGCCGTGCCGACGTCGTAGCGTGGCGGGACTTTGGGGTGACCCAAGTGATCCCAGTACGCCACGCGGTAAGTCTTGATGTGCCAGTTGGGGATCACGTAGTAGCCAAACTGCAAGACCCGATCCAGCGCCTTGGCGTGGTCGACCAGGCTTTGGCGCGAGTCTGCGTTGATCAGTTCTTCGACGAGTTGGTCGACCACCGGATCCTTGAGACCCATGTAGTTGCGGCTGCCGGATTTGTCGGCGGCGGCGGACGACCAGAATTCGCGCTGCTCGTTACCCGGCGAGGTGGACTGCGGGAAGCTGCCCACCAGCATGTCGAAGTCCCGCGAACGCAGGCGGTTGATGTACTGCGAAACGTCAACGCGGCGGATCACCAGGTTGATTCCGAGGTCGGCCAGGTTGCGCTTGAATGGCAGCAATACCCGCTCAAACTCGGTCTGGGCAAGCAGGAATTCGATGGTCACCGGTTTGCCGGTGGTGTCGACCATTTTGTCGTCGACGATCTTCCAGCCAGCCTGCTGCAACAGCTGGTAAGCCTCACGCTGCTGGGTGCGGATCATGCCGCTGCCGTCGGTCTTGGCCGGCTCGAAGGCTTGGGTGAAGACTTCGGCAGGGATCTTGTCGCGAAACGGCGCCAGGATGGCGGTTTCCGCCGGGCCGGGCAGGCCGGTGGCGGCCATCTCCGAGTTTTCGAAGTAGCTGCGGGTGCGGGTGTAGGCGCCATTGAACAGCTGTTTGTTGCTCCACTCGAAATCCAGCAGCAGGCTGATGGCCTTGCGTACCCGCACATCCTGGAACATCGGCTTGCGCGTATTGAACACAAACCCTTGCATGCCGGTGGGATTGCCGTTGGGAATTTCTTCCTTGATCAACCGGCCCTGGGCCACGGCCGGAATGTTGTAGGCGTTGGCCCAGTTCTTGGCGCTGAACTCCAGCCAATAGTCGAACTGCCCGGCTTTCAAGGCTTCCAGGGCCACGGTGCTGTCACGGTAGTAGTCGGTGATGCGGTTGTCGAAGTTGTAGAAGCCCTGGGTCACCGGCAAGTCCTTGGCCCAGTAATCCTTGACTCGCTCATAGCGCACCATGCGCCCGGGTTTGACCTCGGCAACCTTGTACGGGCCACTGCCCAGCGGTATTTCCAGGTTGCCCTTGGCAAAGTCGCGCGTTGCCCACCAATGCTTGGGCAATACCGGCAGTTGGCCGAGGATCAGCGGTAATTCACGGTTATTGGTGCGCTTGAACTTGAACAGCACACGCAGCGGGTCTTCGGCGACCACTTCGTCGACGTCGGCGTAGTAGTTGCGGTAGAGCGGCGAACCGTCCTTGATCAGCGCCTGGAAGGTGAACACCACGTCTTCGGCCCGGATCGGATGGCCATCATGGAAGCGCGCTTCGGGGCGCAGGTAGAAGCGCACCCAGCTGTTGTCCGGAGCCTTTTCGATCTTGCCGGCCACCAGGCCGTATTCGGTGACGGGCTCGTCCAGGCTTTGCATGGCCAGGGTGTCGTAGATCAGCGGCAGGTTGTCTGCGGGCACGCCCTTGCTGATGTAGGGGTTGAGGCTGTCGAAGCCGCCCATGCTCGATTCACGGAAGGTGCCGCCCTTGGGCGCGTCGGGGTTTACATAGTCGAAATGCTTGAAGTCGGCGGGGTACTTGGGTGGCTCGCTGTACAGGGTCAGCGCATGTTGCGGCGCGGCATTGGCTGCGCCGCACGCTAACAAGGCGCCAAACAGGGCGGTGCGCAAGGTCATCATTGGGCTTTCTCCGAAGCTTTCAGCCACCACGCGCTCAAACCCAGGCTATAGGGCGGCGTGGTGACAAAGGCGAACCGGTTGCGGTACGCCAAGCGATGATAGTTGAGGTACCAGTTGGGAATACTGTAGTGCTGCCACAGCAGCACCCGGTCGAGGGCGCGGCCGGCGGCCAATTGTTCTTCGCGGGTCTGCGCCGCCAGCAGTTGGTCGAGCAGGTGGTCGACCACCGGGTTGGCGATGCCGGCGTAGTTTTTGCTGCCCTTGATGGCCGCCTGGCTGGAGTGGAAGTACTGCCACTGCTCAAGGCCCGGGCTCAAGGTCTGGTTGAGGGTGATCAGGATCATGTCGTAGTCGAACTGATCCAGGCGCTGCTTGTATTGCGCCCGGTCAACCGTGCGCAGGCGCGCGTCGATGCCGATACTTTTGAGGTTTTCGACGTAGGGCTGCAGGATGCGTTCAAGGTTCGGGTTGACCAGCAGAATCTCGAAGCGCAGCGGTTGGCCCTTGCTGTCGAGCAGGCGCTGGTCTGAGAGTTTCCAGCCCGCTTCGCCGAGCAAGGCCAGGGCGCGGCGCAACGTCTCGCGCGGGATGCCGCGGCCGTCGGTCTGCGGCAGGCTGAAGGCTTGAGTGAACAGGTTGGGCGGCAACTGGTCGCGGTAGGGCGAGAGCATCAGCCATTCATGCCCCACTGGCACGCCGGTCGCAGAAAACTCACTGTTGGGGTAGTAACTGAGCGTGCGTTTATAGGCGCTGCTGAACAGGGTGCGGTTGGTCCATTCAAAATCGAACATCAACCCCAGGGCTTCACGCACTTTGGTCTGGCTGAAGATCGGCCGCCGCGTGTTCATGAACAAGCCCTGGCTCTGGGTCGGGATCTGGTGGGCGATCTGCGCCTTGATCACGTCGCCGCGGTTGACCGCCGGGAAGTTGTAGCCAGTGGCCCAGTTCTTGGCCTGGTGTTCGATATAGAGGTCGAATTCACCGGCCTTGAAGGCTTCGAAGGCCACGTCGCTGTCGCGGTAGAACTCCACTTCGACCTTGTCGTAGTTGTAGAACCCCTGGTTGACCGGCAGGTCTTTGCCCCAGTAATCCTTGACCCGCTCGAACACCAGCTGGCGGCCCGGGGTGACCTTGGTGATGCGATACGGCCCGCTGCCCAAAGGCGGCTCGAAGGTGGTGGCCTTGAAGTCGCGGTTCTTCCAGTAATGCTGGGGCAGAACCGGCAGTTCGCCCAGGCGCAGGATCAGCAGTGGGTTGCCGGCGCGTTTGAACACAAAACGGATGCGATGGCGGTTGAGAATGTCGACCCGCGCCACTTCCTGCAGGTTGGTGCGGTACTGCGGGTGGCCTTCGGTGAGCAGGGTGCGATAGGAAAATGCCACGTCATAAGCGGTGATCGGCTTGCCATCATGGAAGCGCGCTTCCGGGCGCAGGTTGAACACCACCCAACTGCGGTCCTCGCTGTACTCCACCGATTGGGCAATCAGCCCGTAGCTGGAGGTGGGCTCGTCACCGGACGGCGCGTACTGGCCGGTGCCGACCATCAGCGGCTCGTTCAGCTCGTTGACGCCGTATTGCAGGAAATTGGGCGTGGAAACCGGGCTGGTGCCCTTGAAGGTGTAGGGGTTGAGGGTGTCGAAGGTGCCAAATGCCATGACCCGCAATGTCCCGCCTTTGGGCGCTGCAGGGTTTACCCAGTCGAAGTGGGTGAATTTGGCCGGGTACTTGAGTGTGCCGAACTGCGTGTAACCGTGGCTCTCGGTAATCGTCGCGTTCGCAGCAAAGCTCAAGGCCAGACTTATTAGTAGAAGGAGGGGACGCTTCAAGTCAGAGATCCGATCCAGGCGGCTTGGGCTTTATGATCGGTACAGTAACAGCTTGTTCCGGTTGGAAAAAGGTCGCTGAAAACACTGGGGTCAGGGTTGGGAAGGTATCGGATTGGGTGAAGATCAAATGTGGGAGTTGGCTTGCCTGCGATAGCATCAACTCGGTGTGCCTGACACACCGAGGTGTTTGCATCGCAGGCAAGCCAGCTCCCACACAAGCCAGTCCCCACGGGACTTTATCTAGGCCCGGAAACCACCAGCATCTGGCCTGGCTTGAGTGCCTGGCCAGTACGCGGGTTCCAACGCTTGAGATGTTGCATCTCGACGTTGAAGCGCTTGGCGACGATGTACAGCGAGTCACCTTTCTTGACCTTGTACTGCACCGGTTTCTTGCTGCTGGCCACCAGTTTGCGGGTGTCCTGCATCACCAGGGTCTGGCCGACCTTTAGGGCCTGGCCATTGAGTTTGTTCCAGCGCTGCAGGTCATGTACATCGACCTTGTTCGCCTTGGCGATCAGCGTGAGGTTGTCGCCACTGCGGACCTTGTAGTTGCGGGTACGCCCGGCCACCCGTGTGCTCTCAACTTCGTCGAACACCTGCTTTTTCGGGCGCATCGCCAGCAATTCTTCGGGCTTCATCGTCGAAAGGGTGCTGGTGAGCAACTGCGCCTTGGAGCTTGGCACGAGCAAATGCTGCGGGCCGTCCAGGGTGGTGCGTTGTTTCAGGGCCGGGTTGAGCTGGAACAGTTCGTCTTCGTCGATCTCGGCCAGCGCGGCAACCCGGGACAGGTCCATGCTTTGCTTGACTTCAACCACTTCGAAGTACGGCGTGTTGGCAATCGGGCTCAGGTTGACGCCATAGGCCTCGGGGGCCAGCACCACTTGGGACAGCGCCAGGAACTTGGGCACGTAGTCCTTGGTTTCCTGGGGCAGGGGCAGGTTCCAGTAGTCGGTGGGCAGGCCGAGCTTTTCGTTGCGCTCGATCGCCCGGCTGACCGTGCCTTCGCCGGCATTGTAGGCCGCCAGGGCCAGCAGCCAGTCGCCGTTGAACATGTCATGCAGGCGCGTCAGATAGTCCAGGGCGGCGGTGGTGGAGGCGGTGATATCGCGGCGGCCGTCGTAGGCGCGGGTCTGGCGCAGGTTGAAGTAGCGCCCGGTGGAGGGGATGAACTGCCACAGGCCGACCGCATCGCTGCGCGAATAGGCCATCGGGTTGTAGGCACTTTCGATCACTGGCAGCAGCGCCAGCTCCAGGGGCATGTTGCGTTCTTCAAGGCGTTCGACGATGTAATGAATGTAGAGGCTGCCGCGTTCTCCGGCGTTCTCTAAAAAGGACGGGTTGCTGGCGAACCACAAGCGTTGTTGCTCGATGCGCGGGTTCACACCCAGGCCGTCCTGCAATTGAAAGCCCCGGCGCATGCGTTCCCAGACATCCTGGGGCACTTCGGGGCTAGGCTTCTCTGAGAGCCAAATAGGTTTTTGCTTGATCTTGGCAGCAAGATTGGGTTTGGGTTGCACGGTGGATTGTGCAGCGAAATTGGTCGATTGGCAGCCCGCCAGAGTCGCGGAAACGGCCACCGCCACGGCTTGAGCCAGGCGGGTCAATGCGTCTGAAGAAATGGATTTACGAATAGATGACGACATTGGCTGGAAGTAAGTTCCGGGCAAAAATGTCGGGCGATTCTAGAAAGCGCTTTGGTTCCGGTCAACCATTCAGAAATTCCGTATCAGATTGCATCCGCTTAGAACTTATCTTTCCAAGCCCTCAAGCTAGCAAACACCTCGGCCCCAGTGCGGTTGTCGCGACCGTTCCGTTCGTCCGCTTTTTGTTTAACGGATGTTTCGGCGGTACGCAGGAAAGGGTTAGTACGTTTTTCCAGGGCCAGGTTGGAGGGAAGTGTCATTTCACCACGGGCGCGCAATTGCTTGACGGTCTCGACGCGTTCGGCGATATCGGCATTGTCCGGTTCCACGGCGTGGGCAAATTTGAGGTTACTTTGCGTGTACTCATGGGTGCAGTACACCAGCGTGTCGGCGGGCAGGGCGGCCAGGCGCGCTAGCGAGGCGTGCATTTGTTCCGGGGTGCCTTCGAACAGGCGCCCGCAGCCGGCGGCAAACAGGGTATCGCCACAAAACAGCACGCCCTGGTGGTAATAGGCGATATGGCCGAGGGTGTGGCCGGGCACGCTATAAACGTCGAAGTCCCAGCCGAGCGCGTTGATGCGCGCGTTATCGTGCAGGGCCACGTCCCGCGCCGGGATCTTTTCGTTCGCCGGGCCGTAAACCTTGGCGCCGGTTGCATGTTTGAGCTGTTCGACGCCGCCGACATGATCATGGTGGTGGTGGGTGATCAGGATGTCGCTGAGCCTGTACCCAGGGTTTTGCTTGAGCCAGGCCAGCACCGGCGCGGCATCGCCGGGGTCGACCACGGCGCAGCGTAGGGTATCAGGGTCTTGTAACAACCAGATGTAGTTATCGGTGAAGGCGGGCAGGGCACTGATCTGTATCATTCTTCGATTCGCCAAGCTGAACACTTTGGTGCATCTTAGAACGTCTAGGCGAATTGGAGAATGCAATGACTGATAAAGCGTTCGCCCAGGCCGATCCTGAATGGCTGGCCCTGATCAGCGCAGCCCGTGACTGGCTGTCCGGGCCGATCGGGCAATTTTTGCTGGACGAAGAGCGGCGCATGCTCGAAGACGAGCTGGGCCGGTTCTTTGGTGGTTACCTGGTGCACTACGGCCCGTCGGCCCAGACGCCGCCCGCTGCGCCGCAGGTGCAACGCAATGTGCGCCTGGGCGCGCCGTTGCCTGGGGTCGAGATTGTGTGCGAGGAACAGGCCTGGCCGCTGAGTGAACATGCCGCCGATGTAGTGTTGCTGCAGCACGGCCTGGATTTCTGCCTGTCGCCCCACGGTTTGCTGCGCGAGGCCGCCAGCAGCGTGCGCCCAGGTGGCCATTTGCTGATCATCGGCATCAACCCCTGGAGCAGTTGGGGCCTGCGCCATGTGTTCGCCCATGACGGCCTGCGCCAGGCGCGCTGCATCGCGCCGTCGCGGGTGGGCGACTGGTTGAACCTGCTGGGCTTCGCGCTGGAGAAACGCCGCTTCGGGTGCTATCGTCCGCCGCTTGCGTCTGCCAAGTGGCAAGGACGGCTGGCCGGCTGGGAGCGCCGGGCGGGTGCCTGGCAACTGTCGGGCGGTGGCTTCTATTTATTGGTCGCGCGCAAGATCGTGGTCGGGCTGCGGCCGGTGCGGCAGGTCGCGCGTCAGCCCATGGGCAAGCTGGTGCCGATGCCGATGGCCAAGGTCAACCGCAAGCAGAGCGAACCGTAACCCCTCTTTTTGATTGAAGACCGAGCAACTGATGACCGATACCGTAGAACTCTTCACCGATGGCGCCTGCAAGGGCAACCCTGGCCCCGGCGGCTGGGGCGCGTTGCTGGTGTGCAAAGGTGTGGAGAAGGAACTGTGGGGCGGCGAAGCCAACACCACCAACAACCGCATGGAGCTGATGGGCGCCATTCGCGGCCTGGAAGAACTCAAGCGTCGCTGTGACGTGCTGTTGGTGACCGACTCGCAATACGTGATGAAGGGCATCAACGAGTGGATGGTCAACTGGAAGAAGCGCGGCTGGAAAACCGCGGCCAAAGAGCCGGTAAAGAATGCCGACCTGTGGCAACTCCTCGATGAGCAATGCAACCGCCATGACATCACCTGGAAATGGGTACGCGGGCACATCGGCCACCCGGGCAACGAGCGCGCCGATCAATTGGCCAACCGTGGCGTGGATGAAGTTCGGGGCTACAAACAGAGCTGAGCCGGCTGACGTGTTAACATCGCGCCCCTTGATTCACATCACACTGCACACCACCGTTGAGAGCTGAACCCTGATGGCCATCCGATCTGTTGTACTCGATACCGAAACCACCGGCATGCCGGTGACCGATGGTCACCGGATCATTGAAATCGGCTGTGTCGAATTGATGGGTCGCCGCCTCACCGGGCGTCACTTTCACGTCTACCTGCAACCGGATCGTGACAGTGACGAGGGCGCAATTGGCGTCCACGGTATTACGGATGAATTCCTCAAGGGCAAGCCGCGCTTTGCTGAAGTGGCGGACGAGTTTTTCGAGTTCATCAACGGCGCTCAACTGATCATCCATAACGCGGCGTTCGACGTCGGGTTCATCAATAACGAGTTTGCCCTGATGGGGCAGACCGAGCGTGCGGATATCTCCCAGCACTGCTCGATTCTCGATACCTTGATGATGGCCCGTGAGCGTCACCCCGGCCAGCGCAACAGCCTGGATGCGTTGTGCAAACGTTATGGGGTTGATAACTCTGGCCGTGAATTGCACGGCGCCTTGCTCGACTCCGAGATTCTCGCCGACGTTTACCTGACCATGACCGGCGGGCAGACCAGCCTGTCCCTGGCCGGTAATGCTTCCGATGGCAGCGGCTCGGCGGAAGGTTCGGGCAACCGTCCTTCGGAAATCCGCCGTTTGGCGGCGGATCGCAAGCCGACCACCATCATCCGTGCCAGCGAGCAGGATCTGGCTGAGCATGCGGCGCGCCTGGAAGCGATTGCCAAGTCGGCGGGTGCGCCGGCGTTGTGGTCGCAACTGACTCAGCAATAATCACGGCTGAACGCAATTAAAAAATGTGGGAGCTGGCTTGCCTGCGATGGCATCAACTCGGTGTGCCTGAAGTACCGAGTTGATGCCATCGCAGGCAAGCCAGCTCCCACAGTAGATTTGCGTCGTCTGTAAAATCTTCATTCGCCACATCCCCTCCCAGCTTCTACCCTGAGTGCATAGCCCTCAGGACTCAAAGCACTCATGTACAAAGACCTGAAGTTCCCTGTTCTTATCGTGCACCGTGACATCAAGGCCGACACCGTTGCCGGTGATAGGGTCAGAGGCATCGCCAGGGAGTTGGAACAAGAGGGCTTCAGTATTTTTTCTGCGGTGGATTACGCCGAAGGCCGATTGGTGGCTTCTACCCATCATGGCCTGGCGTGCATGTTGATTGCCGCCGAGGGCGCTGGCGAAAACACCCACCTGCTGCAAAACATGGTCGAGCTGATTCGCCTGGCGCGGGTGAGGGCGCCCAACCTGCCGATCTTTGCCCTGGGCGAGCAGGTCACCCTGGAAAACGCGCCGGCCGATGCCATGAGCGAGCTCAACCAACTGCGCGGCATTCTGTACCTGTTCGAAGACACCGTGCCGTTTCTGGCCCGCCAAGTGGCTCGCGCTGCACGCGCCTACCTTGATGGCTTGTTGCCGCCGTTCTTCAAAGCGCTGGTGCAGCACACGGCCGATTCCAACTATTCCTGGCACACCCCCGGCCATGGCGGCGGTGTGGCTTATCGCAAAAGCCCGGTGGGGCAGGCGTTTCATCAATTCTTTGGCGAAAACACCCTGCGTTCGGACTTGTCCGTGTCGGTGCCGGAGCTGGGTTCATTGCTCGATCACACCGGGCCCTTGGCCGAAGCCGAAGCCCGCGCGGCGCGTAACTTTGGCGCCGATCACACGTTCTTTGTGATCAACGGCACCTCGACGGCCAACAAGATCGTCTGGCATTCCATGGTCGGGCGCGATGACTTGGTGTTGGTGGATCGAAACTGCCACAAGTCGGTGCTGCATTCGATCATCATGACCGGCGCGATCCCGCTGTACCTGTGCCCGGAGCGCAATGAACTGGGGATTATCGGCCCAATCCCCTTAAGCGAATTCAGCCCCGAGTCGATCCGCGCCAAAATTGAAGCCAGCCCCTTGACCCGTGTTCGGCCGGCGAAAGTGAAACTGGCGGTGGTCACCAACTCCACCTATGACGGCCTGTGCTACAACGCCGAACTGATCAAACAGCAACTGGGCAACAGTGTCGAGGTGTTGCATTTCGACGAGGCCTGGTACGCCTACGCGGCCTTTCATGAGTTTTTCGCCGGCCGCTATGGCATGGGTACTTCGCGCACTGCCGACAGCCCGCTGGTATTCACTACCCACTCGACCCACAAATTGCTCGCGGCCTTCAGCCAGGCGTCGATGATCCACGTGCAGGACGGTGGCGCGCGCCAGCTGGACCGCGACCGCTTCAACGAAGCCTTCATGATGCACATCTCCACTTCTCCGCAATACAGCATCATCGCCTCGCTGGATGTGGCTTCGGCGATGATGGAAGGCCCGGCCGGGCGCTCGCTGTTGCAGGAGATGTTCGACGAAGCCCTGAGCTTTCGCCGTGCCCTGGCCAACCTGCGCCAGCATATTGCTGCCGAAGACTGGTGGTTCTCCATCTGGCAACCACCGTCGGTGGCCGGCATCGACCGGGTCGCCACCGCGGATTGGCTGTTGCACCCGCAGGATGACTGGCATGGCTTTGGCGATGTGGCCGAAGACTATGTGTTGCTGGACCCGATCAAAGTCACCTTGGTGATGCCCGGCCTCAACGCCGGTGGCGCCTTGAGCGACTGCGGAATTCCCGCCGCAGTGGTCAGCAAATTCCTCTGGGAACGGGGGCTGGTGGTGGAAAAGACCGGTTTGTATTCCTTCCTGGTGTTGTTCTCCATGGGCATTACCAAAGGCAAATGGAGTACCTTGCTCACCGAATTGCTGGAGTTCAAGCGCAACTACGACGCCAATTCCAGCCTGGCCAGTTGTTTACCCTCGGTGTTCAAAGAAGGCCCGGCACGTTATCAAGGCCTGGGTTTGCGTGACCTGTGCGACCAATTGCATAGTTGTTACCGCAGCAACGCCACCGCCAAGCACCTCAAGCGGATGTACACCGTGTTGCCGGAAATTGCGATGAAACCGGCCGATGCCTACGACCAACTGGTCAGGGGTGAAGTCGAAGCCGTTTCCATTGACGCCTTGCCAGGACGCATCGCAGCCGTGATGCTGGTGCCTTATCCGCCGGGCATCCCGTTGATCATGCCGGGCGAGCGCTTTACCGAGTCGACACGCTCGATCATCGACTATCTGGCATTTGCCCGTACGTTCGATAGCAGTTTCCCCGGTTTTGTCGCCGATGTTCATGGGTTGCAACACGAAGATGACGGCAGTGGCCGTTGTTACACCGTCGATTGCATCAAGGGTTAAGGATGTTTATGCAAGCTGTAATGAACCCGAAGTATCCGGGGCTCAGCGTTCGGGTCGCCGACGAAGGCTTTGACGCCTACGTGTGGGGCAATGATTTCAGCTTTGAGGTCAGCGCCTATGGCGTACCGGAGATGGGCAAGCGCGTCGACCAATGGGCGCTGGAGCGCATTCTGCCGTACCGCAAGTGTTACGGCATCGACCCGGAAGAGTTCGCCAGTTTCCGCGATGCTCCCGACAGTGCGATTTTTATGGCGTACCTGGATGATCGCGCGGTGGGGCACATTGTGGTCAGCACCAACTGGAATGGTTTTGCCCATGTCGACGAGCTGGCGGTGGCCATGCCTGCGCGGCGCCATGGTGTAGCCAAGGCATTGCTGGATGTGGCGCAGTTCTGGAGCCGCAAGAAGAACTTGCCGGGCATGATGCTCGAAACCCAGAACAATAACCTCGGCGCTTGCCGATTGTATGAGCGCTGCGGGTATGTGATGGGTGGGATCGATCAATTGCGCTATCGCGGGATTGACCCGCAAACCCGCGAAGTGGCAATTTTCTGGTATCGGTTGTTCACGTCTGAGCGGCAGACGGCCTGAATGCCCTTGCCCCTGGCGTTCAGGCCGCGTTGAGGTGCGGCAGGCTAAGTCATGAATCGATCCACGAATGTTCGGCACCAATGGTAACCTGCAACTGGTCACGGAGTGAGCGGTAGTGCTTCTTGGCTTGCTCCAGACTCTGTTGTAGCCCATCCGGCTCACTCAGGCCTTTACTGGCGTAGTACTGGTGAATGTCGTCTTCCAGGCTGAACGGTATACCGGGCACCGCGCCGTGTTTGACCTGCTGCATTTTTTCTTTGCTCATTCCATCGAATCCCGCATCGTAAATGTCCGGTCGCTTGGACCTCAGTACATCGTCAAGCAGGTTCGGGCCGACGGTCTCAAAGATCTTGCCTTCGTACTCCAGAAAATCTGAAGTGTAGGTGAGCCCGCCGTTGACCTCTCTGGAAAGTGTCGGGCGGTTGGCCGCAAAATACGCTTTGTTTTCAGTGAAGCGCCGGTTCATCTCGGCGATCATTTCGGTGACCACCGGGTTATCCGGTTGCGTGGCGAAGTTACTGGTGTTGTAGAAGGGTTTGTAGTCAGTGATTTTGTGAGCGACTGGTTTGCTGAGCAGCATATCCGAGTCACCCGCGTTCAAACCGGCGGATCCCACCGCGCCTTTGATGGTGTCGTCGGTGTCGAGATAAATGCCACCATATTTATTCATCAACGGATAGCGAGCTACATCGGAAGTGGCGGCAAGGTTTTTTCCTTGGCCTCTGCGGAAGTAGGCGTACAGTTCGGTGTTCTTCAAGGGTTGGAAAAAGTCTTCTTCATGCAAATTCATGACGGTGACGCCGGGCGCATCCTTTTCCAGCTTGAGTTTGATGGTCTGCAGCAACTCTGGCGTGTCGGCGTCGACGTGCACAATGGATTTGAAACCGGGCATTTTTTCGGCGTTGGTCGCGATATTCTTGATCAGCTTGTCGGGTATTTCGCCGCCGGCCCAGAAGTAGTGAATGTTGGTTGGGATGGGCCTGATATTGCTGGACTTCTGCAAGATAGCCGGTGGGGTTGCATCGATAAACCTGAAGTTGTGCTCGGGGATCTTCTGGGCATTTTTATATTCCTCCAAGGGTCCCATCTGCCACTTGTTCTTTGCGCTTCTCCAGAAGTACTCGGTGGTGACGCCGTTGGCGTTACCCGAACCGGCCATCCAGGCACCCACCTTGGTATCAAAGGTGGTGACATAGTTCATGCCTCGGTAATTGATGGTGAAGGGGTATGAGGAACCCGTGGTTATTTTTACGTCGTCTACCGGTACGACGTAGGTGTTTTCATCGAGTTTCCAGGGTGACGGGGAGTTACCACCCAATAAGCGATTGGCAGTGGCGCGAGGCTCCCAGCCGGCGCTGCCCAGGTCCCGGACCACAATGTTGTCTCGGGCGGCACTGGGGTGTTGGATAACCCGCTGGCCATCCTTGATGGTGGACTGATAGAGCTTGCCGTTGACTTTTATATATTCTTTGTTGTTCGGGCCGACGTAGATATTCGCCTGCAAGCCTTTAACCTGCAGCAGGTCCGGGGAAACGATGGCCTCATATTCAAGCAGCGAGGTTCTATCAAAGACTTTGACGCTCTCACCGGCCGCCGCCGCCGCAGGCTGGAAATCTTTCAACGGTGAACCGTAGGGACGCCCCTTGGCTGCATCGAAGGCATACCATTTACCGCCCTGGAACAACGCATCACCTTCCAGCATTTCACCAGCAACCCTGGAGGTGCCTATGGCAACCAAGCCATGCTGTGTGCTGGCGGCTTTGAGCACGTCGTAGTTGCCGCTGGCGCCCTTGAGGGTATTGAATACGCTCTTTCCCTTGGACCAGGTCCAGCGGCTGATACCTTTGAGCAAATCGCCCGCACCGCCCAACGGGTTGAGCGCGTCGATTGCGACGGTACCCAGAAACCGGGCGGTTCTTGCTGCACCCTTGAGGCCGGCCACGCCTTTGGCGAGGGCTTTACTCGCATGTGCTGCCTTGCCGGCGCCCAGAGTCACCAGACCGATCACGTCCATGCCAAGGTCAAGCAAACCCTCACCGATATTGCCCTGCGTGAAGTTAACAATCGCAGACCTGAACGGAATCATATTCAGGAAAAACTCCCCGATGGCCTTGTTGGCGGCACTGGTTTTGTCGTAAGACGTTGTTCCTCGGGCATGTTGCAGTAGCTCATCGCCCTGCAAGTCCATGCGTTTGGTGAGTATTTTGGCGATGTAGCGGGTGCGGTCTGAATCGAAGACCTGTGGTGTTACTGTGGTCGCCGGCTTTTCCTTGGCCTGCTCGGCATGCTCGTCTTCGAACGGGTTGAATCGTACGGTTCTATGCAGTGTGTTGGCGTCTCGATTATCGAGCCGGGTGTAGGGTGGCGAGTAAATGTGAGCCAGGTAATTGTGTTTGGAAATGGTCCCGGCGCGTGTATCGATGCGGTAAATATTGACCTGTCCTCCACGGGTGGTTTTCACATCCAGCGTATGGCCTTTTTGGATCAGGCTTTTGGTCGAGAAATCGAGGCCGATGAGGTAGCTGTCGGTATGAAAAAACTCGAGTTTTCCATCATCAAAGTTTTCTTTATCTTCGGGTGGCACCGTCGAAATCAGGTATTGGGTCATCCCCGAGTGGCCTTTTTCCAACTCTGCTATGGCCGATGTGTAGCGTTGGGTAAAGGTGTCTGCGACGGAAAGTTCGCCGCTATCGGAAAGCGCGCAAAATTGCTTGATGGGGATGCGCTTGTCATTGGTGACCCAATGTTCGCTGTCATCATTATTGACTTTGTCGCCGTGCATGACGACATCGAGCATTGAATATGTTCCGGGGAAGCGACCGGGGCGTCCTTCGATCAGTCGGGCTTTCGTGAGGTTTTTCGCCTTGAAGACCTCATCGGATATGCCTGGAAATTTCTCCCTGAGCAGATCCATTCCCAGGTTTTCACGCATCGGGATGGGGGTTGCGAGTGCCCGGCTGATGTCTTGCAAGGTTTGCTGCTGGGCGCTAAAGGTACTTTGCACAGTGTGCATCTGCGTGTCGTCGGGCGTCGTGCCTGCATTCAAGTAGCCTTTGACTTCACCCCAATTGTGCAACGCTTCGCGATGGATATGCTGCGAGAGCGGTGTGCCGATGTCGATGCCCTCTGCGGCGGCGAGCACTTCGCTGTAGGTCATTGTGAGTGTGCGCCCCGGCGATTCAGCTTCCAGCTTGGCGGCGGCGATCGTCAACTGTGTCCAGGGAATGCTGCCGTAGGTCACGCTCGCCGGAATGTCCTTGACCAGGTATTCAGGGGCGCAGTGGGCCAACAACATGCGGGCCGCCAGTTGAGCCGATGCCGCAGAGGCTCGGCCTGTTGCCACCAGATGACGGCTCAAACCCTCGATGACGACCGTGGCCGGTCGGTACCAATGCTGGCGTTGCCCAAGATCAAAGCCGGCAACGCGGTTACGCGCCGGAGTGCCCACGGATTGGGGATTCAGCCCCAGATGAATCGCAGCCAACAAATAGTCATTGACGCTGGTGTTCGTTGCAATGCCGCCCAACCGGGTTTGAATGGCCTGGCCCAGCGCTTGCGCCTTGGCCGATCCCAGCAGCGTTTCTACTGCGCTGCTGGTGAATTTGAAATCATTGCTGGACAACTCGCACGCGGACAACAGATAGCCCAGCACGCCTTTTGGATCAGTCAGTGGCAGTTCCGGCAGCGTTGAGTCAGGAGCGTTCAGCAGGTCGATGATGGCTTGTTTGTCTTGCGCCGAGAGCGGGATCGGCCAGGACAGCGCGCCGCTGAAGTTGCCCAGGGGCGGGGTCTGAACGTGCTTTGTCGCTAGCTGATAAAGGGCCTGCAACGCGTTCAGGGTTTTGGGCAGGGGCAAGTCGCTGCCGCTGAGGTATGTGCCCAATTTGACGATGCTGGTCGGCGCCAGATTGTGCTTTTGATAGTAGCTGGAGCCTTCACAGACCGGTATTGAGGTGCTATTCCAGTGCGACGTCAGCCGGCCTTCGAGCAGGCTTTGTTGCTCACTGGAAAGGGGGGGCGGGAAGGCGGCTTGCAGTTCTTCCAGGCTTGTGCGCAGTTTTGCCGCCAGGGTTTCCCAGTTACACCGATCGGCAAAAGCTTTTTTAAGCGCTGCCGGGTTGTCCAGGGTGCCAGGGGTTGCATCGTTGGCTGAGGCTTCAATCGAATTCGGTTGAGCGCTAGTTAACGCACCGGCGTCCTGCGGTGGGTTGAGACTGGCAGGGTTTTGAAGGGCTCGATCAGTAAGGACAGAATGGAGGGTAGTCATAGAAAACGCTTCCTTGTTTAGAGTATGTCGTCCAGTGGAAAGCACTCGGCTGTGCTTTCTGCTTCTGTGAGTGCGACGCTTCTAGAACAAGGTTCCAGCGGGAGTTTTTAGAATTTATGTCGGTGAAAGCGCACTAGATGGTGCGCAGGGCGGGGTCAGGTGGATGCAGTAACGGTCAGCAAGGTTTCGGCCTTGTCGGCGACGATTTCCAACAGTGCATTCAACGCCGGAGCAGGTTCAGATTCCTTCAACGTCAATGCGTAAAGGACCACAGGTATCGGCGGCGATAACGGGCACGCATCCAGCCCAGCTTCCCGCGCGCCGAAGGCGGTAAACGGGTCGACAATCGCCAGACCCGCTCCGGCCTCCACCATGCTGCGCATCATCTGGTAGGTCTGCACCCGTGTCTGCACCAACGGCAGTGGGCGCAGGGCTTGCAGTTTTGCGTCCAGCAGACGACTTAGCGGGTCGTGACCTTCCAGCCCGATCATTGACTGCCCGGCCAGGTCCTGCAGTGCAATGTACTTTTGCTTGGGTTTGAGCCAGCCATGGGGCGCGAGCAGTTGCAGCTTGCCTTGGGCCAGTACGGTGCTTTGGATTTGTGGGTGCTGCGGATCATGCAGGCTCAGGCCCACGTCGGCTTCGCGCAGCAGCAGGCTCCTGACGATCTCCCGGGTCGGTTGGCTCGACAGGGTGCACGGTGTGTCCTGAAAGCGCCGGCGCAGCATAGCCAGGCTTTGCGGCAACAATTGGTTAGCCAAGGGCTGCGTGCACAAGGTGCGCAAGGGCGGGGCGTGATGATGTTTGAGGCGCCCGGCCAGGCGTTGCAACGGTTCCAGCGCTTCATAGAGGTGGGCGATTTCAGCCTGCAGCTCAAGGGTTTCGCGCGTCGCTTGCAAGCGCCCGCGCACACTGGCGAACAGCATGAAGCCCAATTGCTGCTCGGCGTCCTTGAGGGTTGCGTCCACATCGCCCACGGGGAGTTGCAACCATTCGGCGGCGGTGCCGAGATGTCCGGTCTGCAAGATGGCCTGAATCACTTCGATATGACGTAAACGCATCGCCGGAGTCTATGTTCAGTGCGATGGGGTTTCAATGCCTGGGTAAAAAAGAGCACAGGCATGGGTGAGTGTTGGCTACCGTTAGTGGGTATGTCACTGTCACGGGCAGGGTATACAACGAGTGTATCAATCGAGGGAAAGGGGGAGCCTCAACATGCCATCAAGTCGCTTAAGCGGAAAAATACTCACCCAGCGCGGCTTCACGCGCTGGGCGGTGCTGGTGGTGCTGGTCATTATTGGCTTGTTGGCCTTGGCGCTGGGGCCGCGCTTGTTTGGGGATGTAACGCTGACGGAAATCGCCACTGCCAAGGCGCAGGTGGCTGAGCTGGGCAAGGCTGTCGAGCAGTTCCATCAGGATACCGGCCGCTATCCTACGGATGAGGAGGGCCTGGAGGTGCTGACCGTGCAACCTGCGGCATCAGCCAATGGGAAAGGACCCTACGTCAAGGATGAGTTATTGACCGACCCTTGGGGCGTTGCCTATCAGTACCACTACCCGGCGACCCAGCCCAACACCCCCTTCGACCTGTTTTCATTCGGCAAGGACCGAACCCTGGGCGGCGTCGGCGATAACAAGGATATTACCTACGGCGACCACTGAATCACCTGGCATTCCCCATCGACCTGATTAGAATGACGCATCTGATCATCAACGACCAATGCCGCTCACCCGGCACTTAAAACAACAACAGGTCTGGTCTCACATGCCTCTACCCTCGACGTTTTTCGGGGTAAGGGCCAAACAGCTGCTGGTCTTGGTGACCATTGGCTGCGTGGCTGCTTATCTCCTCAATAATCAAGACGAACGCACCCCGGAAAACCACGCCCTTGAGGCGTTTATCCGTTCCCAGGAACAGGTGAGCGAGCAGGTGGGGGCTGTGCTGGAGATTGCGCTGGTCAGGCAGGTGGTGGCGTATCCCGCTTACGGCACGCCGGGCTACAAGCGTTCGCTGTATGCCGTTGAAGGGGAGCGGGGGCGGTTGCTGGTAACGCTCAAGCAGTTGGACGGTGAGCAGGACGTGGAGGTAACGCAGATGCGCCGGCCGTGATCCCCCGGCCCAGTCAACGCCAGTAATGGCCAGGACTGAGCAGGTCGATAAGGCGGGATCTTATGACGCGAGGGTGGTTTGCGATTCGCGGACGATGATAGTCCCCGACTGGATCAATTTGAATTCATCGCCTTCCAATTTTTCTACACGGTCGCCAATGGCCAGCTTGTAGGTGGTGGTAGGCGTCGAGCCAGCCTGGCTGTCCTGCGCCGGGTTGGATTCCTGGAACTCATGCACCGAATACACGCGTCCTTCCGCGTCTCTGGCATGGAACTGTCCGACAAGTACTGCAGCCATCTGTTTAGAACCTCTGGAGATAAACACTCGATTTGCGGTTCTGTAGACCGTCATGGAGCGGGGTAGTTTACCTATGGGAAAAAAATACTATTCGTTGATGTTTTCAGACGCTTCCTACGCTGGTGAGTGCGTGGCAAACAGCTTCGGGATTATCAAAACCCGCTGGTTAACGCGTCACGAAGGCTCTATAACTAAAGGCTCCTTTAGTCAGATGTCGGGAAAACCTCAATGAGCAAGGTCTATACGATTGCCGTCCTGGTTGGCAGCCTTAGAAAAGAGTCGATCAACCGTAAGGTCGCGTTGGCATTGGCCGAACTGGCCCCTGCCAACCTCAAGTTGAACATTGTGGAAATTGGCGATTTGCCGCTCTACAACGAAGACATCGACGGTACTGCGCCGCCCGCAGCCTACAGTACTTTCCGTCAGCAAGTACGCTCATCCGACGCGGTGTTGTTTGTGACACCGGAATACAACCGCTCCGTGCCGGCCCCGTTGAAGAATGCCATTGACGTTGGGTCTCGTCCTTATGGGCAAAGTGTCTATGGGGGTAAGCCTGGGGCGATCATCAGTGTGTCGCCGGGGGCTATTGGTGGGTTTGGGGCGAACCATCATTTGCGTCAGTCGCTGGTGTTTCTGGATGTACCTTGCATGCAGCAGCCCGAAGCGTACCTGGGCGGGGCGGGGAGCGTGTTTGATGAGGCGGGTAAGGTGTCGGAGAAGACCAGGCCGTTTTTGCAGGCGTTTATTGATGGGTATGGTAAGTGGGTTGAGAAACAGTTGGGTTGATAGCTATGGGAGGGCGGTGTACATATCCGTTGCTGCGGTAACGGCTACTTAGGGTTCCGCCCTGACGGCGGGTCACTTTTTGAAGGACCAAAAAGGTAACCAAAAAGTCCTCGCCCCACCACTCGGCACCTCGCTTAGGCTCGGTGTGCC
>NZ_JACAQL010000045.1:0-1233 GCF_013385245.1 Pseudomonas sp. IPO3747
TTGAAAAGATGGCTGAGGTGGCTAGAATCGAGAAGCTCGCCAAAGCCGAAGCTGTACGCAACCGTGTTGTAGGCGCTGTTGCAGATAGCCAGGAGGGAAGTGCGAGCTCCAAATTCGGGCAGCTTGCTAAAACTGAGGCTGAGCTTCGGGATGCTCAACGTGTAAAGTCGGCGACTGAAATACCGATTGTAAAAGTTAAAACTGAAAATGCAGTTAAGGGTACTCCAGAATACGAGCTGCTTAATAACCCGAGTGCACGAGCTGCAAATACACGGTATGAGCTTGACAATGGGAAATCCTTCACAACCAACAGCGCAGGTCAGGTTGAAGAGTTGACCTTTACCCCTGTGAATGAAAAAATCCCTCGCGACTCTAGGCAAACAGAGATGGGCCATCAGGGCCGAGACACTGATGTGGGTGGTCATGCTCAAGCTTGCAGCCAAGGCGGCACATGTGACGGCTACAACCTTTTCCCACAAGATAAAAACTTCAATAATTCAGCCTATAAAGTTTTCTATGAAAATATCATCAAAAAGGCTCTGGACGACCCGACGAAGACAGTTGGCCCAACCACAATCAAATTCAACAGATCAACTGCCGACTCTATTAGACCCGACACTTTATCAGTCACCTACACCATTGATGGTAGGACCAGAACCAGTATTTTCAAAAATGAATCCAGCAAGCCTTGAAAGGAACACATATGATTACCGAAGATTTTGCATTAATTAAAGAAATATTTTCCATTATTGATAACGGAATTATCGACGGCTATGATCGTTTTCGTTACGAGGTGGTAGTAGGAAAAGGATTCATAGACACAGAGTTACTTGTCGAAAAGGATGGAGTGGAGACTACCAACGCCCGGACAGATATAGACGATACACAGTTGTATGAATTGGTAGATAAGCTTAAACATAGCGCTGAGCAACGCGGTGAAGATTGGGTTTCATTCGTAATTTCATATAAACATGGAGAGCAAGTCAGTACAAAGTTCAAATACCCTGACAACTGAGATGCTTATAAAAAATACAGTTTACCTAGGGACGGTCTGAAGTAGACATTGATTTTTGATGCCCCTCATAGCCTGACTTTCAAAAAACTCGCCCGATCAGATAATCAGACTTTTCCCGCTTTTAACTCGATACCCAGATCAAAGGCGCGGTGGCGAGTGGCAAAAAAGTCATCGCCGACGTCGGCGGCGATCTTAATATCGAAAGCCTGCAAGACACC
>NZ_JACAQL010000046.1:0-581 GCF_013385245.1 Pseudomonas sp. IPO3747
CGCGTAATCTGCTGCTTGCAAACAAAAAAACCACCGCTACCAGCGGTGGTTTGTTTGCCGGATCAAGAGCTACCAACTCTTTTTCCGAAGGTAACTGGCTTCAGCAGAGCGCAGATACCAAATACTGTTCTTCTAGTGTAGCCGTAGTTAGGCCACCACTTCAAGAACTCTGTAGCACCGCCTACATACCTCGCTCTGCTAATCCTGTTACCAGTGGCTGCTGCCAGTGGCGATAAGTCGTGTCTTACCGGGTTGGACTCAAGACGATAGTTACCGGATAAGGCGCAGCGGTCGGGCTGAACGGGGGGTTCGTGCACACAGCCCAGCTTGGAGCGAACGACCTACACCGAACTGAGATACCTACAGCGTGAGCTATGAGAAAGCGCCACGCTTCCCGAAGGGAGAAAGGCGGACAGGTATCCGGTAAGCGGCAGGGTCGGAACAGGAGAGCGCACGAGGGAGCTTCCAGGGGGAAACGCCTGGTATCTTTATAGTCCTGTCGGGTTTCGCCACCTCTGACTTGAGCGTCGATTTTTGTGATGCTCGTCAGGGGGGCGGAGCCTATGGAAAAACGCCAGCAA
>NZ_JACAQL010000047.1:0-303 GCF_013385245.1 Pseudomonas sp. IPO3747
TCACTTTCATGGGCCGCAGAAACAGCCTTGTAGATATTCTGGGTGCTGTTGCGGCGAACCTCGCGACTGATCGTCGAGGGATGCACGCCGACCCGCTTTGCAATGCTCGCCTGGCTCTCTGCGGCGCTCAAGCCAGCCTCAATCTGGTAACGTTGTCCCTGAGTCAGCTGCCGGTAATGCGTAGTCATCTGCGCTTGAATCCTTCGGTGTGAGAGCCTGTATTCTACCGGTGGCTGGCTCTCTGCCTGTCGTTTCAAGCGTTGCGCTTATTCTATGAATTCAGGCACCATTGAAGGGGGCGCG
>NZ_JACAQL010000048.1:0-356 GCF_013385245.1 Pseudomonas sp. IPO3747
ACCAAGACCAATCATGCGACCAAAAGCCAAAACGTCCCCCAGAATGCACCGAACGATACGCGAACAAGTTCATTAAAGCGACTGATCTCATCACTACCAATTGCTAGCGGGGGCTTGGGCATTGGTAGTGATTTTGATCGTGATTTGGCGACTGATTCTCTGCACTACCGATTGCTAGCGGGGCTTGGGCAATGGTAGTGATTCGGGACTGATTTAGAGACGACACGCATGTTTAGAAGAGAATCCGAATCGTTACACGCCTCCCTTACTGATCCTCCCACGACGAATGGCTAGCGAAGCCTGCCACTAGTCGAGCTCGGTACGTAACAACAAGCTAGGAACTCAACGGGGGGAAT
>NZ_JACAQL010000049.1:0-459 GCF_013385245.1 Pseudomonas sp. IPO3747
GTTTGCGAAAACATAATCAGAATGTTCTTTGGAATTCATGGCTTTCTAGAGAACCCTTGATTACAAACTTTCTGTCCACAATGAAGTGTACTTACTCATTCAGATTCTAAAGGCCATTAAGGAATTGTCCATGACTTTCGATGTTCTCCGTGTAGCGAGCTCCCAGAAATACCATCCCAGACCAGACGATCTTAGGTGGTAAGGTGCATAAGGCCCACCCATTTTAAACCTACCGGCTCGAACAACAAAGGCCACAGATTGACATTTCCTTCCTAAATTCCAATCCTAAAACACTCCAATCGTCTAACTCCTAAAACTCAACTTGTTTGACTAAACTAATAGCATGATAACAACTACATAGTATTTCTTGAAAAATACTAGTGTTATAAACAATCACAAACCATTCGTTTCAAAACTTACAATTTTAAAAAAAAAAAATTGAAAAAGTTGCAAAAATTT
>NZ_JACAQL010000050.1:0-344 GCF_013385245.1 Pseudomonas sp. IPO3747
GTGATGCTCGTCGAGCGGGTGCGCGCAAGTTTTGCAAGCCGGCGACATGGCTCAGCCATCATCTCCCGGCGTGGCTCAAGCATGGCATGAGTCCGGAGCAGATCGCCCAGCGGTTGAAGCAGGAGCAGCCAAGCCGGGCGGTCAGCCATGAGTGGATTTATCGGTTCATTGCCGCCGAACAGCGCGCCGGTGGTGAGCTTTATACCTATCTGCGACATCGCCGAAAGCGCTACCGGAAACGCTATGGAAGCCACGATCGGCGCGGGCAGCTGCGTAATCGCGTGTCAATCAGTGAACGCCCAGCCGAGGTCGAAAGCCGCGAGCGCCTGGGGGACTGGGAGGGC